>CAZDZH010000004.1:51834-116626 GCA_964509935.1 uncultured Clostridia bacterium
TCGCGCACGTATTTTTCTCGCGCACGTATTTTTCTCGCGCACGTATTTTTCTCGCGCCGTTATTTGAGCAAGTTGTTATTTGCGGACACGCCTTTTTCTCGCCGCGGATATGCGCGAAGCGGCGAATTTGTACGCCTCTCCGAACGCCACTACCGAAAGAGAAGAAATAAAAACGTACAGCCATTGCAACGCGCCGAGGCGGCAGAGTCCGAAAGCGGAAGCGAGCGGAGAAAAGCACAGCCCTACGTTCACAGCGATACCTACAATTACTGTAACGAGCAGTATTTGATTGGACAGCGCGCCTTTACCGAACGCAGAACGCCTCTCCGTACGCACGTTGAAGGCGTGGAACAGTTCGGTAAAAGAAACGCACAGAAAGGTCATAGTGGTTGCGGCGGCGTTGCCGTATGCGGCGAGCGCAAACGCGAAGAGCGCCACGGTAACCCCCGACATATATACCGCCGAAACGACTATATAAGTCACCGAATACGCGTTAAACACGGCTTTTTCGGCGCGTTCGGGCGGTCTGATCATCGCGTCGGGGTCTCCCTTTTCCGCGCCGAGCGCGAGAACGGGGAAGCTGTCGGTAATCAGGTTTATCCACAAAAGTTGGGTAGAAAGAAGAAAATCGCTTTTGAAAAACGCTATCGTAGCGAACAGTATGGCAAACACCTCCGCAAGGTTGGTGGACAGAAAAAACTGCAAAGTCTTTTTTACGTTGGAAGATATTCTTCTGCCTTCCTTTACGGCGGAAACTATGGTTACGAAATTGTCGTCCGCGATGACCATATCCGCTACGCTTTTGGTAACGTCGGTTCCGCTTTTGCCCATTGCCACCCCTATATCCGCCGATTTTACGGGAGGCGCGTCGTTCACCCCGTCGCCCGTCATAGCCACGACCTCCCCGGCGGATTTTTTCACCTTTACTATAAGATTTTTATGCGACGGCGAAACGCGGGCGAACACCTTGCAACGCTTGATTGCGGCGACGCGCTCGCTCTTATTCATCTTATCGAGCTGCTCGCCCGAAACGACCTGGTCGAAGCTTTCGGCTATGCCCGCCTTTTTAGCTATCGCAAACGCCGTGCGCGCGTGGTCGCCGGTTATCATAACGGTAGTTATCCCCGCGGCTTTGCAGTCGGAAACGGCCTGCACGACACCCTTTTTAAGACCGTCTATCATTCCGCACAAGCCTATGAAAGTCAGGTTTTCCTCCACCGTATCCGCGCCGTCGCGGCAGGCGAAGGCTATCACTCTTAGAGCGCCGTCGCTCATACGGTCGTTCTCCTCGATAATACGCCTTATATCCCTTTCCGTCGTCTTGCGCACGTAGCCGTTTACGTTTACGTATTCGCACTTCTTTATGAGAACGTCCGGCGCGCCCTTGACGAAAAGAATACTCTTGCCCTTCACCGTCGCCGCAACCGACATCATCTTTCTTTCCGAAGTAAACGGAATTTCGCCGAGCGGAACAAAATCGCATTCATATTCCGCCTGCGCCTGCAAATTCTTCAATGCCACTTCTGTCGGGTCTCCGCTGTACGCGCCCTTTTCGCCCTTGACGTGCGTACAAACGGCTATGGCTTGGTATAAAAGCGGATTTACCCCCGCAATATCCTCGGTTGAACGGCTTTTGAAGTCGGTAAATATTTCGGTCACTTTCATTCTGTTCCGCGTGAGAGTGCCCGTTTTATCGGTGCATATGCAACTGCACCCGCCCAGCGTTTCGACGCATTTAAGCTTGCGGATTATGACGTTCTTTTTGCTCATACGCTGAACGCCCATCGCCATAATTACGGTAACCACGGCAGGCAGGCCTTCGGGAATGGCGGCTACGGCGACCGCTACGGCGGTCATGAAGCCCTTAATCAGCGGAGTGCCGCGCAGAAAAACCCCTATTAAGAACACAGCCGCGGCGACGGCGAGAACGAATACGGAAATAACCTTACCCAGCTTATCCAGACTTTTTTCCAGAGGAGTTTTGTCCTTGCTCTCGCCTTCGAGCATATCCGCGATTTCGCCTATCTGCGTATTCCTGCCCGTACCCGTAACCACCGCCGTAGCGTTTCCGCTGAGCACGAAAGTAGAGCCGAAAAGCATATTATACATAGCGCTTACAGGCGCGGAGGGCTGAACTATTACACCCTCGCGTTTTTCTACGCCTGTCGATTCGCCGGTTAAGGCAGACTCGTCGCACTTCAATCCGTTAGCCGAAAGTATGCGGCAGTCGGCGGGCACAAGGTCGCCTTCTTCGAGGCATATTACGTCCCCTATCACTATTTTCGAGCTTTCAGTTTTGATTATTTCTCCGCCCCGCCTGACGTGCGCATAGGTCGCAGAGAGCTTTTTAAGTCCTTCTATCGCCTTGTCCGCCCTGTATTGCTGAACCGCGCCGACGACCGCGTTGAGCATAATTATAGCGAGAATTATAAACGTATCCGTCAGTCCGCCCGAATCGCCCGAAACAAAAGCGATAATCGCGGAAATTGCCGCAGCCGCGATAAGCAGAATTGTCATTACGTCTTTAAATTGCGAGAAAAAAACCTTCACCGCCGGATTTTTGGACTTTTTTTCGATGCTGTTCGGACCGTCTGAGGATAGGCGGCGAGCCGCCTCTTCGTCGGAAAGCCCGTTTTCGTCAGAGCGCACCTCTGCAAGGACGCGCTTTGCGCTCATATAGCCGTATTTAAGCATAACTTACCCCGAAAATTATTTATATATTAGTATTCTTGTCCTTCCGCTTTTATGCAAAAGAGCGCGCGGACGGTACAAGCCGTCCGCGCGCCTAATATGTTTTTAACCAAACTGTGCAAGCAATAGAAAATACGGGCGCGTTTGCAAAAACAAACGCGCCCGCATTTATCGTTAAAATTTTATGACGTATATAATCGTCGGGGTCAGTAAAGTTCGGTTCCGTCCTTCAATTCGGGAAATTTAGTGCACAACAGCCCGAAAATATATCTCGCGCACATCTCCGCGCCGTAGTTGTTCCTCTGAGAAAGCGCCCTCTCCGAATAAGGTTTAAGCTTTTCGGGATCTGCGGCGAATTCCTGAATTATATCGACCGCCTTTTTGACCTTAAAGCACTTTATGGCGCTGCCCACCTGCTCTATATAATACTTTCCTATCCAGCGCTCTATATCCGTCGCGTAATGGGTGATCAGTTGGGGCACGCCGAAAAAGCAGGGTTCAGCCATCATCGAAGCTCCGCTCTTGCCGCTGCATAAATCTGCGGACGCTATAATTTCAAGCATATTATCGGCAAGCCCTATGGGATAAAACGAGGTATGCCCCTTGCTTTTAAGCGTCCTGAAATAGTCGTAAAGGCTCTGGTTTTTTCCGCAGACGGGAACGACGTTGATGTCGAGGTCGCGTTCGAGCAGCTCTTCCACCATAGGTTGCATTTTTCCTACGCCGTAGCCTCCGTCGGCGAGGACTACCGTAAACTTATCTTCGTCGAAACCGAGTTTTCTCCTGTTCGCCTTTTTGTCGAGGGGCACGTCGAACGCCTCGCTCCTGATAAGGAAGGGAACGCGCTTGATATTCTCTTTGTTGTATCTGCGCTTGTGCATTTTAATCGCGCGGTCATACCCTGTCGGCATCGACAGAAGGGTAAGATCGCAAGGATAGCGGAATAGAGTGTTTATCTTTGCGTCGGGGCAATACATAGCCGTCAAAGGACGGTCCTCCAAGTGCATAGCGTAGTAATTGGTAGCCCAATGCGTGCTGACGACAAGGTCCGCGTTCAGCTCCTTCATATGCTTCTTTGCCGCCTCCGCCGCGTCGGGTTCTATATATACGACCGCCCCCCAGGAAGAGATGGTTGTACCCCAGAAATCCATATTGAACGTGGCAAAAAAACCGAGAGAGGGGTGTTTATTGTATTGTCTGACGCCGTCCGTCAGGTGTTTTTCATAATTGATAAGGCACTGTTCTCCCGTTTCGGAAAAGAATTTAGAGCGCACGCACTCTACTTTGTCGCCGTAAAGTTTTTCAAATTCGTCCGCGATGCTGTTCATAGGCATTATATGCCCCAGCCCCGCTTCCGTGTACGGAAATAAAACGCGAGGTTTACTCATAATAACTCCAAAACCCGAACCGTGCGGCGCGCCGCGTAAAATCAACCCGCCGCAAAAATTCAAACTCATTTGCAATTATAGGTAAATTATATCACACGCCTTGACGATAGTCAACAAATTTGTAAAAATCCTTACGCGCGCAACACGGCGCGCAACCTATCGCGGTAAAAAGGCGACAGACCATAGTCTGTCGCCTCAAAAATTATTCTTCAATTTCTATTTGTCTGAAAACGTCGTCATCGAGAAATTCCGCCATTGTCATACTGAATCCTTTCGATATGGCGTAAATTGTTTTCAGGCTTACCCCGCGGGCTATCTGCTTATAGACGCTTGCAAGCGTTCCCTCGGATATTCCACCGCTTTGAGCAAGCTGTCTTTTAGTCATCTTTCTGTCTTTAAGCAACTGGTTTATCCTGAAAATTACCGCATTAGTAATGGTCATAACTTTTTCCCGATTGAGTTATTAAACAAATTATCGCTTTACCTCATCTCAATTCCGAGAATTGACCGCTTTTTTGCGTCCGTCCGCTGAATTTGTCTACGATGTTATTATAAACCAAGCAAATGTTTAAAGCAACTAATTTAAAGAACAATTTTACCTAAATCCCAAAAAATTCAAAATTAATTTTAATTTATGCAAAACTCTTTTCCAGACTCTCTGCGTAGCGCACAGTTTCCATTGCGTCTTTGCAGTACTTGTCCGCCCCTATTGCTTCCGCATAGCTGCGATTGAGCACCGCTCCTCCTACTACAACCTTGCAGTCAGGACATTCGGTTCTCAGAAGCTTTATTGTATCTTCCATAGAGCAGACCGTAGTCGTCATCAGGGCTGACAGTCCGCAAAGAGCGGCTTTGGTATCCTTAACCGCCTTAACCACCTTTTCGGGAGGGACGTCGCGCCCGAGGTCGCACACCGTAAAACCGTAATTTTCCAGCAGGGTTTTGACGATATTTTTACCTATATCGTGAATATCGCCCTTTACGGTAGCTATCACTATTTTAAGCTTTTTCGCGTTGCCTCCGCCCGAAAATCTGCCCTTAATCACGTCAAAAGCGCAAGACGCGGCTTCTGCCGACATAAGGAGCTGAGGGAGAAACACCGTCTTGTTTTCAAAGCCCTTGCCCACTTCGTCGAGCGCGGGAATTATGCGGCTGTTGATAACTTCCAGGGGGTCGAGCGTCTCTAATAGTTTACCCGCGCTTGCGCCCGCCTCGCGTTTCAACCCTTTGATTATAAAATATTTCAGATCTTTTTCGCCCTCTTCCTTGCCCTTCGAGGCGGAAGAGCCGACTACTATTTCGCTTGCGGTAACGCTCGTCGCGTAATCGATATAACCCAGACAGTTTTCGTCCTTACCCGAGAGAGCAAGAAAGCTCTTATAGGTTTTAATCATTTCCTGCGAATTGGGGTTCATTATCGCAGCCGACAGTCCGCAGTTAAGCGCCATAGCGAAAAACGTAGAATTGATAAAGTCGCGGTTGGGCAATCCGAAAGAAATGTTTGAAACGCCGAGAGATGTGTTGCAACCAAGATTGTATCTTATATATTTAAGAGCTTCCAGAGCCGCCACCGCCGCGCCGCCGTCCGCCGAAACAGCCATCGCTAAGGGGTCGAAAATGAGTTCGTTGGGGTATATCCCGTACTCTTTTGCGCAATTTATAATTTTTTCGGCGATAGCTATTCTGCCCTCCGCTCTATCGGGAATACCGTTTTCGTCGAGAGTCAGCGCAATGACCGCTCCGCCGTATTTCTTTACGAGCGGAAACACCGCTTCCATACTTTCGCGCTTACCGTTGACCGAATTGACCAGCGGCTTGCCGTTGTAGCGGCGCATAGCGCGCTCCATAGCGACAGGGTCGGAGGTATCCAGTTGCAAGGGCAGGTCGGTTACCGCCTGAATTTCGCATACCGCGCGTTCGAGCATATCCGCCTCGTCTATCTCAGGCAATCCCACGTTCACGTCGAGCACGTGCGCGCCCTTTTCGGCTTGACTTACGGCTTCTCCGAGAATATACGCCATATCGTTTTCTTTAAGAGCCTGTTTAAGCCGCTTTTTGCCCGTCGGGTTTATCCTTTCGCCGATTAGTACGGGAATATCCCCAAAATAACGCGCCTGCGTGTATGAAGAAATTACGGTTAAATTTTTCTTTTCTACTGGTTTTGCCTGCAAGTCGCGGGTAGCGGCTACAAGCATTTCGATATATTCGGGAGTCGTGCCGCAACAACCGCCGACTACCCTCGCGCCGATATTTACTATATCTTTCATCTGCGCGGCGAAATCCTCCGCGCCGAGCGAATAGGTAGTCTTCCCTCCCTGCGACGACGGAAGTCCCGCGTTGGGTTTTACTATTACGGGAACGGAGGCTACGTTTATCATACGCTCCGCCACAGACTGCATTTCCGCAGGCGCGAGCGAGCAGTTGATTCCGAGCGCGGCAACCCCTAACCCTTCCAATAAAGCGACGGCGGCTTCGGGAGAAGTGCCCGTCATCGTCTTTTCGTCCTTGCCGAAAACGAGAGTAGCGAACACGGGCAAATCGCACGCCTCTTTTGCCGCTATAACCGCGGCTTTGAGTTCGTAGACGTCGTTCATAGTTTCGATTACCACAAGGTCCGCGCCCGCCTTCGCGCCTGCGGCGACAGTGCGCTTAAAAATGCTTACGGCGTCCTCGAATTCCAGCTCGCCCAAAGGCTTTAAAAGCTTGCCGAGAGAGCCTATATCCAGCGCTACGAATTTATCCGCGAAGCCCTCTCTCGCCGCGACGGCGCATTTAACGCCCGCGGCGACTATCTCTTCCGTACGGTCGCCGAATTTTAAACTGTTCGCGCCGAAAGTGTTGGTATATACCGCGTCGCTCCCTGCGGCAAAATAGGCGCGGTGCACAGCCGTTATCCTTTCGGGGTGAGATAAGTTCCACTCTTCGGGCAGTTCGCCCAGAGAAAGACCGGCGTTTTGAAGTTGAGTACCCATCGCGCCGTCTAAATACAGTATTCCTTTTTCGAGTTTTTCTTCTAACTTCATTTCTTTTCCTTAATACCCACAATCGCGGTAACCGACTTTGTAGGGGTCATAAAACAATCGTCGGAAAGGGTTATGCCTAAATTTTTCGTGACGCAAAGGGCGGCGAATACGTCGCGTTGAAGCGACAGAGGCAGGTCGCCGAATCCGCACGAAAAGCGAGATTTGTTCGCGCCGTATTCCTCCCGGAAGATTCTGCAAATTTCGTCGCACCACTGCTCGACGAGGGCCGCGCCCATAGCCTGTATTACAGCCGCTTTCGCAGGAGATATACGGCTGTATTTGACTATCAGCCTGTCTATTCCCGCACCTGCCGTCGCTGCGAACAGAATTATTTTATCGCACCCTTCAAGATTGATCGCCAAAGCCCTGCTGTTTACTTTTGCAAAGCCCAAATCGAGCGATTGCCCCCGTACTATGCCGTAAATACCGTATACCGCGCGCAGTTTCTGCACGGCGAGGACTTCCCTCTCGCACTCCTCGATAAGCGAAAGAGCTTCCCCCTCGCATACGTCCGACGCCTTATAGCCCAGATAGCGCAGAGTTTCCTTGCGGTCGATAAATTCAACTTGTCCTTCAAGAAATTTAATCATATTATGTATGAAAGATTCGCCTTTATCGCCGCGGCTACGTGCGGTTTATTCATAGAATAAACGTGCACCGCCTTTACGCCGTTGGCGTATAAATCTATTATCTGCTCGGTTGCGTAAGCTATGCCTGCCTGAGTCATAGCTTCCGGGTCGTCGCCGAAACGGTCTATTATCCTTTTAAAACGCGTGGGCAGTACGCCGCCCGAAAGCGACAAAGAGCGCTTTATCTGCGCGCCGTTGGTTACGGGCATTATGCCTGCGATTATGGGAACGTATATGCCCGCTTCGCGCACCTTCGACAAAAAGCTGTAATATACGTCGTTGTCGAAAAACATCTGCGTGGTTAAAAAGGAGCAGCCCGCGTCCACCTTTTTTTTGAGATTTTCTATATCCGAAAACAGAGTTTTGCTTTCGGGGTGACCTTCGGGGTAGCACGCTCCGCCTATGCAGAAACCGCCGAAGTCGGATATTTCCTTTACAAGCTCGTTCGCGTACGAATAATCGAGATTGCCCGAAAAATCCTTGGGCAAATCGCCGCGAAGAGCTAAAATATTTTCGATGCCCAGCTCTTTAAGCTGAACAAGCTTTTCGCGCACGTCGGACTTATTAGACGAAATGCAGGAAAGATGTGCAAGCGGCGTTACGTTGAAATCTTCCTTCACGTGCTTCGCTATTGCCACGGTGTACGCGCTCGTTCCTCCGCCCGCGCCGTAGGTTACGCTCATAAAATCCGGCGAAAGAGAGGCGATGCCGTCTATCGCGCTCTTTACGCTTTCAAATTTATCTCCGGTTTTCGGAGGGAACACCTCGAACGACAGAACCGCGCTTTTCGCGTTTAAAATATCTGTAATCTTCATATATGTTGCTTCCTTTTTCTTATTTTACCACAAAAGGAGTATATCTTCAACGCTTTTCGTGCAAAAAACGAAACGGCGATTTTACGTTGATTCTATCCTTGGCGATAGGTAAAAACTATATCTAATCGCAGTTACGCACAAATCAAGCCAATAGCGCATACGCGGCGCGCCGCGGGGATTCGGCGTTCCGAAAGGATTATTCCCGTCCTTTTACGATTTGACCCCCGCATATGCGGGGGTCAACGTATATTCGACAAAAAATCAGTCTTCCTGAATTGCGTGTTCTTCCTCGTCGTCGTGGTCGGGGAACTGCGCCTTGTCGTAAGCTATTCCGTGCCTGTCGTAATAGTCCTTTATCGCCGAGCGGATAGCCTCTTCCGCGAGTACCGAACAGTGCATTTTGTGAGCGGGCAACCCGTCGAGAGCTTCGGCTACCGCCTTATTGGTAAGCTCCAACGCCTGAGAAAGCGGCTTGCCCTTTATCATTTCGGTAGCCATAGACGACGATGCTATCGCGCTTCCGCAACCGAAGGTATTGAACTTTACGTCTACTATTATATCGTTTTCGATTTTGAGATATATCTTCATTATATCTCCGCACTTTGCGTTGCCCACCTCTCCTATACCGTCGGCGTCCTCTATCTTGCCAACGTTCCTGGGATTAGTGAAATGGTCCATAACTTTTTCGCTGTATAATGCCATATTAATACCTCTTATCCTTAAATCAAGTGAGGGCGCAAGCCCTTTTCCAGCTCTTCCCAGACGGGCGAAATATTTCTCAGATATTCCACGACTTTGGGAACTTCGCGTATAATATAATCGATTTCTTCCTGAGTATTGTATTCCGAAAGGCTAAGCCGCAACGAACCGTGCGCAACCTCGTGCGGGAGTCCTAAGGCGAGCAAAACGTGCGAGGGGTCCAACGACCCAGACGTGCAAGCCGAACCCGACGACGCGCAGATACCCTTTGCGTCGAGGAGAAGCAGCAGACTTTCGCCCTCTATGCCCTCGAAGCACATATTCACGTTTCCGGGCAGTCTTTTGACGCGGTCGCCGTTAAGCTTGGAATGGGGAATGGATGAAAGACCTGCAATCAGCCTGTCGCGCAACTCCTTTTCCTTAGCCATATTTTTATCCAGATTCGCGCACGCCTCTTTCAGAGCCGCCGCCATAGCGCATATGCCCGCCAGATTTTCCGTGCCCGCGCGCTTATTGCGCTCCTGCGCGCCGCCTTCGATAAGGTTGCGTAAAACCACGTTCTTTCGGCAATAGAGAAAACCTACGCCCTTAGGTCCGTGGAACTTATGCGCGGAAACGGACAGCAAGTCCGCGTTGTCCTCCTCTACGTTTACGGGGATATGCCCAACCGCCTGCACCGCGTCGGTATGAAAAATAACCCCCTTTTCGCGGCAGACTGCGCCAATCTCCCTTATAGGCTGAATTGTGCCCACCTCGTTATTGGCGTACATAACCGTAACCAGCGCGGTGTCGGGGCGGATAGCCTCCGCCACCTGTTCCGCGGTAACCAGCCCGTCGGAATGTACGTCCAGATAGGTAACTTCAAACCCTTCCTTTTCAAGCTTTTTCAGCGTATGAAGCACCGCGTGATGCTCGAAAGCGGTTGAAATTATATGCTTTTTGCCCTTTAACGCGCCGTTGTACGCGGCTGTGCGAATCGCCTGATTGTCCGCCTCGCTTCCGCCCGAAGTAAAATAGATTTCCCTTGCGGTTGCGCCTATACAGGCGGCAATTTCTTCCCTCGCCTTGTCGAGCGCCTCTTTGGCGACCTGCCCAACCGTATGCAGGGAGGACGGATTTCCGTACACTTGCTTCATATAGGGCAGCATAGCGGCTATCGCCGTATCGCTCATAGCCGTCGTGGCGGCGTTGTCCACATAAATAGTTTTAACTTTATCCAAAGTACTTACCTTCGTCAAATTCCTACTTTTTTAGTATGATATAATTATAAAAATTAATTCCTATTTTGTCAATAGGAATTAGCGTTCGCCGATAAATATTTTTAAAAATTTTCTCTTTTTTACGTTTTTAGCGCCGCACGGCTATTTCACTGCGGCAGAATCGCCGTTTTTAAGCAAATCGGACAGAGATTTAGAGTTTAAAAAATTCATAATAACTTCGTCCAGCTCTCTCCAAAGCGGAAGAGAGAGACACCTGTCCGCATTTTCGCAGGGGTTATCGGAATACAGGCAGGATACGGGCGCAAGCGAGCCTTCCGCCGCGGTTATAATCTGCGCGATCGTAATATCTTCGGGAGATTTTGCAAGGCGGTAGCCGCCGCTCTTCCCGCGCGAGGATATAATCAAGCCCTTCTGCGTAAGCTGGGACACGGTAGTTTCGAGGTATTTCTGCGACTCTTTTATCCTCTCGGCAATATCCGCGAGCGAAACGGGCGCGCCGTCGCCGTTCTGGGCGAGGTCGAGCATTATTTTAAGGGCGTTTCTACCCTTGGTAGTTATCATCATAACAGTTTTCCTTGCGCCTGAAATATTGCGCATATAAGAATTTTGCGATAAACGGCAAAGATTATGCTGCAAAGATTATACGTACGGTACAGTCGCTGCTTTTCGCAGCGATTGCTTCGCCGAATTTACGCATAGTAAAATCAACCGCCGTATTTTATCATCTCGTCGATACATTTAACGGCGCTTTTTATCAGTTCTTCGTCCATAACCATCTCTTCGCCGCCCTCGCCTTTAAGGCAGTTATATACGTCCGCAAGCGTGGTCGCCTTCATATTGTGGCAGACGAGGTCCTTTGAAAGCGGATAAAACTTTTTATCCGATTGAGCAAATTGCAGATGCTGGACTATTGAATTTTCAGTACCTATGATAAATTCTTTCGCCTGCGATTTCTTTGCAAAGTCCATTATACCCGTAGTCGAGCCTACGTAGTCCGCGTGCTTTACCACTTCGGGCTTACATTCGGGGTGCACGAGAAACAGCGCTTCGGGGTGGGCTTTTTTTGCCGCCAGAGCTTCCTCTTCGTTTATCTTCGCGTGAGTGGGACAGCCGCCCGAAAGAAGCTTGAAATTCTTTTCGGGGACTTGCCCTTTGACGTAAGTTCCGAGGTTTATATCCGGTATAAACAAAATATTTTTATAGGGCAGCGCCCTGCATATTTTAACCGCGGAAGAGCTTGTGACGCAGACGTCGGCTATGGTTTTAAGGGTTGCGGTAGTGTTTACGTAAGCCACCACTGCATAATCGGGATAAAGCTTTTTGACCTCTTCGATTACCTCTTTATCCATCTGTTCCGCCATAGGACAGCCCGCGACAGGGTTTGCAAGAAATACCCTCTTTTCGGGAGAGAGCATTTTCACCGTCTCCGCCATAAAGCGCACGCCGCACATAATTACGTTGTTTTCGGGAACGTTTTTCGCCTTTACGGCGAGCGCGTAGCTGTCGCCCGTAAAATCCGCGATTTCGCATATTTCTTCCGACATATAGCTGTGAGCGAGAATACACGTTCCGTTCTGCTTTTTAAGTGTTATGATTTCGTCCTGTAATTGTCGTACCGTCATATTGTATCCCTTGGTTTTTCGTTAAGGTTTTGGTAGATTGATATTGTAAAAATTATATCACAACCTTTTTTGAAGGTCAATAAATGCGGACACAAAATTTGAAAGCGAAAAATTGCGCGGAGCTTTCCGCTCCGCGCATTCGTATAATTCAGTTTATTTTACTGCTTTTTGACCGCCTTTTTGCGCGCGGAAGATTTTGCAGGCTTCTTGTCTTTTTCCTTCAATTCTTCGGGCACTTCAACGTTGGGTATAAACGTATCGTCGTTCTTTACCAGCTTATGTTCGCGCTTAGCGCGGTTTTTAGCATTCTTTTCCTTCTTTTTCTCTTCCTCGGTGCTCTCGTGATAGGGCGCTTCGAATATGATTGCCTCGAACGGACGGAGAGTAAAGGTCAGCTTGTAAGGTCTGCCGTTGCACAGCGCCTTTTCCGCTTCCGCTTCGCTGACGCCGCCGTCGGGATAGGTGGAAAATACCCGCTTGTACTTTCCGTCGACGGGCACGCCGACGCCGTAGTCGGAATAGCCCGCGGGGGTCATATTGCATACGAAAACCAACGCGTCGTTATAATTCCAGGGATTGCGCCTTATGAACGAGAATATACTGCGCTGAACGTCTCCGCTCTCTATCCACTCGAAAGAGTTTTTGCCGCTGTCGTCGTAAAGGACGGGGCGCTCGCGATACAGCTTCAACAGAGCGCGGTAGCAGTCCATAACGTCCCTGTGCCCGGGGTCGTTACAGAGGTGCCAGTCGAGGCTCTCCTTGAAATACCACTCGTTTTCCTGCGCGAAATCCTGACCCATAAACAGAAGTTTTTTGCCGGGATGACCCATCATCATCGTATAGAAGCTTTTGAGCGAGCCGAATTTATCCATACGGTTGCCGGGCATCTTCGCGTACATACTGCCCTTGCCGTAAACCACTTCGTCGTGCGAAAGCACTAATATGTAATTCTCGTTGAAGATGTATTCGAACGTGTGCGTCATCAGCCAATGATGATACTTGCGATAGACGGGGTCTTTCTTGACGTATCTAAGAGTGTCGTTCATCCAGCCCATATTCCATTTGAGCCCGAACCCGAGACCGCCCTTGGAAGCGGGCGCGGTTATACCCTCTATAATAGAGCTGTCCTCCGCGATTATAAACGCGTCGGTGCGCTTGCGGAGCACGCTGTTGAGGTGGCGGAAGAACTCGAAACTTTCAAGATTCCAGTCGCCGCCGTCCTTGTTGGGACGCCATTCGGTGCGCCCGAAACTCGTGTAGAGCATAGCCGCCACCGCGTCGGCGCGCAGAGCGTCGATATGATATTTGTTAACCCAGAAAAACGCAGACGCGATTAGGAAGTTCGATACCTCTTTCTTGCCGAGGTCGAAAGCCTTTGTGCCCCATTCGGGATATTCCGCGCGGAGAGGGTCGGCGTATTCGTACAGCGGCGTGCCGTCGAAATTGGCGAGTCCGAACTCGTCCTTGGGGAAGTGAGCGGGCACCCAGTCGAGAATTACTCCTATTCCGTGTTGGTGAAGATAATCCACGAAATACATAAAGTCCTGAGGACTGCCGTAGCGCGCGGTAGGGCAGAAATAGCCCGTCACCTGATAACCCCACGACGGGTCGAAGGGATATTCGCAGATACCCATTACCTCTACGTGGGTATAACCCATATACTGAACGTATTCGCACAGCTCGTGAGCGAGGCGGCGGTAGTCGAGGAATCTATCCTCGTCCCACCATTTTTCCACGTCCTTCTTCCAGGAGCCGAGGTGCACTTCGTACACCGCCATAGGCTTTTCGAGGAAGTTTTCGCCTTTTTTAGCCTTTACGTATTCGCCGTCGCCCCATTCGTATGTATCGAGATTGGTTACAACAGAGGCGTTGGCGGGTCGCTTTTCGCTGCCGAATTCGTAGGGGTCTATCTTATATACTTCGCTGCCGTCCGCGCGGACTACGAGGAATTTATACTTTACCCCCTCGCACATACCGGGCACGAACAGCTCCCAGATAGAATCGTCCACCTTTTCCATAACGTCGCGCCAGGGCGTCCAGCCGTTGCCGTCCGAAACCACGCACACAGCGCGCGCGGAAGGCGCCCAGAGCACGAAGTGTACGCCGCGCACGCCGTTTATTTCGCGTATATGCGCGCCCATTTTATTATACAGCTCGTAGTGCGTTCCGTTGTGGAACAGGTACCTGTCCAAATCGCCGAAAAATCTGTTTTCCATATTATCACCTTATAAGTTATTTATCTCAGCGGCGTTATCCGCGACATATGCGCAAAGCAATGGTCGCCTGTTCGCCGCTTAACGGTCTGTCTTGCCGTTTATGCGCTTGCCGTAGACGCAACCGCTTTTGGGCGGAAGAGTGATGACCATTCTGCCGAATTTCACTTCCCTTAAATGGTCGGGCGCGCCGCCGACAAACCCCGTGCAATAGTAAAGCGCAAGTTTATCCGTGCGGGAAATACCCATTTCCCATACGGGCACGGAGAGGGATATTTCCTTATCCGAATTGTTTATGATCACAGCCGCGGCGTCCTCACTGTCGAATCTGCCGTAAGCTATATATCCGTTTCCCGCGTCCAGCTTAATGAGCGAGCCGCTTTTAAGGCAATGCACCCTCTTGCGCAACGCTATCGCGCTCCTGTGCGCCTCGTAGAGCTCGCCGTCCTCTCTGCCCCAGGGGAAGGTCCTGCGGCTGTCGGGGTCGGTCCAGCCAACCTGACCCGCCTCGTCCGCATAGTACAGCGCGGGGCTTCCCGGCCAGGTCATCTGAATAAGCACGGCAAGCTTCATAACCCTCTTGTCCACGCCTGTGCCCGCGGCTGCTCCGCCGTTGTTTTTGAGAGTGCCGGGGGTGCGGTTCGTGCGGGTTAAAAAGCGGGAATGGTCGTGGTTGGAAAGCTGATTGAACGCGCTGTCGAGCGAGGGGCGGGGTAAGCGCGCCATATTCTTGAACATAGACTCGAAGAACGCCACGCCGTCGTTGAGCCGCGTTCCGTCGAAGCTTTCGCTGTGCTTTTCCATACCGGTAAGAAACCAGGTTACGGGCTCCATAAACGCGTCGTAGTTCATAACGCTGTCCCACTCTTTTCCGTTAAGCCAGCCAGAGGGGTCGCCGTAATGCTCCGCGAAAATAAACGCTTCGGGGTTGGCTTCCCTTACCCTTTCGCGGAAATCCTGCCAGAATTTGTGGTTGAATTTTTCGCTGTGACCCAAATCCGCGCCCACGTCCAGACGCCAGCCGTCTACGTTGTACGGAGCGGTGACCCATTTTGCGCCCGTCGAAAGGATATAATCGCAAAGCTCGGCGCTCTTTTCGTAATTGAGCTTGGGCAGAGTTTTGAACCCCCACCAGCCCTCGTATTCGCTCTGCGGCGTATTGGGTTTATCGAATTTAAAGAACTTTCTGTAAGGGCTTCTCACCGACTGATACGCGCCCTTTACGTATCCCTTTTTGTTGAGGTATATGCCCTCTCTGTCCATCCATTTATTGAACGAACCGCAGTGGTTGAATACGCCGTCAATAACCACCTTCATTCCGCGCCTGTGAATCTCCTCCACAAGCTCGGCAAAGTATGCGTTGCTCTTATCGAGATTTTCCTTGTCGGTAATTCTCTTTATATACTTTTCGGCGTAGCCGTTATGCTCTTCCCAATACTCCATAGTCCGACCGCCGTCGTTTACTATTACGGCGAGATGCGGGTCGATATAGTCGTAATCCTGCGTGTCGTACTTGTGGTTGGAGGGCGATACGAACAGGGGATTGAAATAAATCGCTTCCACTCCCAGCTCTTCGAGATAATCGAGCTTTTGCATTACCCCCTGCAAATCGCCGCCGTAGAATCGGTTTACGTCCAAAGTATCGGGGATTTTGTCCCACTGGTTTATCTTTTTTACGTGTCCGCCCGTGTAAAAATATTCGTTATTCTCCACGTCGTTTGCGGGATTGCCGTTGCAGAAACGGTCGGGAAAAATCTGATAAAAGACCCTGCCCTTAGCCCAATCGGGCACTTTAAAGCCGGGCACGAACGAGAAATTATATTCCGACTGATTGTTCGTCACAGCGCCCAAGCGGTTGAAATAGACGAGGTCGTCCTCGTCGGAAACCTGAAAATAATAATTTACTTCCCTGTCGGGACAGACGAAGCTTACCGTATAATAATCGAACAGCCCTTCGTTGTCGGAAGGCAGTTTATCCATCGCCTTTTTCGCTCCGCCAAGGCAAAGATAAGCCTTTAACACGTCGTTTTTCAGCGTTCTTAATTTTAACGTTACGGTATCGCCCTCTTCGGGCTCGTAAGGGGTTTTGAAATCCAAAGTTTCGTCGGCAAACAAAGCGCGCCTGTTAATCATACGTCACCAATCAATAACTTTCGTAAAAACCGCCGAGTAATCGATTCGCGGTCTTAAATATTCTCCGTATGAAATTGTATCATATTGCTTGGAATAAGTCAATATTAATTTTAACGGCGGAGCGCCGCCTCCTCGAATAAAAATTATTCACTTTTTTTACAAAATATTGACACCGAAAAAGCTTTATGATATTATTTAGCCGATTTGAAATTACGGTGCGGAAAAATGACCAGAAAAAAATTTTTCAAAACCGCGGCTTATTGGATTTTGCTTAACGCAGGCACTCTCCTCCTTGCCGCAGGCGTTTACTTTTTCAAAGCCCCCAACAACTTCGCCACGGGCGGAGTAAGCGGTATTTCGATAATACTCGCAAAGTTTATTCCCCTGCCGCAGTCGTGGCTGCTGACTATAATCAACGTGATTATGCTCGTTATAGGCTTTATCTTCCTCGGCAAGGGCTGCACCGTCAAAACCATTTATTGCAGCATAGTTTACTCGCTGGAAAGTATGCTGTTCGACCTAATACCCGCAAGCAAACCGCTTACCGACCAGATTTTTTTGGAGCTGGTTTACGCGATGCTTTTAACTGGAGTGGGCAGCGCGATAATATTCAACTGCAACGCGTCGTCGGGCGGGACTGACATAGCCGCTCTGATACTAAAAAAATTTACGCACATAAACGTAGGCAGGGCGTTGCTGTTGACCGACTTTCTTATAGCCGCCTCCTCGTTCTTCGTTTTCGACGTACAGACGGGACTGTTTTCTATGCTCGGTCTGTTCGCAAAAGCGTTCATAGTCGACGGCGTAATCGAGGATATAGGCAAGAGCAAATATCTTACCATAATAACTTCCGAGCCTACGCGCATAAGCGAATACATATTGAAGCAGATGAACCGCGACTATACGGTATACGACGCGGAAGGCGGATACACGGGCAACAAGAAAAAGGTTCTTATCGTTATGTGCAACCGCGCCGAGGCGAGAAAGCTCCGCATTGCGGCAAAGACGTTCGACCCTCAGGCGTTTGTGATAGTGACCGACGCCACGGAAATAATGGGCAAGGGCTTCCGCGACCCGGGGTGAGAAAACTAAGCTTTCTGCAAATTCCGGATAACAAAAAAATTAACGCGCCCTGCGGTAAATTACCGCAGGGCGCGTCGGCGATTATTTTAGTTTATTTCAGTTTAAACGGCAGTTATTTTACAAGCTCTACCGCCTTTCTTGTAGCCTCTTCTATTTCTTCGGGAGTACCCTTCATCATCCAGCTTCCGCCGCAGGCGAGAATCTTATCGTAGGCGAGATATTCAAGGATATTATCCGCCGAAATGCCGCCCGTGGGCATAATTTTAAGATAGGGGAACGCCGCGCAGATTGCCTTGATGGTTTTAAGTCCGCCATAGTTCGACGCGGGGAAGAATTTGAGAGTGGTAAGCCCCTTTGCGATAGCCGCCATAGCCTCGGTAGGCGTTACGATGCCGGGCAGATAGAGCATACCGTGTTCGTTACAGCAATCGGCGACCTCTTCGGAGAAACCGGGAGATACTATAAACTTAGAACCCGCGGCAATGGCTTTTTCGCACTGTTCGCGATTTATTACGGTGCCCGCGCCGACAAACATATCGGGGAAGTTTTTAACGGTAAGAGCGATAGCTTCCGCGGCGCAGGGCGTTCTGAAAGTTATCTCCGCACAGGGAAGTCCGCCTTTCACCAAAGCCTGCATCTTGGGCAGAGTCTCCTCGATTGAATTAAGCACCACTACGGGAACTATCTTCATCTTCTTTATCTGTTCGATTTTTTGTTCGTTTGTCATTTTTTCCTCCAAATTTTTATTAATTATTCAGAAAGCATCGCCGCTTTTCTGCCTTTACAGTATAACACGGCGCAAAGTTAATTGCAATACCCGAAAAGTAAAATTTTCAGCCGAATGGACAAAAAATATCGCCGCAGACCTATTTCTGCGGCGACGTGCGGGAAAGTTGTCAGATGTCGGTTATATTCTTGCTTTCGCGCTCTTTTATCTTTTTTATTTTCGCGCTGTAAAAGATAACCGAAACAAGGTCGATTACGCCGTCCACGATAAGAGAAACGCCGATATATATCATCAAAGCTTCCGCCGAAGCGAAGGGGTCTATGAATATTATGATACCGATCGCAAGAGTTACGGCGGCGATGATTAATCCCACCCACCAATACTTTATTTTTAGCTTGCACATATCCACTGACTGCTGTATCTTCATAACGCTGTCGATTATAAGCAAGATACCGAACAGAAGAGTGAACACGCCAGAAACAAAGGTGGGTTTTATAACCAGAAGAATACCGAACGCAACCAGCGTTATGCCGCCCACGAGAGAATACGTTCCCACTTCCCTCAGACCCGACGAAAAATAGCCGACAAGTTTAACAACGCCCCATATTATCAGAGCGATGCCCGAAACGCGGCATATTATTCCCATAGCGTTTTTGGGGAATATGATAAACAGCGTTCCCACAACTATCAACGCTATCGCTATCAACAACAACTGTACCTTGACGGTTGAGAAAAATTTTTTAATTTTGTCCATTTTTTATCTCCCTGTAAATTCTGCGCAAAATAATCGACACAGTGTTTTATATCTTGACTAAAATAATATCACAAGCCAATAATAATGTCAACACGACAGAGGAGTGAAATATTCACTTCACATAAATTTCAATCTGTTTTAACGATTTTTTAACGGCGATAAAAGGTTGCTCCTACGCATTTTTTGTGGTATGATAATGCCTGCGCGGCGAATACTTGCCGCGACCGTAAAAAAACGCAGAGAAAGTCATATGTTAAAAAAGATACTAAAATATTTTTCACCGTTTGAATGGGCTTTATACGGCGGCGGCATAGCGGTTATAACCGCAGGATTCTTGATAGGAACGGAACGCAACGTCCTCTCCTACGTTTCTGCTTTGCTGGGCATATCCTGCGTCATCTTCAACGCCAAGGGAAGCGTATGGGGGCAGATAATTTCTATCGGTTTCGCCCTGACGTACGCGGCTTTTGCGTATTTCAACAGATATTACGGCGAGATGATAATTTACCTCGCGCTGATGTTTCCCATACACGTAGCCTCGATTTTCAGTTGGCTTAAAAACAAAAACTCCAAGGCAAAACACCTTGAAGTAAAGATAAACACTCTTTCCGTGCGCGAATACGTCTTGGCGGCGACGGGCGGGGCGGCACTGACGGTGGGATTTTACTTCCTTCTGCGCGCGTTGAACACCGACAATCTGGTCGTCAGCACAATTTCGCTCGTTACGAGTCTTGCGGCGGCGTACCTTATGCTTAGGCGGTGCGAGTACTTTTCGCTATGCTTTGTCGCCAACGATATTGTACTGCTCGTTTTGTGGTCAATGAAAATGGCGACGGACGGCATTTCCGTTCTGCCGAGCATAATCTCGTTCTGCCTGTACCTTCTTAACGACACGTACAGCTTTATCAGCTGGAAGCGCATTAAGCGGAGGCAACGCCTGCCCGAAATAGACGAACCCTGAATGCATAATTCCTACCGAAAGCAATAATACGAGAATAAAATACGCGAACGCGCGGAGGGCGTTAAACAATCGCCCTCCGCGCGCTTTTTATATCCGAAATAAAGGATAGCCGCCGCATATGCGGCGGCTAATTGAATATCTTTTTTTAATATTATTAAATTACGGGTTGAGCCTGCTGGGTCCGCGGAACAGGAAGGTTACGTCCTTTACGCTGGGCAAGTCGAACAGCTTTACTAGCGTCCTCGTAATACCCAGGCCGAAACCGCCGTGAGTGGGCGCGCCGTATCTGAAAAAGTCGAGATATTCTTTCATAGTATCGGGATTGATTCCGTTTTCTATGATATTTTCGCGCAGGCAATCGTACCTGTGTTCCCTCTGCGCGCCGCTGGTTATTTCGATACCCTTAAAGAGCAGGTCGTACGTCTTGGTCAGCTCGGGATTGTCCTCGTGTTTCATCGAATAGAACGCCCTAGCTTTTGCGGGGAAGTCGATTATGAACACGAAATCGCTGTTGTACTTTTCCTTTACGTACTCGCAGATAAGCTTCTCGCCGTCGGGGTCGAGGTCGCCTTTGAGAGCGCGCGGAACTTCGTAATTCTTTTCTTCCTTTAATATTTTATAGACTTCCAGAAGAGGTATTCTGGGGATTTTATAATTGAGATCTATTATGTCGTGCCCGAAGTATTTGTTGTATTCTTCGTTGAACTCTTTTTTAACGTTGTTTATTACGTACGAAAGCAAAGCCTCTTCGGTATCCATAACCTCGTGGTGCGAATCGATAAAGGATATTTCCACGTCTATGCCCGTAAATTCGGTGTCGTGACGGCTGGTAAAGCTGGGGTTAGCCCTGAAATATTCGCCTATTTCAAAGGTCTTATCGAAGCCAGCCATCATACTCATCTGCTTGTAGAGCTGAGGGCTTTGGGTAAGGTACGCTTTCTGACCGAAATAATTTTTTATTTCGAACACTTCGCTGCCGCCTTCGCTTGAAAGCGCGGTGATTTTGGGGGTGTGTATTTCGATAAAGTCGTTCTTATTGAAAAATTCTATCGCGTATCTTTCAAAAGCCGTCTGAATCCTGAACATAAACACCTTTTTTTCGTCGCGGAGGTCAATCCAACGATAGTCCATACGCAAATCCTGACCGCTGTCGCTTGCAATGGGCAGAACGTCGGCTATGCTCATAATTTCTATGGAAGTGGGATAAATTTCCTTTCCGCCGTTCCTTACAAAGGTTGAAAATACGCATTTTCCGCACACTTCGACAAAGCTGTGGGGCGTAAGCGTTTTTGCCTTTTCGTAAACTTCGGGACAGGCAGCCTTTTCTATGGTTACCTGAACGCTGCCCGTAACGTCCCTTATTACGAGGAACATTATCTTCTTGTCCCTTATATTTTCAACGTAGCCTTTGATTTTGCACTCGCCCTCGGCAAGATTTTTGATATACGTTCTTTCCATAAAACTCTCCGTTTGAAAAAAATATTAATTCGTATGCAATTCTACCATTATTGCCTTTAAATGTCAAATTATTTTAAAAACTTGCGCCCCGAATAAGGGCGCAAGCGATAGTTTTTATTAAAATAAAGTTTATCAGCGCAATTCGTCCTTCGCTCTGGGGAATATCTGAGTGTCGCGGATATTCCCCATACCCGTAACGTACATAAGAATTCTTTCAAGCCCCAGTCCGAATCCGCTGTGAGGCACGGAACCGAATTTGCGCAAATCCATATAGTTTTCGTAGTCCGAAAGCTTCATTCCGCGCTGTTTGATTGCTTCGAGCAGCTTGTCATAGTCCGCCTCTCTCTCGCTGCAACCGATAATTTCGCCTACGCCGGGCACTAAAAGGTCGGTTGCCGCAACCGTCTTTCCGTCGGGATTCTGCTTCATATAGAAGGACTTAATATCCTTTGGATAGTTTACTACGAATACGGGCTTGTTGTAAACAATATCCGTGAGATAACGCTCGTGCTCGGTCTGCAAATCGAGACCCCACTCCACGGGATAGACGAACTCCTTTCCGCTCTTTTTGAGTATTTCTATCGCCTCGGTATAGTCTACCCTGACGAAATCGTCGTCGACCACCTTCTGTAATTTAGCGGTAAGTCCCTTTTCATAGAACCTTTCCAGAAGAGCGAGCTCGTCGGGACACTCATCGATAACCGCCTTTATGATATATTTAATAAATTCGGTGGCTATTTCAATTATGTCGTCGATTTCTGCAAAAGCGACTTCCGGCTCTATCTGCCAGAACTCCGCCGCGTGACGAGTTGTATTGCTGTTTTCAGCCCTGAAAGTAGGTCCGAAAGTGTAAATTTTCCCGAACGCGAGAGCCATAACTTCGCCTTCGAGCTGACCCGACACGGTGAGACCCGCGCTCTTGCCGAAGAAATCTTTCGCGTAGTATTCTTCCTCGGACTTAACAGTAGGGTCGTAACCTACCGTGGTTACCTGAAAGATTTTGCCCGCGCCCTCGCAGTCGCTGCCCGTGATTATAGGGGTATGAACGTAGAGATAATCCCTTTCCTGAAAATATCTGTGTATCGCGGCGGAAATTTTGCTTCTTATTCTGAACACCGCGTTGAAGGTATTCGTGCGCACGCGCAAATGCGGCAACGTCCTTAAATATTCGAGCGAAGTTTTTGCCTTCTGAATGGGATAGTCGAGGGGGCAGTCGCCTAAAAGCTTTATATCCGACGCATTCAGCTCTATTTCCTGATTTGCGTTTAAAGATTTAACAGCCGTACCCGTAACCGACACGGAAGAGCCCACGCGCGAAACGCCGTCCTCTATCGCGGATAACGCCGTTTTGTCTATAACTACCTGCAAATGCTTTAAAGTAGTACCGTCGTTTAGCGCTATAAACGCCATATTCTTGCTGTCGCGGAAGCTTCTCACCCAGCCGCACACAGTGACCTGTCTATCGAAATATTCTTCGGGTTTTAACAAAAGCTGTTTAACGTCCGTATGTTTCATAAATACTCCTTAATTTACCTGTATGATTTTTCTTATTTTGCCTGATTGACCGCAGGATATGCGCCAAATACCGTTGTCCGCAGGATTTTCCTTAAATACCGCTCGCGCCGTAGTTTTTAAGAACTCGCGCCGAGGGGTCGTTGACGTCGCAGTTTTCCCAGTTTTTATTGGGCATCCAGAAATCCTTTATCATATGCGCCTGACCGGGATAGTACTTTTCAAATATCTCGCGGTACAAAAGCGATTCCTTGGTGAACGGCTTTGCGTGCGTGTATTTTGCAGAGAGCTTTTCAAATTCTTCGTCGGTATACAAGCCCTCGGCATACTCTTTGAGGTAATCCACCATAGAATGCCCCACCGCGTCGGAGAACGCCGCCTTCTGGCGGTAGAGAATACTTTCGGGCAGATAATCGCCCTCGAACGCCTTTCTTAAAAGATATTTGCCCATATCGTACTTATTCAGCTTCTTTTCGGGGTCGATACTCATAACGTATTTTACGAACGCGAGGTCGCCGAAAGGCACGCGCGCTTCCAAAGAATTGGAGGATATGCACCTGTCCGCGCGGAGTACGTCGTACATATACAGCTCCCTTACGCGCTTTTGCGACTCTTTCTGAAACTCTTCCGCGTTGGGCGCATAGTCGGTGTATTTATAGCCGAACAGCTCGTCCGAAATTTCTCCCGTCAATAAAACCCTTATATCCGTCTGCTCGTGAATGGCTTTGCATATAAGATACATACCCATTGAGGCGCGTATAGTGGTAATGTCGAATGTTTCGAGTATGCGTATCACGTTTTCGAGATTGCTTATTACCGTGTCCTTGTCTATATAAATTTCAGTGTGCTCGCTGCCGATATAGTCCGCTACTATCTTCGCGTATTTCAAATCTATCGCGTCCTCGCTCATTCCCACGGCGAACGTGCGGATTTTTCTGCCGTATTTCTTGTAATACTTCGCGGCAATAGCGCATACGAGCGAGCTGTCGAGTCCGCCCGAAAGCAGAAAGCCCACGGGGGAGTCGGATTCAAGCCTTTTAAGCACGCCGTCGGTGAGAAGTTTGTTGATATTTTTGTATATTTCTTCGTGAGAGTCTTCCGAATATTTATCCACCGCGGCGACGTCGTTATAGCAGACGAACTTGCCGTCCTTGTAATAATGTCCAGGGGGGAAAGGCATAATTTTATCGGTAAGCGACTTTAACACCTTGGCTTCCGAAGCGAACATAATGTTGCCGTTTTTGCCGTAGCCGTAAAACAGGGGACGTATACCTATGGGGTCGCGCGCAGCGACGAAATTGCGCGATTTACGGTCGTAAATTATAATCGCGAACTCCGCGTCGAGCATTTTGAACATATCCACGCCGTACTCTTCGTAGAGGGGCAGAAGTACTTCGCAATCGGAATTGCTGCGGAATTCGTAGCCCGCCTCTATAAGCTGACTGCGGATTTTGCGGAACCCGTAAATTTCGCCGTTGCACACCACCTGATTGCCTTTAAGCGAAAAGGGCTGCATACCCAAAGACGACAACCCCATAATCGCAAGGCGATTGAAGCCTATATATCCCCCCGCGAGCGTCTCTATACAGCGCGCGTCGGGGCCTCTTTCGTAAGTAAGGTCGAACGCGCGGTCGATTTCGCGCAAGCTTACGTCCCTTCCTTCGTATCCCATAATAGAACACATAATATTTTTCTCCTTATTGCGAATCTTAAAAACCGAGGGCGGGCGGTGCGGCGACTTGTAGCAATGTGCCGAATAAAAAAAATCCGCTATCCGTCCCAGATTATTAGGACGAATAGCGGTCTATCCGTGGTACCACCTAATTTACCGCACGAATGCAGTCGCTCTTTTATCCGATAACGCGCGGATTTGCGCGGCAACCCTACTGCCCGCCGAACGAGGTTCGAATCGCTTGCTCCCGAAGGTTCTTCATATAAGCACGTTGCGGAACTCGCACCGTAATCCGCTCGCTAAGATAAACGCTCGCCTATACTACTCTTTCGTTCTCAGCAAAAACATTATATGATTATTTTACGGATTTTGCAAGTATTTTTAAGGCTAATTTAAAACGATTATACCGTTTATATGCATTTTTTTGTATTTTTATCCGCTTGTAGTTTGTCCGAACACACTATTTCGGCGGCATTTCCGCTTTAAGCTTATTTTATCGGCGCAACTATACTTCTGCGTTTCGCCGTTCTCGAAGGTCACCGCAAGGGTTTCCTTGACTTTCTTTATCTTTACCTCGAAGAAGTTCATCTGCGGCGTGCCTATAAACCCTGCGACGAACTTGTTTTCGGGATAATCGAAGAGGTTGGTAGGCGTATCTATCTGCTGTACAACGCCAAGCTTCATTACGACTATTCTCGTACCCATCGTCATTGCCTCTATCTGGTCGTGGGTTACGTAGATGAAAGTTGTCTTTAACTGCTCGTGAAGCTTTACTATCAAAAATATAAGTTTTTGCATGTATAGTATAATCCACATATATAGACCAACCATTTTTCTTACAATAATCGAAAATTTCTCTATCCGTTGCACCACTTGATATATCAGAGGGCAAAAATCTAACCAAAAGCTTTTTGTTGATTCCCTTACGACATAAAGAATCTAAAAATTCTAGTGTTTTCAATTTACAAAATCCACTAATAACATTAAAGTCTACTGCACAAGCAGGAACTTCTATTTTTAATTTTTCTTCTACCTCGCCCGAAATGAGAATGTCATTCATTATTTTTATTGTACTCCAACATGTACTTAGTGATACGGTCATTTATATCATACAATAATTTATGAAAGAAAGTTATGCAAATATCGGCTGCTCAATAAAACTGCTTTCTATATCACAGGGATTGACGGGCAAAATGGCTGGTATGCCTGCTGTCACTTCGTCATCTCTGTGTAACGAGAATTGCTTAAAAAACAGCCAGATACCAAACAGCGTGTGTCAACGTTGTTACACGAGAAAATACCTGCTTTCTCGCCCTTTGATGAAAGACTGTTATCAACAAAACTCCGACCTTTTGTCAAGTTCTCTGATACCTACAAAACAGTTACCTTTTATCAACGCTAAAATGTGCAGGCTCGAATCGTTCGGCGACGTTATCAACGTTGCTCATTTGGATAATTACGTCAGACTGATAAGGAAAAATTCGCACTGCAATTTTGCATTGATCACAAAGCGGTACACGCTTGTAACCGAGTATTTCAAGCAGAAGAAACAACCTAAAAACCTGTCGGTAATTATCTCTTCATTACTTTTGAACAACCCGCTGGACGCTACCATTTTTACAGATTTAAACAATCTGAAAATCTTCACCGTTTACGAAAAGGCGTATGCAGACAAGAACAAAGTTGTCATATCCTGCGGAAATAAATGCGTAAACTGCAGGAAGTGCTTTACGCCCAACCGAACACCGATTTACATAACGGAGTTATTAAAATGAATGTCTCAATCATATCGCAAATAGGTAACAAAATGAGCTGTTTACTCAACAACAATTGCGGTTTTGGGTAACTAAATGCGCTATTATTTTCTTTGAAATTGGTTTATATTGGAATCAACCGAAGAAATCACCTGTAAAAATAATTGAATAAGAAAACGCAAGGAAACGTCAGTAATATGACCTATGAGGAAATACAAAATCTTATGGGTTTATTTCAGCTTATGAATTATAAGGCATTGGAAAATACTTTATTCATTAGGCTCACTTGGAAACACATACACCGACTTAATGATGAGTTCTTATTAAAGGAAGGCGAGAAGTTTAAATACTGATTTTATGCCCAACTTTATGCCCAATTTTGTGCCCAACTTTATGCCCCATATTTGAAAATAAAAGTGTACCTTATGCCAAATTTAACGATTATATAACAACCGAAAAGATGGCTAAGGCACACCTAAAAATGTAGTAATTTTAACACAAAAAATCAATTCAGCACGGGTAAAAACGACATTTTACTCTAAATACAAAAAAGCGAAAAACACACGAAAAAAGCCTGTTTTTCGATGGAAAACAGGCTTTTTTGATTGAAATCCGGCAACTTTCTATCCTCCCAACACATAGGGTTCACGCAAAAGATTCGCTTGCCAAAGATTTTGCGGGAAGAGGAGAGGCAACGTAGCATAGTTGCAGTTTGAGTTTATCTCTAACTGCTTAAAGCATAGTTTGACTCGACGAGTGTAAGTACTTTACTTCGCATTCGCTCGTGCCGTTGCAGGCAACGGGGCGACACGTAAACGAGCTTAACTTCTGTGTTCGGAATGGGAACAGGTGGATCCTCTTATGCTTAGTCACCGGAATGGCTCCGCTTGTTGGACTTGAAGGTACACGGCGGTTTAAAAAAGCTTCGATTTCGGGCATTTTTAATCAAAAATCGCTTAAAATCAGCCGTTTTTGAAACATTTGAAAAATCTTGCGACTGCGTGCGACAAGCCGTTTTTGCCAAAATAAACTAACAAATTTAGCCTTTACAAGGCACCAAAAAAAATAAATTTTATGAGAGAATTACCGCTTCCGATAACCGTACTTTTTTGAATATACATTTACGGAGTTATTTATGGAAAGCAAAATCATAAAAGCGTTTTTTTGACGGCACTCTTTCTGATGAGATGATTGACGTGCCGACTACAACGGAATACGACAAAATTGACGCACGGGAAACGGAGTTATACGAAAAACTGCGTGCGACACTTTCTGCCGAACAAATTAAGCTCTTCGACGAGTTTGTAGAGCAGTACAGCTACCGTCACTCTCTCATAGCCGAAAGCTATTACGTCAGGGGTTTTAAATTCGGCGTTCGCCTCGCCGTCGAATGTTTCGACCTCTCCGACGTCGACACAAGAAGTTAGCCCATAATTAGAACAACCCCTCCGACACATCGGAGGGGTTAATTTTGTCCTTGGATAGATTATATATATTACGGTTTTATATATCCACTATATTTATAGGACCCGTGTTCAGCAATTTGCATTTCAAAATTTGAATACTTGATTCTTTCTCCACCTTGATAACCACCAATGAACATTCGATGCCATTTACCATATTCGTTGTAATAGTTATCAAAGAAACATATTTCAGCTTGACCATTTGCGGGGGAACCCCTTCTCTCAAAATGTTCAAAAACTACACCTACGCATCTGCCTTTATTATCGTACACAAGAATATATTCTTCCCCTTTATAAACCTTTAATTCTTTTATCGCCAATTCGGTTTGGGGTGAAATACCACGTTTAATTTCAAATGTATTGACCATACCTTTCATACTTTTTACCTCAACTTTTTCTTTCAAGTTATAGCAAACTTCAAACAATATAGAGTTGTTATTAACGTTTGAAATGATTCTATCAAACTCTCCCATTGCCTGTTTCATTGCGTTAATTATAATAACTATTCGATTTACAGCACCCAGCTCTTTAGCAATATCGCCTGCTTTTAAAGTTACTGCATCTAAACCTATAGTTTGGGCTTCTTGTTTCTTTTTAGAAATAAATTCTAAAACCTGTTGCGTTGAAACTAACGGCTCTTGGGGAGCAGGAGTATCGTCTGTTTCATTTAAAACAGGTTGACTTTGCTGTATGGATTGACCTTGCAACATATTAACTTTTTCCTCAAGAGTTTTAACTCTGTCTAACAATTCAAGTATTATCCTATCATAATTCATACAACCATCTCCTTAACATTTGCCAACATTATATAACATTATTTTAATAATGTCAATATTTTTTATAAAATTATTTTGATAAAGTTAATAATGGCTAAATGTTAATGTTAAGAATATCGCCTAAGCTTATAATTATTATCATAAAAAGCAAACACCCCTCCGACCATTTGGAGGGGTTAATTTTGTGCAATGCAAAATTATAGCACATCATTCAACTTCATTGACTTTTCAATAGTTATTTTTCGGCTGATTTTAATAATCACCATAAATCTGCCGAAGTTTTCTCTATACAAAGAAAACCCACCAGCTTGGCTGATGGGCAAAAACTTTATTAAGTTTACTTCTTTAATTACAGCGAAGCGCCGAAATCGCTCACTACAACCTGACCGTTGAGCGCCTTGCTCTCGTCGGAAGCAAAGAAGGCAATTATATTTGCAACGTCGTCTGCCATGCAGGGTTTAATTTTAAGGTCTGCATGTTTGCTCATTGCGCCCATCATACGCATATCAAGCTCTTCGGGCTTCATATTCATAGTCATAGGGGTTACGATTGTTCCGGGGCAAACTGCGTTACAACGGATATAGTTGCTTGCATTAAGCAGTGCCGTGTGCTTAGTAATACCTATTATTGCCGCCTTTGATGAAACGTATGCAGCTCCGCCGCCACCGTTAACACCTGCAACAGAAGCTACGTTTACGATAGATGCGCCACTCTTCATTACAGCAAGACAGGCACGAATCATCTGCATAGTTCCCACCTGATTGATGGCGATAATCTTCTGCATCTCGTCGTCGCTGAATTTATCAACGGGAGCAAGTCCTGTATCCAAAACGCCTGCGTTGTTTACGAGAATATCTACCGAACCGAACTTTTCAACGGCTGCGGCAACTAAAGCCTTGCAGTCGTCGTCTTTGGAAATATCGACTGAAACGGCAAGAACGTTACCGCCTGCTGAAGTAATCTTTTCCGCTACTTCGTCCAATGCGTTTTTACGCCTTGCGCTGATTACAACGTTAGCGCCTTCTGACGCAAAAAGGCAAGCCGTTGCGGCACCCACACCCGAATTTCCGCCCGTGATTATGGCAGTTTTACCTTGAAGTCTATTCATATTTTTCTCCCATAGATTTAATTTTTTGTAAGCGTATTATAGCACAAATCTTCCGCCTATGCAATAGCTTGAATGAAGATATGGTCAATTTACTTTCAGTTGTTTGCAAACTGCAATCAATTGAGATTGTATTCACCTTTTACCTCTTGAATTTATTACAAACAGATTATAATTTTAAAACTTTTGCCATTATTTCATCTGCGGCTTTTGCATCAATATATGGCGGAAAAATAGGACAAATATATTCAGCATTTTCGCCGTCATATGAGCCAATAAAGAATAACACTTCTTTTGGAATCGAACCCGAATCATATTTATAAAACGTTTCATAATTTTGGGGTTTTTCAACTGGAATAAAATAAATTGAAATAAGACAATCTTCCGGCATTTCACATTCTGTAAATTTATACAATAATTTACTTGCAGACATCTTGCCGAAAATATTGCTGAAATTTTTACAATGAAAATACTTATTACCTTCTTTAATCAAATTATTAAATTCAACTTTTACACCTTTTAAATCAAAAATGTTTTTTTCTATTTCAAATATTTTTTTCATTTTAATATCTCTTAATTTAAAATAATATCATTTAGCGTGTGATAGGTTTGCATTAACTTCATAAGCAATATACTCATGGTCAAATTCATAACCAAGCTTTTCTGCCAAACGAACAGAATTCATATTTTGAGCATCCCAGCTTGGATACAGACCTTCCTTCAAACATTCAAGTATCAAAGCCGAGCATACGATTGTTGCCAAATGCTTTCTTCGTTCGCTTTCTACCGTATCCACTTCTATCTCGATACCTTCGTTATAGCGAGTATATGAAGAAACTCCCGAAACGATTTTTCCGTCTTTTAGGATAACCATACCCCTGCCTATTTTCAGGTACTGTTCCTTGCTTTCAAATGCAGAGACAAAATCTTCGGTTAAGGGGTTTTCTAAACATTTATCGTAAATAAGCGAATCAATCTTCTTAAGTTCATATTCCGATGGAAGCTTATCTATTTCCCTTTGCAACTTCTCCACGTCAAATGCCGTGTCCTTTTTGATAGCGTATCTGACGACTTTTTTCGCAGACGGATAACATTCTTCAATCAACGCCGACCACTCTTCATTTTGCGGAGTCAATATTACAAACCCGTCAGGCTTATTGATAACCAGCTCTCTATTCGGCTTTCCGGCAAAGAACCCGAAACAACCTACAAACGCAAATGCCGACTCAGGTCGTTCCAAATCGGTAACATATATCTTCCCCATAACGTTCTGCAGGCAGGAATAAATCAAGGTCTCCTGCCAACCTGCAAACAAATCTTTTACCTTAGCCGCGTCTTTTAATTCGTATATCACCGTCATCACCCCTCTTATCATTGTTATAATACCATAATCCCCACATAAAATCAAGGGAGAAGCTATTTCTGCCATAGCCTCTCCCTTCTTTGTTTGCGTTGATCTTAACTACAATATGATTATATAAAAGTTGACATCCCAAAGTTTAAATTTGAAATATTGGGGGTTCTTCATAATTTTAGCACTAATCCCTATTTTTATCGTCAAATTGAACGTCTACTTGAGATTGATTATAAACCCTAACCATATTTTCAACAGAAACCGAGTAAACTCTCCACCCATTAATTATGCAGGCACGAACAAACTCATCATATCTGTTTTTTCCATCAATAGCTCTTAACGTTACTACAAGTCCCCATTTCACACTTTGAGGCCTCTTCATCTCTCCACGTTCAATATATCTTTTCGAATATGTAACTTCAATTCCCCAATTGTTTCTGCCAAAATTTGTTTTAGCAATTTTAGGTTTTGGATCTAACAAGACTTTTACATTATCCCATTTACGGAAATGTCCCCTTGCATCTTTCTCTTTTGTAAAATACCCGTCCGTGTCCTGAAAATCATTATTTATTGGTTCAATAGGTCGCTTCTCCGTGTCTCTAGTACGGCCAAACTTTAGATTTAACTCTGTATCTGTATAATCAACACCCTGATTTCTGCTACAGTTAGGAAAATAACATAATGTTGCCCTAGCGGCATATGGAAAACGATTATCTTTATTCATCGGGACAGGTAAATCGTACTCATATATCTTATACTTATTTGATTCTCCTTCCACATAAAACTTAATCTCTTCTCCGTTCGACTTAACAATATCATTGATATTGATAGGCACTATACCCCTTCCTATTAAATTTGAATCAGCCAAATCAAATGGACGTTCCCAGCCAATTGCGGCATCTATAAGAAGTGCCTTAGCACAAGCTCTCGGAATTTTTAAGACATCTATCATATAAGCGACCTTTCTTGCAATTAATGGCGCAGCAAGGGATGTCCCCCAGGATTCCACAATTTTATATGGATAACAAACATTTATCGGTTCGTTATAATCTCCACCATAATAACTAACATCTGGTTTGATAAAAAATGACAGTGCTGGCCCACTTCTGGAATAAGAGGCTGGTTTAAAATCACTTCTCCTTACCGAATTCACAACAATCGAATTGATAGAATCTGCTGGTGCGCCAATTCTGCTTGTCGGCTTCCCTTCTTCGCTATTAGTACCCGCAATAATAAAAATTATATCTGGAAATTTAACTTGCAATTCGTCTAATATGCTCGCCTCAGGCGAAATAAAATTTTCATTTATCGGTCTTGCTGAACCCAAAGATAAATTCCAAACATGAATATCAGGATTAGTTTCAACTATGGTTTCTATCTTTTTAAGCAATCTGAAAGTAGTCACCCCTCCATGCTTTAACGCCACACCAAAATGTCTAACTCTAAAATTTCCACATCCATCATCTAAATTTGGGTTTAAATTTGGCAAATCAACAATTAATGACGACACAGCTGTGCCATGACCATAGTCTTCAGGCGAAGGTGGTATTTTTGTAGTATCAATCATCTCAACATAATCCACCCAGCTGCCAAAATATACATTCTTATCAAATAAAGTGTCTATAACACCTATTATGGGTTCATTATTAGGGTCTGGGATTGATTTGCTTTCTCTTGAATCTTCCAGCTGCGTATCAGGCAAATCAACCAAACTAAAATCTTCAACTGCCATAGAAATCAAATATGGAGCAGCTTCTTTTAGCTTGATAAATTCATCTGGTAATAGAAGGACATTATTAGCGTTTATTCTATCGTTTGAAATATTAATATTTATTTCTTTGAGAATACTTATTAGATTTCTATTTGTATCAAATAGCGTAACAATTGCGTTATCTTCGATCGTATCCTCACAAAAATACGTATCAAATCTATCTATATAAGATAATTCTTCAATTAATGTGATGAATTGGGCTTTTGTATAATATTCAGTTTTGAAGTTTATTTCTTTATTATTCTTAAACTGCGTTATCTGATCCTTTGTTACTTGGCTCCCAAAATAATCATTAAACGTTACAATTACACTTTCCAATTTTTTTATTGCTTGAGCTAAATTCTGTTTAGAAAAACAGTAAGTGAATATGTGAAAATGATTATCCTCATCCCCGCCAAATCGAGCCCCAACGACCAAATCATTAACATGAGATTTTTTAAACTTGAACAGCTCGCTAATTCGATTGGATTTTGCAACAACACCATAACAATATGCACTAATTAAACAGGATTCACCAAGAAGATTTTGCCCGTTCCAATAGTTTGCAGTAGCATATAAACTTTGTTTTAAATCCTGTAAATGCCCTACAGAAACAGGTAAACTTTTATAAAACGATATTCCAAAAGCCTTAACGTCCCTATCTTTAGTGTTAAATGTTTTATTTAAACGCAAAAGATTATTCTTCATATTCAATCCGCCTTTTTATTGAGTATTCTCGAAATCTCACTTTTAGAAATACCCATCAAAATCTCAATTTCTCTACAAGTAAATCCATTACTATTCAAAAACTCGATTTCATTTGAATTATTATTTATAACTAATGCCTTATAAATCCTTTTAAGATAATCATATGGACTCCCTATGCTACTAAAAGCTATTGAAGTCTTGATTATGTTTTTTAAGGTACCCGGCATTACTTTTTCAGTACTGAGTTTAATAATTTTGTGTAACAATCTTGTATTCTTACCTATTGTACCGAATTTATTTATCTGTTCATCCACTATCTTATCGGCTATATCAAACATATCCTCTTCGGAATAACGGTTAAAGTTGATTATAGCATCAAAACGTCTAGTTAACGCTTTATCGAAAGCTTTATATAAATTAGTTGTAGCTACTAAAACAAGATTATCATTTAAAGAATCAAATGACTTCAATAATGATGATGTAGCTCTCCCCATCTCTCTCAAATCATTGCCATTTATCCTATCTAAAGCTAATGCATCTATTTCATCAAATAAAATAATCACTTCTGCCGGTCTTGATATTGCATTAATTTCACTAAACAATGAAGCAATGTTTTTGGATGTCTGCCCTAATTTGCTATCAATAATCATGTCAAAATTGACGGCATACAATTTTCTTCCTAGAATACGAGCTAGCTGTTTTACAGATTCTGTTTTTCCCGTCCCAGGCTCACCTTCAAATAAGAATTTATTAATCCCTATATTCTTCTTGATAGCATTAGCTATACCTAAAATATCATTTTTAATGCTCTCTGGCAAATACAGAGATTCTTTACTATATGATAATTCAATAAAATAAGATGAAGAATTAACATTTAGATTTTGTTGCGTGAACGTATGCCCCACTGCAAGTAAAGACAACACATAATCTGATAACTCTACATCGCCCGCCTCATTAAATTCACGAGCGATATCATAAGCTATGCTTTTAAACGTTGCCTCATTATGATAAATATGCGATTTTATTAACTCTACAATATCATTCTTTTTCATCACCTAAACCTCCACTAATATGATATACAATGTTGGGACAAAAGTCAATAGTTTTGGGACAATAATTTAATATTGCCCCCCCTAAATTTATTATAACCATTAAATATGCCAACTCTGTCGCATTTGAAAAATTATATGTACTTTTTTGATAAAGATATACATTTATTATATTGACAAGCCACAAAATACAATGATATTATTAAAACACCATAAAGAGTGTGTTAGGGACTGCCCCAATGACCACACAGCAACCTGCATTTTGTAAGGTGCTAACGGCAGAACGATGGGTTAATATGCTTGTAAGCCCATCATAACGATGGGCTTTTCAATGCCTCTTTATGGAATAAATTTAAGAGGTATTTTTATGAACAACACACAGCTCATCGTAAGACACGAAAACAAGCAAGAAGTATTTGACTTTTTGACAAAACATGGATTTGCAAACGTACAGAACTTGACCGCCAAAAACTACCGCTTCCCCGTGATAGTTTTAGACCTAATTGCCAAGACCTTCTTCGGCACAAACATCTATTGTATGGCTGCAATGAAACCCAAAGTATTAACCTTTGCAGAGGTGAAAGAGATTAATTGATTAGTTTAGGAAAAGCAAAAAGCGAGAGACCCATCTCTCGCTTTTTATTATTTTAGAATTAATTATTTTTATTTGTTCTGTGTACTGTTCAACATCTGTAAAAACATATTATATTCCCTATCGGAATAGCAGTAGATATAGCAGATTTCAAGACTTTCTGCATTGAATGAAAGCACTGCATCAATAGCGATTTTAGCCGCCTTGTCAAGGGGATAACCGTATATTCCAGTAGAGATAGGAATGAGAGCAATACTTTTAAACCCATTGCAGTCTGCAAGAATAAGACTGTTGACAAATGCACCTTTTAACTTCCAAGCGTCAGCGTCGCTGTGATAAACAGGACCGACTGCATGAATGATATGCTTATTTAGGTTATATCCGTTGGTTAAAACTGCGTGACCCGTTCTGCAACCGCCGATAGCGTTGCACTCTCTCTGCAACTTATCCTGCCCTGCAGCTTGAAAAATTGCTCCGCAAACACCACCGCCTGCCTGCAATCCTTCATTAGCGGCATTGACAATAACGTCCGCTTCCGCATAAACAACACTACCCTTTCTAATTTCAAGTTTCATAATAATATTTAGAAATACAAATTGCTAACTATCTTCAAAAATATCATTAATTTGATATTAAATAAGGACTAATTCAATTACCGAATTTGTAAAAGTTTGAATTTCATATCTCATTGTAATCGTGAGTACTGCAAATTGCTTTGAAATAAATTGCGCAATCTCCTCTCTTGATAAGAATACCCCCTCATATACATATTGTCCATCCTCTCTCTTACATTTTTCTACTTCATTGCTTATATCCTCATCACTTAAATCTGAAACATTAAAATCAACAAATTCCAAATTAAAAGAAAAGCCATTCTTCTGAACTAAGAAACAACCATTTAATATCCTACTTTTAAATTTGGGTAACCCTCCACAAACACGCTTATACTCACCTCTTAGAGTCTCATCTTTAATATAATATTCTACTCGCCGAGCTGACTCATTTAATGCACCTATATCGAGCATAAGTACTTCGTTTAACGATTCATCAAAATCTGCTTTTTTTATCTCTAATCTAGGTACATGTAATTTAATCTCATTAAATATTGACCTAATAAGCATGTCTTTCATTACATCTTCATAGTTAATAGCGCGACTTGCTCTTTCAACTAATATAGCCATTGATCTACTTGCTGAATTTATCCCCAGCTCAGGCGTATACCCCCATTCACCCTTAATTGCATCCGTTATCGCGGCATAATATTTATTTAAAATTTCTTCATTGCTTATGCTATTTGCTTTTTTAATGCGTTTTTCCAAATCCTCAATTTTTAGTTTATTAATAAATTCAAATAGTCTATGGTTCTCACTTTCACGGCTCTTAAAGAATTCTAACTCATTTTTATCTTCATGGTAGAATTCTATAATTTTTTTCATTTTTTCTGATTCTTCAAACTTTTTATTGTCGTTAAAACATTCACCACCAATATTTTTCAAATAATGTTTATAGCTATCCTCTTTGCACAAAATTTCAAAATTAAAATTATAATTGGAGTAAGAATTAATTAAATTCGTGAAATACCACAAGAAGGCATATTCCTTATCAAGAGCAATCCACTGCACCTCAAAAAAAATAGGGACATCCCAATCATGTTCACTTATTGAAAAATAGTACATGAATTTAGTGAAATCAATTTTGAATTCTCTTGAAAAAATAACGAATAAATTTTTCCAAGAATAGATATTAGTGTGATGAACAATTCCTTCAAAGTCTAAAAACCCCATAATCTCTTTTTTCAATTGGTCTGATGCATTTTGTGAATCATTACAAAGAAAATAAAGCTGTAAACTTATCAGAGCATAAACAATAGAAAAATTATTGTCTTTCCCCAAATCATAATGACTGATTGAAAACTTTTCCTGGAGAGCTTTTGCAAAACAGAAATCACCATTTCTAATTGAGATTGTTGTCATAGCCAGAACAACCGACATACTAAATCTGACCTTATTCTCATTAATAGAATCCTGATCTAAATACATTAATCTATCGGCAATCAGTGAAGTTACTCTTTCTTTATATTCAGCTAAATCTTTTAATCTGAACAAAACTCTTGTTATATAATAAACATAATTTTCAAAATTTGAACCTAATATTTCTTCAATATCGAAATGATAGAATATGATATCGTTTATATTTTTATAAAGACTACCTGCCAGAACCAACCGGTGTTCTTTCGACTCAACTTCATTTAGTTTAGAAGCCACGTCGCACTGCAATTGTAAAAGGTTTGTCAGTAAATAATTATTAAATTGAGCATTTTTCGTCTTTAACTTTGTGAAAGTATCATTAAGGTTACTACTTTCCGTCAACAGATATTTCAACACAGCTTTGAGCTCTTTGGGCAAATCATTAGGAGTTTTCCATTCTCTCCATAACCTCTTCTTAATAACCTTAATTAAATACTTGTCGTTATTAACCATTAAAGGGATTTCAGTCCATACAACATAAATACAAAACAAAACAGCTATTACAGCGACTGTTATTGAGGCAACCAACATTTCTGCCACATATAGCCCCACATTGAGTGCTGTAAGAATTATGGATAGCGTAACAAAAACAGCGATAGGATAATGAAGTCCTACACGTAACTTACTAAAATCTTTAAAAGGAATACCCAGACATACGTTAGTTTGAAGTGAAATAGATATACCAATGATTGACGTAACAAAGGAAACGATAGCAGTAATAACTTGACTTAAAACTCCAACCGCACTCGCCATACCGTCATCAGAATTACACCACTTATAATATATTGAAAGCGCAATTGAAGCAATAATACAAGTCAAAAAGATTAAATTCAAAAAAACAAAAAAGATGCTTGAATAATAAGCTTTTACCCAAATTTTAAAACTCTCCCAACAGTGTTTCAATATATCAAACATCTCTTTCTTGTCTGCTTTTTTATGTTCCTTCTTTTGTTTAGACATATCTCCCCCTAAATCTACCGATTTTATAAATTGTTTAATTTTACTAATTATTTTCTAATTTAAATATTATTCTTTGTGATATTTCTTGATGTGTTGCTGCCTACATTAATCCACTTAAATATACCACAAACTTAATATTTTATCAATAGTCCTCAATATAAAAAAACTCTCCGAAAACATTTACCCACGTTTTCGGAGAGTTTTTTATAAACTTTTTAAAAAGGCGACGAGAAGTTGTTTTTGTTTGGGAGACAAATGAGCGGTAGCGATTGCCAGCTCCTCCGTATCATCATCGACGTTGAAAAAATCCTTAAGCGAAATCTGCAAAGCGTCGCATATCAATCGCAAATGTCCTATGGTTATGTCCGCTTCACCCCGTTCTACACGACGTAAGTGTGTTTGCGATACTCCTGCCCAGTCCGCAAGTTTGTTTTGCGTAAATCCTGCTCGCTCTCTCAGTTCACGTACTCGTTCTCCTATATTCATAACCGCCACCTCGTTTATTCTTATAAGAATAAGTTTAGGGGATTTTTTAATAATTATTTAGTCTTATAGTATTGTTTTGTTAGTCTTAAAGTGTTATAATGTAAAAACTATAAGACTAACAGCCGTATGGGCGTAAAGCACAAGCAATTATTTAATATTTTTAACGCTAATGAAATAAGCACATATGACTAAGGGGAATTAAATTCAGATGTTTGATTTCGGACAAGCCAACGAAGAACAGAAAAAAGTAATACAGCACACGGACGGGCCGACTCTTATTATTGCAGGTCCCGGCACGGGAAAAACGTTTACGCTTGTTAAGAGAGTTGTATATCTTATCGTCGAAAAGTGTGTAAAACCTGAATCTATCTTGATTGCAACTTTTACAGAGAAAGCAGCAAAGGAACTCATTACCCGTATTACAAATGAATTGATTAAACTTGATATTAAAGTTAACGTAAACGACCTGTATATAGGCACGCTCCACTCAATTTGTTTGCGGCTTATTAAAGAGAACGTTGAGTTTACAAGGCTGAAAAAGAATTATCGTCTTATGGACGATTTTGACCAGAAGTATCTGATTTATCGCAACCATAAGGCATTTGACGGTATTGCAAATTTAGAGCTGATTGCCGATAATCAGAGCGCTTGGGAAAAGGCAAAGCAGCTGTCTTACTACTGTAATGCCATTTCGGAAGAGTTGATAACCGCAGAAGATTTGAAGAAAGACAAAGATATGTCGGTGCAGGTTCTCGCACAGGCATACCAAGTTTATCAAAACTTACTCGACGAAGAAAACGCTATGGACTTTTCGTCTATACAGGTTATCGCCTATAACCTACTGAAAGAAAACGAATGCATTCGTGAAAAGATACAACATCAGCTTCAATATGTGATGATTGACGAATATCAGGATACCAACTACGTTCAGGAACAGTTGATATTTCTTATTGCCGAAAAGCACCAAAACATTTGCGTTGTCGGGGACGACGACCAAGGTTTGTATCGCTTTCGCGGAGCAACCATACGAAATATTTTAGAGTTTCCCACAAAATGGGAAGGCTGTACTCAATTCAGTCTCGTTGAAAACTACCGCTCCGAAAAAGATATTGTCAGGTTTTATAATGAATGGATGCAGTATACCGAAGAAGGCGGATTCGAATGGGGAAATTTCCGATACGAAAAGACTATTCGTGCAGCAAAGGCGAATCAGGTTGAAGGCGTCCCCTCCGTTATCAAGGTTGCAGGGCAGCGCAATTTGAAGAATTGGGGCGAAAATATCATTGAATTTATCAAGAAATTAAAGGCGAGCCATACAATCAGCGACTTCAACCAAATAGCATTTCTCTTCCGTTCGGTCAAGAACGAACGTGTAAAGGAGCTTGCGGAATATCTCGAAAGTCACGGCATCCCTATCTACTCTCCGCGTTCGGATATGTTCTTTGAACGTGAAGAAATAAAGCTGCTTATCGGCGTACTTCTCGTTGTGTTTCCGAATTATCTTAAAGCGATGCAGTACGATAAGTATATGCCGAAAGTAATGCTGCAATATTATACAGAAAAATGTTTAACAGCATTTGCTGAGTTTCAGAAAAGAAATCCTAACGCTCCCCTTATCAAATGGTGTGCGAAAAAAGGACTGGAACACAGCAATCCGAATGCTTCTTTCGACTATGCGTTTACAGGGCTTGTCTATGAGGCGTTGCAGTTTGAGCCGTTCTTCTCCATTATGCAGTCTGACGTTTCAGGTGTAGTCGACTCCCGTGCGGTGAGAAATATTGCCGAGTTCACGAAACTGACGACAAGATATGAATTTTTACATAAAATCAACGTATTTACAGCAAGCGGTATCGAAATCGACGTGGTTCAATTTTTTAACCGATATCTGCGGTTCTTATACGAAGGCGGCATAGGCGAATACGAAGACGATTCTGAATACGCACCCAGCGGTTGCGTTTCGTTTATGACGATTCATCAATCAAAGGGTATGGAATTCCCGGTCGTAGTGGTCGGCTCCCTCTATTCTTCACCGAGAAACGACTTTAAGGAAGTTATACAAGAACTTGAAACTAACGTCTACGAGCGAAAGCCGTTTGAACCGTATGCGTTTATAAAATACTACGATTTTTGGCGTGTGTTCTATACGGCGTTTTCGCGAGCGCAGAACCTGCTTGTCCTTACGGCGGACGAAACGGGAAGCGGAAAAGGAAGAAAGGAGCCGTCGAAGTACTTCAAGAATTATTACGACGCTCTTCCTAACTACTGGGATACGGATATCGATTACGGGAAAATCAAATGCGAGCCCGTGAAAGACGTCAATATCAAACAGAGTTACTCCTTCACTTCTCATATCGCCGTGTACGAAAACTGCTCCTTGCAGTATAAGTACTTCAAAGATTTAGGGTTTATCCCCGTCCGAGAAGGAGCGACGATGTTCGGTACGCTCGTGCACGCTACGATTGAGGACGTTCATAAAGCGGCTCTGCGTGGCGAATCGGATACGATTACAAACGAGAACGTCGGTGCGTGGTTTGCGGAGAATTACGAAACCATCTCTAAACGAGAGCACGCCTATCTGAGTGAAAACGTTAGAGTTGCCGCTTTAAAACAGGTTTTGAGATACGTGGACAGACAGTCTTCGCACTGGAACAGAATTCGGGATGCCGAAGTTGAAGTCAGCCACGTGGAGCAGGACTATATTCTGAGCGGAAAGGTTGATTTGGTGGAAGGCGAAAACGGCTCTTTGGAAATCGTGGATTTCAAAGCAGAGAAAAAGCCGGATATGGAGCGAGATAAGGAAAGGATTCAGCGTTACAAACGACAACTCCAGATTTACGCCTATATCATTGAGCAAAAAACAGGTCAACCTGTCAGCAAACTTCGGCTTTACTACACCGGCGACGAGACGAGCGGCGTTCCGGAGATTACTTTTCCAAACGAGCCTTCAAAAGTTCAGGAAACAATCGATGAGTTTACCAAAGTCGTCCACAAGATACAGTGCCGTGATTATTCTACAAGGTCGACTTCGCAGACAATGTGCAACAACTGCGACTTGCGGCATTTTTGTAAGAAGAACTAAAGAATCAGGAGAAATACTATGAGCGAAAAGATTCAGGAACAACTCTCTTTCGAGTTTGAAACAAGGAAACCAATTAAGGGATATCCCGAACTTCACTGGACCGGGAAAAGGCCGTATAAATCTACGGTCTACTATCCTGCACAGCTAAAGGAAGTTTACGGAAAGGAAAAAGACGGCTGGCTGAATAAGATTTTCTGGGGAGATAATCTTCAGGTGATGAGCCATCTTCTCAAAGAATACCGCGGCAAGATTGACCTGATTTACATAGACCCTCCGTTCGATAGTAAAGCGGATTACAAAAAGAAAATTAGATTAAAGGGACAAACCGTTGAAAGCGACCAGTCCACTTTCGAAGAAAAACAATATGGCGATATTTGGACGAATGATGACTATTTACAATTTTTATATGAAAGAATAGTTCTTTGCCGTGAATTGCTTTCAGATAATGGAAGTCTCTATCTGCATTGCGATTATCATAAATCTCACCAAATAAGAATGATTTTAGATGAAGTTTTCGGACTTGGCGCAATGATTAGCCCTAATGGTCAGGGGTTTAGAGCGGAAATAATTTGGGATAAAGGATTTCGTGGAACAGAAAGTAAGAATATATACCAAAGGACTCATGATACTATTTATTGGTATTCAAAAACTTCTAACTGGATTTGGAATCAACAATTTGAAGAATATAAAGACGCAAAAATGTCGAGATATAATCAAGTTGATGAAGAGGGCAAAAGATATGCTTTGATAAAACGCGTTAGAACAGATGGTTCTGTCTACTATGGAAAATGTTATTACAACGAAGCCGGTAAAAAAATAGAAGATGTAATTTTTGAACCGATTATGGCATCTACGGATAGAGAAAGAACTGATTATCCCACACAAAAACCCGAATCTTTGATTGAAAGGTTGATTAAATCTTCTTCCAACCCTGGCGACATTGTCTTTGACTGTTTTATGGGTAGCGGCACAACTCAAGCCGTCGCTATGAAACTCGGCAGACGTTTTATCGGTGCAGACATCAATCTTGGAGCAATTCAGACGACAACAAAACGCCTTATCAACGTTGCGGAAGAGTTAAATTCTCAAATAGGTAACGAAGATAAATACACGGGATTCGAAGTCTACAACGTAAACAACTACGATATGTTCCGCAACCCGATAGAAGCGCGCGACCTGATTTTGCAGGCGCTGGAAGTTCAGCCCTATGAAACGAGCAACGTCTACGACGGTGAAAAAGACGGCAGAATGATAAAAGTGATGCCCGTCAACCGTATTGCTACGAAAGCCGATTTACAAGGACTGATTTCCAACCTGCCGTATAAAACTTTTGAAAAGCGCAAGGAAGAAGACCCGAACGCCGTCGTCTTAAAACTTACGCTTGTATGTATGGGACACGAGTCCGATTTAGCGGCAGCTCTTAAGCAGGAACTTTCTGCTTATAAAGTGGATATTGACGTAGTTGACATCCTCCACGACAGAGCAGACTTACAGTTCAAACGCGACGCGGAGGCAAAAGTTCTTATAGAGAACGGGGAAGTAGTAATCAAAAACTTCTATCCCCTTAACCTTATGCAAAAGTTATCTCTCGACCGCGAAACCGTGGACGAATGGCGTCAGCTCGTGGAATCGGTTATGATTGACTTCAATTACGACGGCGCAGTAATGCAGCCGTCCACCATAGACATCGCTGATAAAAACGGAATGGTTGCCGGAAGATACAAAATTCCACAGGATGCAGGGAAAATACGCATAAAGATAACCGACGTACTTTCGGAGTCCTTGGAAGTCGAGGTGCAGAATGGCTAAGCAAAAGATTGAGCAGAGTTCTTTTGCCTTCTTTGATTTTCTGCGACAGTTCTATACGCAGAATCGGGGGCGAATCAGAAACCGCTATAAAGATTTAACGAAGAAGTTCTTAGATTACAACGATAAATCTAAGAACCCGAACGCCTATCTGCGTGAACCGCAGTTCGAGGCTTTGGAAATATATGTGTTCTTAAAAGAGTTCTGCGGAAATCCGCAAGTTTACGACCTTTTCGACAAATGGTATAAACGCGAAGGCGATTTTGCCGCAGAAACTGTCTATACTACCATTCAGGGTAATTCAGAGCAGTTGTCGCTATATGATGTGGCCGCCGTTAACTATAAAGCCGTCTTTGACGCTATGCGTAAAGTCGCCTCGTCCTATCCAAACTATATTTATGCTCTCACTATGGGGCTTGGGAAAACAGTCTTAATGGCAACTTGCATTTTCTATGAATTCTTGCTTGCCAACAAGTATCCGAAAGACCCTAGATATTGCCACAACGCCCTTGTGTTCGCTCCCGATAAAACGGTTTTGCAGTCACTACGCGAAATAGTAACGATGGATAAAGAAAAGGTCGTGCCGCCGGAATATTGCCACGTGCTCGACCAGAATATCAAATTCCATTTCCTCGATGATACGGGCATTACGCTCAATACACTCGATAATTCTGATTTCAATATCATCATATCCAACACGCAAAAGATAATCAAAAAGCGAGTCCACAAGGAAAAAACGCCGATAGAAAGACTTCTCGATATGTCGAATGCTCTGCAAGAGGAACCGACAGATATTATCTCGTCCGTTCTCGGAGCAGTCTATAAAGAAGAAAACACGCGCGACGAAGGCGAACTCCTTTCCAACCAACGCTTTGAAAAACTTACCCGTTTAGAGCAACTCGGAATATATGTCGACGAAGCGCATCACCTGTTTGGCGGCGATTTACAGAAGTCTATGAACAGTCTGCGGCTTACGATTAACGACCTTGCGGCGGCATTGAAAGAAAGCGGAACGAGAGTCGTTGCCTGCTATAACTATACGGGAACGCCTTATTTGGAAAACACCGTTTTGCCCGAAGTTGTTTACAGTTACGGGCTGAAAGAAGCCATTGCCAACAAGTATTTGAAGGACGTTGATATTAAAGGTTACGACAACGTTAAGAGCGAAACCTTCTTAAAGACAGTCATTGAAGATTTTTGGAACACCTATGTTGGAAAAACTTATGAAGGATTGCCTCCTAAGTTGGCAATTTTCGGTGCAACAATCGACGAGGTTGTAAACGAAATTCGCCCCTCAGTCGAGAAAACTCTTTCAGAACTCGGCATACCTCTCGGTAAAATACTTGTCAACACCGGCGATACAACGATAACCAAGGATAACGACATAAAAGCCTTCAACGATTTAGACGTAGTCGGCACAATCGGCTCACAGAAACAGTTTATTTTACTTTGTAATAAAGGTCGAGAAGGCTGGAACTGTCGTTCGCTCTTCGGAGTTGCGCTCTTTCGCTCACCTAAGTCAACGATATTCGTTCTGCAAGCAACTATGCGTTGTTTGCGTCAGATAACGGAAAATCAGCAAAAATCAATCGTCCGCCTTTCAAAAGAGAATATGGATATACTCGATGCGGAACTTGCAAAGAACTTCCGTGTTTCTATCAACGAGATTTCCAACAGTGGCGACGGAAAGCACAAAGAGCTGTATAGAGTAAAACTTCTTAAACCTAAAAAATTACTGCTGAAAAGAATTACGCACAGATACTCCCTGTTGGAGCGAGGATATAACACTCCCATCGATTTTGGCATTAATGAATTTGATTTCGATAAATACGAAATGCACGTCTATGAAAAAGAAAGCCTGACAGACCAAAGAACAGTGAAAAAGTCCGCCGTTGAACTTGGCGGAAAGCGTGAGTACTCTTCCTATATGCTTGTCGGGGAAATAGCAAAGTACTTGAATTTGTCTTGCCTTTTAATCGAGCAAATACTTACCGAAAGCATTGACGGAATGGCTAAAATCACTTCAACCATATCGAAGTATAACGAGTTTTTATACGACGTTATAATTCCAATGATTTTCAATACTCTCTTTGAAATCAAATGCGAAACGGTTACGGAAGAAAAACAGGTTGATTTACTTCAAATGCCCGAAGGAAAAGACGCATACGAGTTTCTCGCACTTCCCGAATTGGTCGAAACGGATGAAGATGCCCAGTTTGCAAAGAACGACTTTGACGGCAAGCCGTATCGCGGCAAGAGTTTTCATACCGATACTTATTGCTTTGACTCAAAGCCTGAAAAGGAATGCTTCTTGCAGTACATATTCAGCGACCGAGTAAAAGAAGTTTATTTCACGGGTATGTTTACTAGCAAATATAACGGTCTTGCTATTCAGTATATCGATCCTGAAACGAATGCTATTCGTTCTTACTATCCCGACTTTATCTCAACGCTGAATGACGGCACAATACAAATCATAGAAGTCAAGGGCGATAACAAAATCGACGACACAGTTGTTCAAGCTAAGGCTGCAGCCGCAAGAGAAATGGCTTCCGCAAGTAAAATGGAATACCTGATGCTTGCAGGTTCAACAATAATGCAAAAGAAGATTATTTAAAAGAATTATCGACTTTCAAATTTACAAGTAACTATTATTTGAAAAAGAGATAGTTGCGGTCGCTCGTCTATAAGACATGCGACCGCACTTTTATCGATAAACAAATCGAATAATAGAATGGTATCTGCGAAAAGCTATTTTAATTGTGCAAACGAGCAGGCTGACGGAAGAGGAAACGAGCTGAGCATAAAGAAACAAAGAGCGGCGGAGCGTGTTTTGTGCTAAACCGCTTGCAAATACACCGCTCTGCCGCTTTGCTCGTTTTGTTTGCTCTTATGTCGCTCTGAAGTTACTTTTCTTATACATATACGTCTTGATACTAGTTATTAGACACCTTGTTTTTTTAAAAGTTTAATCAATCCTTCTCAAAACGTTTCTTTAATACTCTGTAATGATTTTCGTTGGACTTGTCGCCACCATTGTCCGGAAACAGGCAGTAAGGTAAACTATCCGTTGTGCGGTGCTTAATCACGCAATCACAACACCTGCCGTGGTTTGGGCAAGTAGTCTTAGGACACATACATTCTTTAACGCTGGGGCACTCCATTTCTTCCTCCGTTCAGGTTTAGTCGGTCAACAGATAAATCTTTTCTTTATCAACGCATACCTGCGAAGTATGGTTATAAATTCTTACTATGTCTTCCATCTTGTCTTCAAACACACTCATTTCGGGATTGAACATAGAGGCAAACTCTTTTACCGCCTTCTTTTCCATCTCGACCGCACTGTGCTGTAGGCGTTCACCCTTATCCTGTAAGAACTCATCTACAGAACCTTCCTTTACCAAAGGGATACTTCCGATAAACTTTCCTACTGCCTTGCCTGCCACACCGATATACTTTACAACGTTAGTATCTACAGCAGAAGCCCCCATCTTTTCAAGCCATACTGAACACTCTTCAAACAGGTTACAATAGCTTTCCGATAGAGTTTTTATCTCTTCCTTAATACCTGTTACGTACTCTTCCGCATAATTGCCGCCGAGCATTATTTCTAACAATGATGCCAAAGAGAATATGTATAGAGACAATCTGTAATACTTGAACTGCTTAACTAGTTCTGCCAGCGTTGACTTAACTTTTCCTTGGGCAACTATTCCCTGTTTCTTTTTGATAAACTCGCTTACCTTCTTCTGGTAGGCGGTTATATTTTTTCTTGCAGTCCTCTGAATATCAAGCACCAATTTATAGTTGCTCGAAACGAAAAGTTCATTATCCCAATTGAGTTTGTACTTATTCATTATTCCGATTAAGGTTTCAACGTCAGCTTCAACTTCTGATTGCTTTTCAATCTCTAAAAATGACAGAATCTGCTTCCCCGTTTCAACAATTCGACCAATCTCTTTTTCAATTGAGTAAATCGCAACCGCTATCATCATTATTGCAGGGCTGATTGCTACCGTAGACGTAGTTGCCGATATCGGACCTACTTTTTGAAGTCTTGCCATTTTTGAAGCTCCGTCGGCTGTTTTTAACGCACCCCAAAACTGACCATCCTTTGTTGCCTTCAAAATACCCAAATTACCATTAGCCACTCGATATAATCCATTAGTTGCAATAGAAGTCGTCTGGGTTACAGTATTTAATGCAGGAATAATTGAAGCCACCGCCGCACCGAGAGAAGATAGCTCCGCAATTGGAACACTCAACGCTTTATCGCTTTCAATCGCAGTCCTTGCATCACTCAAAAGCTGTTCGGTAAGTTCAATCAAACCACTCTCACCATTACCAGCTTGCACTTCATTATTATTGCCTTCGGTTATCTCTTTCATTTTACACCCCATTCTTACTATGCAAATACCAAACATAGCTTAATATAATCATATCACGTTAAAGTAGCTGTTTCAATACCCTATACCCAATTTCTAATAACCACGTCATGTCAAGGTTTTCCGTAATAGGTGTACCTTATCCCCATAGAAAAATCATAAGGGATTTATTGTGCCGATTCACCCCCCGACGACTGGGAAGAGTTGTAAGTTTACCGTATTAATCATACTTTGTAATCCTTTAAATTCTTTACCGGCACAGGGGGAAACAATGAAGTAAACTCTTCCAGGCAATCGAGGGCGTTGGCAATTTTTAGTAGAGAGCTTAACGAAATATCCCCCGTAGTTTCAAATCGTCTGATAGATGCGTAGCTCACGCCTGTCCTTACAGCCAATTTTCTTTGGGACATCTTCATCTGCTTGCGCCTATGCCTCATCCTATTAACAAGTTGCACACACGCAGACTGAATGGTAAGTACATCAACAAAATCTGAAAGATCGAATTTAAGTTCCATAGTGTTAATATTTTAGCATTTTTAATTATTAATTTCAATAAATTGCTAATATATTAGCATACTTATTTTTGGTATATGACATATTTACTGTCACTTTGATTGATATAACTTGTTAAATAAAATGTTTACAATCAAACTGAATTATGTTAGACTAATAAAAACCACCACAAGGAGAACGGCTATGGTAAAGCACGTTATAATTTGGAAATTGAAAGAGACGGTCGAAAACAAGGAAGAAACCAAGCAGAATATTAAAACCGCTTTGGAAGGCTTGGTGGACAAGATTGACGGGCTTGAGAAGATGACTATCCTGATTGATAAGCTCCCCTCCTCTTCGGGTGATTTGATGATGGATTCCCATTTCACCGACAACGAGGCTCTTACAGCTTATCAAAAACACCCCCTGCACTTAGAGGTTGCTAACGGACTTGTCCGCCCTAACGTAGACGTCCGCCTATCCTTTGATTTTGAAGTATAAAACAGCATTACTACCTCTTTTTGTTGACAAAGACTTTGGTGTTTTGAGTTGATATGTTAACCTTTGTCTGCGGTTTGAATTTGCTCTCCATTTCGGGGTGAAGTTTTATAAACTTTTTAAACCGCTCTATTATCCGTTCCTTACCGTGCGGAAACAATACGTTATCTCTATACTCGGCAACCGTCATCCCCTTGGCGGTTGCCGCTTTTTGTACGGCTTTAATGAACTTCTCGTTTGGGCGGCTGTCCTTGATACCATACCGTCTAATCAATCTTTCAATCTCCATTTCCACAGCTATAAAAAGCTGTTTCGTCCACGATTGCAACTTTGTTGCATACTTTTTGTACAGCTGGTAGCTGTACTTGCTCAACACTTCTCTCGCTATCACGTTCTGCTGTTCCTTTCCGTTGAAATACTCATAAATCCACACAAAGCAGAACCTTATCAAATACTCCTGCCCACGAAAGATAAATAGATATCTTATCTGCATTTCCTGCGGCATTGAGAGCAAGAAGTCGTAAACAAACACGTCGGCATAGCCGTCCGTCTTGCCCGTTCTCATATACTTTCGGTATTCAAGTCGGGCATTGTTTTGCGTTTTTGTAAGCTCGCCGTTATCGAGCATATCCCTTTCAATTTCATCCTCTATGAACTTCATTCTACGAGTAACGTAGCTTTCGGATTTCCCTATCAAAACAGCAATCTGTTTCTGCTTCAAACGCTTTTCTTTGGCGTACAGATATATGTCTAAGTCCTCGTCATAAAAGGAGTTTAGCACCCTTTCCAAATCAAAAGCGTTAGCCCAAAACTGTTCATGGTCAAACCTATCCCAATACTGCAACAACGCATCAAGAGTACAGATAAACTCTCCGTTATGCTTGGGTTCGTACTCCAACTGTTCGTATTCTCTACGGTTATCCCTATAATCTTTACAGTCACCGGCGTGCAGGGAGTTCCACTGCTCAAGCGTAACTTCAACCGACTTCTTTGAAACGTGTTTATCGTAAACCCTTATGCTCTTATCCCCTTTCTTCTCTGTATGGCTGGTATAGTAACTCTCCATATAACAATAAAGGTAATAGCCTTCCCGTCCGCTTGGCGTAGGTTCTCTGTTGAGAAGTTTAGGCGAAAAGTACTCGAACTCACGAACAAACGGCGGTTTGCGCTGTTTCTTTATATGAGTTGGGTTAATCTTAATTATAGGCTCGTCTTGATAGTATTCGTCGTTCATAGCCGTATTGTAGCATAGTAAATATGACAGTTTTCGGCATATTTAAAAAATTTTTTAAGAATTTTTTAATTCTGTGAAATTTTCGGTAAAAATTTCAGCTACTTATATGGAGGGCAATACTCTAAATTTAATAAGGCGAACATTGGGCGGCGGTTGCAGATTGCAACCGCCGCCTCTCTATGCCTGAAAGCGAGGTGATTATATTATGATTGACTACGGGCTTTTGCGGTAAGCCCCAAAACAACCGCAAGGCACAGCCAAGCCTTAAAAACGGCTAAACACTAAAATTTAAGGAGATTTAAAAATGAAACAATTTTACTTCTACGAGAGCTACGCAAAACCCATTTGCAAGCTTACAAACAAGGAAATCGGACAGGTTGCCAAAGCTATCTGCGGATATATGTTTGAAGATAGAGAACCAAGCGAAAAAACCTTACCAAAGGCTAAAGCCCTGTTTTACTTACTTCAGGAACAACTAACCGAGGAGAAAAGTAAGGAGAAATCAAGTCCTAAACGCAACGTTACTCACTTCATCTTCCCCTTGTCTTACGGTAAGTTTTTACAGACTATGGACGACGAGGACGTAGGGATTTTAATAAGGCAATGCTGTAGCTTTATGTTCGGTATGCCACCCGTTTCGGATGAGGAAGCCGAGAGGACAGACGGCTATTTTGAACTTATAAAACCTGCGTTTGAACGGAGCAAGCGGCATTCGGAGAACGCCAAACGCCATAACAAAAGGCGAAAGAAAGAGCCTGTAACGCTGGAGAAAATTCGGGCTGACTTCCCTGAAATTAAAGGAAATCTGCACACCAACAACATCATCCTGGAAGGCGTGAATTTGGACAAACTGTACGCCTTTATCGCAGAGAACGAGGACGTAAGAAATCAGTCTATGTATTCGATTGTAGAGCTGTTCAGATTGAGAAACGACTTGTAAAATTAAAGCCGTTTGCAAACCAAATTCAAACATATTGCAACCGAATTGCCCTCAAACGGCGTAAGGTCAACGCCGTTTTCGGTCACCGTTCGCACGGGACGTATGTGCTCACTCATCTCCCCTTGCCCAAACAGCGCACTGTGCTGTTTTGAGGACGCAAGGCTCGTCCTGCAAGGGCGAACTGGCTTCATCAGGGTTCCCGCAAAAAGACGAAGTATTTTTGTGGGAAGAGGAGCCGCAACGGAGCAAAGTTGCCGTTTGAGTTTTACTCAAATGGCATAAAGCACAGTTTGCGGCGACGATGTAGCCTAGTGAGATAAAGATACTTTGTATCTTTGAAAACAAAAAATTAGGAGGAAAAATTTTATCAGTTATCAAGTATTACGAATAGAGAAATTTAATGAATCGAGTTTATGCGGTATCGGCAGAGAGACCGAACGTACCGCCAGACACCACCGCAACGAGGATATCGACGAAGAGAGAACACCGCTTAACCACTATTATAAGAAATCGGAGGGCGGTCTGCACAGACAATGGAAAAGCATAATAGAGGAAATGCACGTCAGTTTTCAGGGCAAGAAAGACGCGGTCGCTTTCGAGGGTATGATTATCACGAGCGATTGCGCTTTCTTTGAAAAACTGGGCTACGTTCCCGGCGAAAAGCCGCCACCGAAAGTAATAGATTTTTTTAATAGGGCATATCAGTTTGCTCTGTCGGAAATCGGCTACCACGGAACAGACGAGAATATCTTGTCTGCCGTAGTCCACTTAGACGAAACCACTCCACACCTGCAACTTTACTACATACCGCTTGTCGATACAGCAAAGAAAAAGGTCTACGCCAAGGGTTCGGACGGAAAGGTGTTGCGCAACGAGAAAGGTTCTCCCGTTCAGGCGAAGGACGAGAACGGAAAGAGTATTTACGAATATGTAAAGTTAGATGCACCCAAGCTATGCAGTTCGGACTTCTGGGCGGAGCGAGGCGGTCAACTTTCATACGGGAATCTGCAAGACGATTTTTATGAAATGGTTAGTTGCCGTTACGGTCTGGAACGAGGCGAAATCGGCTCTAATAAAAAGCACACCACCAAATATCAATGGCAGAAGCAACAACAGCAATTCAGGCTTGACGAGCTGACAGAGCTGACGTCCACATTAGATGAACGGGCAAGTTTTACTATAGCTATGAGGGATAAGGCGTTGACCGAACTTACCGACATAGAACAGCGCAAGGACGAGGCGAGCGAAGAGTTTAAATCCATTCAGGAGTATTTGGAAGCCTTTCACGAGGCAGAAAAGCAAAACCTGCCCCTTTCCCCCACAAAGTTAAGGAAGATGGTTATAGGGCTTATGACCGAGTACAAGCGGTTGGAGAGTGAAAAAGCTATCGGGGACAAGGATAAGCAAGATATTTTCAACGAAATGCGAAAAACTCAAAGGCGCATACCCGAACTTGAAAGGCACAAGGAGCTTATTGACTTTCTCAATGAATACGCTCCCGACAAATTAGACGAGGCTCAGCAAACCGCTACCCAAAGGCGGTTAGACAAGCTAACACCTAAAAACATAAAGTCAAGCGGCAACTATAAATATTAATCAAACGCTTGATTTTTACAAAAAAATAGGGTAGGATACAAAAAAATTTTGTATCCGTCACCGCAGTATAATCGCAAAAAGTATCGAAGAACTTTTTGCGAAAAGGAGTGGCAAGCAAACAGGTCAAGCCGACAAACACTTTTGACGGCGGACAGGCTTGCTTTGCCACGACGCGGTAGGATACAAACCACATTCGTGTCCTGCCTCACAACTTAATACAAAAAAGACAACTGAATAATTGTAAAAATTATAAGGAGGAATTTTTTGTGAATATGGTGAGAGCACATTGTAACCACACAAATAATAAAACAAGGAGATTTGAACAACCAGGAATTACAAGCACTATTAGACTTTATTAAATACGTTCCAGAGGACAGGAGGGATGAAACCACCAACGCTATATTAAAAGCGGCGGCGGACTCAATCTCGCTGGAAAAGATTAAGTCCTTGACGGACGTAAAAGATTCTCAGCAACAAGAAAGTACGGATTTATCGGCAAGCGAAGTCAAGTTCTCTCAAAAGGAGATGAAACAAATGCCGAGAAAATTCAGACAACTATTCAGGGTTCAGGGAATGACGGCACGTGTGTACAGACGGCAGAGCAACGCAGGCAACTACAATTACGAAATTCGCCTGCGCACTCACGGCTATAACATTTACGCCTCGTCCAACAACCTTGAGGAAGCAAAACGCAAATTCATAGACAAACTTGTCGAGTACGAAAAGTACGGCGACACCAGAAGCAACGTTCCGCAGACCTTCGTTAAGTTCACGGAGTACTTCTTCGACAACTTTTATTCAAGAAAGGTTGCGGCGGAAACTCTCAGAGTAGCAAAAAGTCAGTTTAAAAACCACCTCTCCCCTTACTTCGGGGACGTACCTATCCGCAGAATCGTCCCTAAGAAGTGTCAGGAGCTTTATGACGGGCTTGAAGAGCAGGGCAAGGGAAAGACTGCGGAGGACGTTTTCTCGCTTTTAAACGTCATTTTTAAAGCCGCAATCAAGCACGCCATAATAACCCACAATCCGCTTGATATGGTTTTCCATACTAAACACGAGCGTGAACACGGAACGGCTCTGACAAAGGACGAGGAAAGGAAACTGCTGACGGAAACGGCGGGAACGCCCTACCAGCTGATGTTCGCAGTCGGACTTTATACAGGTATGCGCCCCAACGAGTACTTCACGACAAAAATCGAAGGCGATTTCATAGTCGCTAACAACAGTAAGCGCAAGAACGGCAAGGTGGAATTGAAGAAAATTCCCATTACGCCTATGCTTAAACCTTACCTGCAATCTGTTGGAAAATTGGAGTTTACAAGGCTTGAACAGATACGAAATAAGATGAGAAGCATACTGCCCAACCACAAGCTGTACGACCTAAGAACGACCTTTTACACGAGGTGTACGGAGTGCGGAATTGCAGAAGCTGCACTCAAAAAATTCGTAGGTCATACCCTTGGCGGACTTGCCGATACATACACAGATTTGTGCGACGAATTCCTGCTTAAAGAAGGGCAAAAGTTTGTCTATTAAAGCGTTAAAAAAGACCTGAAAATACCGCCTGTTGGATTTTGCCAACAAGCGGTTTTGAAGGGGTTTTAGCGTTGTATTTGCGACAAATTATGCGACAAAATCGAAAATTAAACTCGTTTTCAGGCACTTTTTAGTTAAATTTATCAAAGTCGTTTATGCGACAAAAAATAGGCTGAAAATGCAAAAACGAGTGGTAACTCAATAAAATTTACAGGCAAAATCGTGCGACACGCACGTAAAAACGGACTTTTCAAAAAAGTGCAAAAACACACGAAAAAAGCCTGTTTTCCGTTGAAAAACAGGCTTTTTGATTGAAATCCGGCAACTTTCTATCCTCCCAACACGTGATGTGTAAGTACTTTCGACGTAAACGAGCTTAACTTCTGTGTTCGGAATGGGAACAGGTGGATCCTCGTTGCTATCGTCACCGGAATGGCTCCGCTTGTTGGACTTGAAGCGGTAACATAATTTTAAGATTACCCGATTTTGAGCAAAAATAAGGCAAAAACGGCTGGAAACCGTTCATTTCCAACCGCCCTAAAAAATCGTTTACCAAACGTTTACCAACCATATATTAATACATAGGGAGAACGATTTTCATAAGACTTACTTCCGTATATAGAAAGCACGGCGAAAAGTTTTGCGCCGTGCTTTCTCTGTTCTAATGGTATTGACAATATCAGGCGGTTAAACCTAATTTTGCTAAGTAAGTTGTAATTATTTCGGAATCTGCGGTAAGGCCTTTAAGCGTAACCGATTCGAAGTCAAGAGCGTTATTGTCTTTATCGCCGTCGTTTACCCTTACTAAAATTATCTGCTTGCTGTAATCGGTAATCAATGCACCTTCGCCGACTTCGTTATTGGTTAAATCGGCGTCTGCGCCCAAAGCGTCAACCACGGTTTCACCTTTTACAAGTTGAAGAGAGAAGGTTTTATTGCTAATAGAAAGAGTAGACCACTCGATATCTGCACGGCTTACCGAAAATGCACCTGCGGGATTGCCTGCCGCACAGCGTACGATATAAACCTTACCTGCCTCTATTGTGCCTGTAAGCTCAAGCTCCTGCCACTCGGTTGCAGTTGCACCGCCTACGGCGTATTTAAGCTTATAGCCCGTTAAATCAATAGCGGAATCGGTGGGATTTTTGATTGCTATAAAGTCATTGGTTGCAGGTCCGTCAACCTTTGTGCCTGCACCGCCTACTGCATAGATAAGCAGGTGGTCTGCATTCTGTACGGGTGCTTCTACAAAAGTGCTGTGCAATTCATAGCTCTTCTTTTCGTTTTCTACAGCATAGAATGCAACCGTGCCGCTGTTTTCGTTGGCAACTACAAGCACGTTTTTATTGCCTGTTTTTTCGCTTGCTTCAATATAGTCCATACCTTCGGGTGCAACGTCGCCAGCCATTGCCTGTGTATAGTCACGGGTGGAGGTGTAATCTTTGAGCGTTGCCTCACCGTACTTCAAGTTAGTTAAATCAAAGGTCATAACGCCGCTTACACGCTCTAACCCGACAAACGCATAGGGCTTACCGTCTATATAACGGACAAGAACGGTTTCAGGTTCGGGACCCTTTTTCTTGCTGCGCCCGTCGAGCGCATTTTTATCGTTGCTACAGTTGAAGTATGCAGAATATTCAGAATTTGCAACCGCCCTTTCTATTGCGTCGCCGCTGTCGTATACGAGCGACATATCGTCCGCCTTGAATACCGAGAAGGAACGTCCGCCTAAGATATATGTTTTTTCTGCATCCAAGCCGTCCCACTCGTTATTGTCAAGTATTTCCACTTTAGTCGTGCCTATCGTCTTTTTGGTTATGCCGGAATAGTCGCCCCATTCTCTGGCGTCGCCTTCGTTTGCGGTGGCAATATAGGTTACGCCGTCCAACTCAAACGCATCTATACCGTCGGGCATATATACTCCATAGACGTCCTGCGTGGTTATATCTATCTTGCCGTCGTCCAAAAGGTCCAAGGCGTTTTCCTGTTTGGAATGGTCTTTAAACCCAAGGGCATTGACCTTTATAAACTGTTTGGTCTGCAAGTCGAGCGTGGCGATTGCGTTTGCCTCCTGCAATGAAACATAAGCGTAGTTACCGCTTACCGTAATATACTCAGGTTCGAAGTCGGTGGAAGGGTTTGCACCCTTTTTAATAAGTACGCCTGCTTTGACGAGAGCATCTCTCTGAGAGTCAAAGCTGTCCAAAGTGGCATTGCTTACTATACCGTTCTGCACACCGGCTGAAAGGTCAATTATTGTAACGCTGCCTTTGGGGTCAACCGTACCTTCGGCATAGCCCAATCTCGGTTCGCCTTCGTTTGCAGTCAACACTAAATTACCTGCAAAGGTCACCATATCGGGCTGTACGCCGCAAGCATAAGCTTTAACGTAATTGCCGTCGTAATCTAAAAGCACTACCGCACCGTTGGAATAATATTCGGAGCCCTGCAATGCAACTGCGATAACCTTAAGCTCGTTATTTATTGACACGCTGGTTATATCACCAACCTCGAAACCTGTTTCAAAATCGGCAGAATGTTCGGAAACTATTTTATTAAAATCAATTCTGTCGGTTACCTCGTTAAAGGTAGTCTGCAATTCGTCTGCGTTGTCCGCATAAACGCCTAAAGAGACAATGTCAAGCGTCTGCGTTTTGCCGTTTATAAGGTAAACTTTGCCGTTATCTTTATTATACTTGACTATTTCCGCAACGCCGCCCTCTGCCGAGCTGAATCCCGTATTAAATTCCGCAGCTTTGTTAAGGGTGATATTCGTCTGTTTTACGCTGCCTGCGTTATGCTTACTGCCGTCTGAAAATACGACGATAAGTTCACCGTTGCCGTTGACGTATACGTCCCGTACCGAAACGCCGTCAACTCCGTTGGTGCCGTTGGTGCCGTTTTCGCCCTTTACCTTACCTGCATTCCTGGTGGTGCCGTCCGAGAAGGTTACTATCAAATTTCCGTTAGTGTCTATCGCAACACTCTGCACCGAAGTGGCGGTTGCACCGCCGTTATCCTGCGAGCAGCCTGCAAATGCCGCTACTCCCAAAGCCATTGCCGCCGCTGAAATAAGTGCGACTATCTTTTTCTTTTTACTCATTAAATTATTCTCCTTGTTAATGCTACGGGTTAAGTTTACCGCCTGAATGTATAATAATCTATCGCTCTTTTGTCTATTTTTCGTAAAATTTTAACCTTGTAAGTGCTTAAAAACTATAAAGCGTAAACAGAATAGCGATAGAAATTGCCACTCTGCTTACGCTTTTAAAGAGAAATTAACGTAAACTAATTATATATTCAAGGATTTCTCAATTTACTAAAAAGTAATTCTGACTGTCTAAGGGGGGATTATCGTTTTCGACTACAGCGTAACTGCCGTCGGGGAGGAGCTTCCTTGCCTTGACGTTGTCTGCAAGTATGGTCTGCAAAATGCCGTAAATTCTTTCCCTGATATTCTTATCTAATATGGGGGTAGCAATCTCCACTCGCCTGTCGGTATTTCTGGTCATTAAATCGGCGCTTGAGATATACGTCGTCATATCCTCCCCTTCGCCAAAGCAATACACCCTTGAGTGCTCCAAAAACCTGCCCACGACGGAAATTACGTTGATATTGTCGGTTACGCCGGGTATACCTGCAACAAGGCAGCAAATTCCCCTTACAATCAGGTTGACTTTGACGCCGCAGCTGCCTGCCTCGCAAAGCTTATCTATCATCTCCTTATCGGTTAAGGAATTCATCTTTGCAATAATTATTGCTTTTTTGTCATCTTTGGCAAGTTCAATCTGCCTGTCAATATGTTCTATCAAGCCCTTTTTAAGTCCTTCAGGGGCGATTAAAAGGCGTTTGTAGTTGAAATCGGTATTGCAAATTGCAACGTTTCTGAAAAACGCCGCACCGTCCTCGCCTATCTCTTCGTTGGCGGTAATCACGTTTAAATCGGTGTATTGCTTGCTCGTACCCTCATTATAATTTCCCGTGCCGAGATGGGTAATATATCCTATCTTTCCCCCTTCGTTGAGGAGTATGGATATTATCTTGGAGTGGACTTTATAATTCTGCATACCGTATATTATCGTACAGCCTGCGTCCTTAAGCACCCCTGCATAATACATATTGTTTTCTTCGTCAAAACGGGCGCAGAGCTCTATAACCACGGTTACTTCCTTGCCGTTTTCGCTCGCCCTCTTCAGAGCTTCGACAATGCGTGAGTGGTTATCTAAACGGTATATGGTAATCTTAATCGAAACAACCCTTTCGTCCTCTGCACACTCGTTTAAAAGGCGGATAAGCGGTTCCATAGAGTCGTACGGGTAGGATAGGAAAATATCGCCTCTGCGTACCCTGTCTATAAGGCTGACGGGCGGTAATAAATCTGCGGCTATTTTGCCCTTAAAAGAGGGATATTTAAGGGTTGACAGCTTTTCCCCGTCAAAGTACTTGCCAAGCGAGAATAAGAACTTATAGTCCATATAGTGTTCGGCTTTAAAGCAATAGGACTTTTTAAGGTCTAAATTCTTTAAAACGAAGGGGCGGATTGCCGTGCCGGTTGTATCCGTCTCTACTCTTACGGCATCCTGACGGGAGCGGTTTTCCACCTTTCTCTTCATATATTTTGAGAAGTCGAAATCGTGTTCCACGTCGCTGTCGTCAACCCTCGTATCGAAGTCGGCGTTGCGTGTTACACGGAGCAATGTCTTACTTATAACCGTATATCCGGGGAACGCAAGGTTGCCGAATTCGGAAACCAAATCTTCTACGGTAATTAAATTTACCTTACCGCTTCCGGGTATGCGGTAGAGCCTTTCGGCGGAAGGGGGAACCGCCATAACGCCTATCATCTGCCTGCCGTCACGAAACAGCTCGAACACTATGTATATATGCTTGTTTTCAAAGCGGATAAGCGGGTGCTTTGCGTCCAGAACCATAGGCGAGAGCAGGGGCATAACCGAGGTTACGAAGTAATCTAAACACTGCTGTCTGCGCCTTGTTGAAAGCTCGTGGGGGCGAATGAGACGCAAGCCGTTTGCATTCAGCTCCTTGGCTATTGCAGAAAAGACCGAACAACTCTGTTTATACAGCTTTTTTGTTTCCGCAAGTATGCAGTCAAGCTGTTCTTCGGCGGTCAAACCCGTCTTATTCTCCTTTTCCCTTGGGTCGGTGCGCTTCTCGTTAAGCAAACTGCCCACGCGAACCATAAAAAATTCGTCTAAATTAGAGTGGAAAATTGCAAGAAATTTGCACCTTTCCAAGAGTGGGTTATTCCTATCTGCCGCTTGGTCAAGCACCCTGCGGTTGAATTGTAGCCAGCTGTATTCCCTGTTACAGTAAATGCCTTTAATTGGTTCCACGTATTTGGTCTTAGCCATATAATTGCTCTCTCCGAAAATTTATTCGTTAGTATTTTCGCCACAAGCAAGGGAAGTTTCCTTGCCCTCTTTTTCACCTTTAACGACGAGGTTTAAATAACCCTCTTTTACGCCGTAGGGCGAAAGCACTGCCTTTTCTATGCCGTAATACTTAAGTACCGCACACAGAGCTATTACCGAAGTTACAAAGGTTTCAATACGTTCGGGTGCGATTTTAACTATTAAAAGGCTTCTTACCGAAGACGTGATTAAATAGTTTTTCAGCTCTTTCAGCTTGTCGTACTCAACTACGACGTTTTCGCAAGGATTCAGATTGAAATAATCACAATAAGCTTCGTATATCGCCCGTGCGGTTGCGCCGACAAGCAAAGCCGTATCAAATTTCACACCGTCCGCAAACGACTTTTTGCTAAGCTTATTCTTTACGTAGCGTTTAATTTTATTCGCCTCGTCCTCGTCAGTGTGAGTGTAGCGCACAAACTTGCCCTTTAAAAATACCGAGCCGAAGTCTAAAAAGTCCACCGCACACTCTTCGTCTTTTGCGGTCAGATTACACAGTTCGATACTGCCTCCCCCTACATCAACTAAAAGGGTATTCGCGTCCGAAGTGCAGGGAGTATTTGCAACGTAGTCGCAATACGCCTCCGTCTGTCCGTCCAAAAGATTGAGATTTGCCCCGCATAGCTCGGTAAGGCGTTTTTCAACCTCTTCATAGTTTGAAGAGTTGCGAATGGAAGCCGTAGAGATTACGTAGCACTTTTCTGCACCGTAATTTGCGGCTATGCCCTTCATCTTTTCAATGCCTTCCGCAATCTTTTCTATTCCCCTTTCGGAAAGCGTCTTACCCTTAGCATAATGCAGGACTGAAACAATTTCCCTGTCCGTAAGCAGTACTTTAAGTTTTTCGTCAAACTGAGCTACCAATAGCGAAACGCTGCACGAACTTACGTCTATAACTGCATATTTCATATATCTTATTCTCCCGTAGAAAATTTATTTTTATATTGCCTATCTGCCAAAGCACAAGCCCGTCTGCAAAGCAGCTTTATAAAGGGGTGTGTCGTCGGTTACGAACTTCGTTCTGCCTGCAATATCCGCAAGCGAATTGTAGGTTACTTTGCCGGAAGATAGAGCAACGGTTACCCCGAATTTGCCAACCTTAACCAGCTCGCCTGCGTATGCGCCCAACAGAGTACAAAGCGCCCTATCGTGCGCATTAGGGCAAGCGCCCCTTTGCAGATAACCCACAGTCTGAGTGCGTGCTTCTATACCTAAACGGCGTTCTATAACCTTAGCCAGCCTATCCGTAACAGAGGCATATCCCTGTGCCTTTCTAAGTGACAGCATTTCCTTTCTTTTAAGCGTACTTTCCTCTATCGTCATTGCCCCTTCTGCAACTACTATAATATCGTACCTTGCGCCCTGCTCCCTGCGCTTTGCAAGGGTGGCAAGCACGACTTCTTCATCGTATGGAAATTCAGGTAATAGTGCAATATGCGCACCGCCTGCAACGGCGGCATTTAAGGCAAGCCAGCCCGTCTTATTGCCCATAACCTCCACAAGCATAACCCTGCCGTGGCTGTATGCCGTGGCGTGCATATTCCTTACGCATTCTGCCGCAACCTCTGCCGCAGTATCGAAGCCGAAGCTGTAGTCGGTACCCCATATATCGTTGTCTATGGTCTTGGGCAAACCTATTACGTTGCAGCCCTCTGCGCTTAGCGTTGCCGCCGTCTTGTGGGTACCTGCACCGCCTACCGTTATAAGGCAATCCAAGCCTAACTTTTTGTAATTAGCAGTCATTTTATCAAGCTTGGTGCGCCCGTCCTCGCCCTCGTCGTTCATACTCTTAAAGGGCTGGCGAATACTACCGAGAACGGTGCCGCCCGTGAATAATAAATCCTCAAAAAAGCTTGCGTCTACCTGCCTGTAATTGCCTTCAATCAACCCGGTATACCCATCGAGAAAGCCGATTATTTCCGCTTTAGGCAGATTAGCCTCTATATATTTTACGAACGCTCTCATAACTGCGTTAAGCCCGGGGCAGTCGCCGCCGCTCGTCAATAAACCTATTTTCATAAACGTATCCTCGCAAAAAATTGCATAAACGGCAGCCGCCCGTCGGACGACCGCCTGTCTTTAATATATTATCGTCACTATTATTTTACATATGCGGTGTAAAATAATCACGCACGGTATTGTAAAATAAATGTAAACTGTTTTTAATTAATCTTATAGACACTCTCAAATCGGGTTTCCCGATTGTGTGTCGAGCGACGGGGACGGGCGAGCCGTCGTGGGGCAACTTGTTGCAACACCTTTACCTGCTTAGGCATTGGGTTTTGATGCCCTATTTGCAACACTTTTATTGCACACAAATTTTCTATAAAAAATAGAAATTATTTTTATAATTATGACTATATCTGTCATATTTAATATGTTATACTTCAGCTATGGATAAGTTAGCATACCACTATAATAAGAAGAAAAGACCTGCTAAAACCGAGGGCAAGTTTCTGTATTACTACCCCTGTAATGCAGATGATAACCCCAACGTTTGGTTTGGTAATAAACCGTACATAGTAGTTGAAGTTACAGAGGCTGAATGGGAAGCTCTGTTTGAGTTGGACAGGCTGGAGTATAATTCCGAACACGCCTACACACGGCACAACGCCCGTATTTCAGACAAAGACGAGGACGAGCTTACGCCCAAGGAACGTGAAAAGAGAATGGACAAGGAAATACCTTTCAACGTGCTTGCCGACTCCCGTATAGACAGGGAGAGAAGAATGCAGTCTCTGCCTGCTCATGAGAGGGATATTGCCGAGCTTTGTTTAGACAAAGATAAGACACAAAAAGAGGTTGCCGAGATATTCGGAGTTTCACAGAGCTTTGTTTCAACCACTTTGAAAAGTGCAAAGGAGAAGTTAGACGACGAGTACGGCGCAGACAGCACACGAGACGACATTGTCTGGGGCTATTGGAATATGTTTGTTGAAGAGGGCGAGATGCCGGGATTTTTAGACGTTCAGTTGGAGTACGTAATTCGCCAACTGCTCGGAGATATGACTCCATTTCTTGCTTGGTTCTATAGTTTGGGCGAACTCTGCCGTTTTATAATTAAGGCTTATTGTTTCGACGCTGACAAAGCCGAGAGCGAGATTGCAGAGTACCTGAACACTGTACCCGAAGAAGAGAGAGAACACTATAACGATTTTTATGGGGATAAACCTAATCTGGTTGGTGCGGTGTATATCCGATTAACCAAAGAGATGCAACGCAGGCAAGCTTCACATTTGCAAGATTCGGACAAGCTGTTTAACAGCTTATGCACCGCCGTGGAAAAGGTAACAAAGCGACTTAACATTACCCCTTACGAGTTCCTAACCCAACGTTTCTACCCCTATGTTGCTAAAAAGAGAAATAAGCGGCTAAGGCAGTTCTACAAAGCCGTTACGGGCAAAAAATTAGAAATTAAAAATAGTAATTAGTTTTTAAAATATTTTCGGTGTTCCCGTGGCTTATAATTAGAATGGCATAAGTAAAGGGCGCACGGCTAAGTAAGCCGTGCGCCCCTGCACTATTGAGATTTAATTATACTCTGCCGAGCAAGTAGTCCACCGAGCAGTCAAAATATTTTGCAACCTTAACAAGGTTATCAACCGACGGCAAAGTCTTACCCGTCAGCCAACCGTGCAGAACACTCCACGAGGTTTTAGTTTCATTAATAAACGAGTACTGGCTCTTGCCCGTTTCTGCTAAAACGGCACGAAATCTATCTCCAAACGGTTGTACAGCTTTATAAACTGTATCCTCGCAGGGATACTCCTTTAAACCTAACAAATAATCCGCCGAACAATTGAAGTACTCAATGATACTTACAAACGTTCTATAATTTGGAGCATTGTTACCGTTTAGTATATCAGAGAATTTAGTACGCCCTGTATTCAACTTTTCCGCAAGCATAACCTGATTCAAATTATGCTCTGCAATCAGCTCTTTAAGACTTTCCGAGAGTTTCGACAAATTAACCATAAAATAGACCTTTTACTACAATCTATTCTCTTCTGTTTTACGACATATTACTTTACGTGTCGGAAATAAGAAGATATAATATAAGTACACAAGGCAAGGTGCACCGCTGAGTGAAATTACCTAAGGAGTACATATAAAATACTATGGAACAAAACTGCGAAATTAATAAGAACTTAACGTATCATACTGACGAAAAAAGTCTTTTGGAAGAACTCAAGCTTGCTATTGCAGACTACTTTGATTGCAAACTTACAGACGAGGACGGCTCTGCCATTATGAGGTTAGCAAACGGTCAAAGGTTTAAATTAGCACTTACTGAAATAAAATAAAAATTTTTTTTGTTTTAAAAATATTTTAGGCGTTCCCGTGGCTTATAATTAGAGGAACCTAAAAAAACCAAGTCGGACTTCGCACAGAGGTCCGATTTGCATTAATAAAAGTCGAAAGAGCAGAGGCGCACGGCTGTACAAGCCGTGCGCCTCTGCACCAACAAAAATCTATCAAGGAGGTAAAAAAGAAATTATGTACAAGTATTATTCTAACAAGATGGTTAATGAAACGCCCGACGAAAAATGGGCTTTGGGAATACCCAGACCGAAACACGCCACCATTTCCGTCATAACGCACACCGCAGACGGACTTGCCGCCGTGGACGAGTATCTTTCAAGTTGCGCACAGCAATTTAAGGTAGAGTACTTAAAGCGTATGGATAGCTCAACCGCACAGGCTTGGGCTGACGCTAAGACGAGTTTGAACGCACAGTTCAACAAGCGTGGCAGGAACGTAGTTTTAGAATGTCTGCAATTCGGCGGCAACAGCGAGTTCTGGGACGGCTTTGAAAATGATCGTAGCATAAAGGAATACTTCCACAAGTGTTACCGTTACGCCATTGATAAAATAGGCTATCTCCACACAGGTAAGAACATTATCTGCGCTGTAATAATCACTGAGCAAAACAGGCGTAATCTGTTTGTCTACTACCTGCCTGTAACCGAGAAGTGGCACTCTAAGGTTATGAGTTCGCAAAGAAGTGAACAAGGCAACAAACTGCAAAAATACGACGAGTATGGCTTACCGTTATACAGGTGTAGATTTAACGTTAACTGCCCTCGCCTCTGCCATTCCGAGTTCTGGAAGCAACGTGGCGGTTTAACCTCGTATTCCGACCTGCAAGAGGACTTCTTCAGCAAGGTAA
>CAZDZH010000005.1:0-112931 GCA_964509935.1 uncultured Clostridia bacterium
CCTTATCACCCTTCTTGTGTTTGTTTAAATCGTAATTTGACATATGTTTTACCTCGGCGTTGGTCGCCACCCGTTTTGTTTTTCGTTTTTCGGTATTCCGAAATAAGCAACGGTTTTCTTATTTCGTTTTCCTCTTTCATCGTAGAAATGCTCTACGATTTGTCCTTTCGCCGTTGCGTTAAGGTCATAAGTATTACCCTTAAACTTCGGCTTTTTCTGGTCGCTTGCCGTAACAATCATATTCGGCAATCTTGTATCAACCTTACCGACAAAATGATATTTCGGATTCAAACGTAATTTTCCATTTTTACTTTTTACCCAAGCTTCTTGTGAATCAATTAAACGAACACCTTTATGCTTTAAGCTGTAATTTACAGTTGACATAAATAATCACCTATGTTAAAATAATTAAGACCACCGCCCCGTAGGGGGTAGCAACGGCAAATGCGCGTTGACAGAGAAGAACGTTTGGTCTTAGTGCGTAGACTTCTCACACACCGTCCGATTTACTTCGGGCGGTTATTTTTAATTTGATTTTTTACGGTTGTTTTCCTTAGCTTTATAAGCATTTGAACTATCCTTCCGCGCCTGCAAATAACCGCTGCGGTATGCTCTCTGCGTTTTACTTAACCCCATAGGTTCGCCGTTCCCGTCAACCTTAACTTTACCGACGTTAGTATAACGTTTACCGTTTTTAAGTTCAGCTGCATACTTAGCACCTTTACCATTAGGTGTAAGAACAACGCTTGAATTGCCGTCGGAATCAACGCATACCGTACCAATCCTTGCAGGCTTTCCGTTTTTCTTTTTTGCCTTACTGAAATACGGTTTTGTTTCAACTACTTCGATTTTATTTTTTGCCATAAAAATATATCCTTTCCCTTATCGCTGGGAGCCACGAAATTTTAACGTTAATTGTTTCCCCGACGTCGGGGAAGGGGGTGCACCCCTAATCGTCAGACTTTAAACTGTCCAATCCATCACGTAGAGCCTTTCGGCTTATATACGTTTCCTTTTTTACGACAATGTTTTCTATTACGCTCAAAAGCTTTTCATTTACATATGTGTCGTCGGACGACATATTGCTAAGCTCGCGTATAATCGATTTAAATTCTTCGTCGTTCTCGTCCGAAACACTATCAAATTTCAATTTGTTAAAACAACCGTAACCTTGCATACAACGCCGACCTTCGAGAGCAAAAAACAAATCACGAAATTCTTCAAACGATATATTACGGTCAATAATACCTTTACTTTGTAGCATTTCGGCTTTCTTCTCGTCCAACAGACCTTTAATCGCATACTTAAAAAGTTGATGGTAATTACCGTCCGCCGCATTGACGATACACGAATAACCGCTTTCAAGCGAATCAATCGCCTTTTTCGTCACGCGCTGTCCGGTATAACACAAATACCAGAGCTTTTGTATCCAGACTTCAAATGCACTAAACTGTTGAAGTTTTCGACCTTTCTGATTATAAGAAAACCTGTTTGTAAACACCTTCGGCTTATCAAGATTTAAACCTTTACGGAAAACAAACAAACAATGCAGATGAGGGTGATAATCGTTTCGACTGCCGTTATGCGTAATCTCCAAAGAACGAATAGCACCGACGCAACCGAAATTCTCAAAAGCGATTCCACGTATCTTTTTACGGCAAAGTATGTATTTCATCATTTGACCGAAACTTTCGATTATATCATCAACAGCCCTTTGCAGCATTATTCCCGGAACGTTAGGTACAGTCAACGTGACGTGATACATATCGAAACATCTGGAAAGTTCTTTCAAAAGAGGCGTGTATTTGCGTTCGCGAGCATTTGCTAATTGCTTCTGACAGTTTCCGCAAAACTTATCGCCGCAAAGTTTTATCTGTCGGACTTCATGAACGCCTAAATCATTAAAACGCCTTGTACGGATAAACCGTCCACAACCCAATATACGGCGAGCACGTTTATGCATCATAAAACTGAAATCTTTCGTTACGCCACCGCGAGTTTTCAACAACTCCGGATATTCGTCACCGAGCTCGTCATAATATTCTGACATAAGCGCGTTGATTCTGATCCGTCGCGACATTGCAATAAAACCTTTTCCGTCAGTCTTGCTTCTATTTAATTTTTCTTGTAAAAATAAATCCATAAACAGCCCCCGACTGACCGCTTACGAAAAAAAATGGGTCAAGTTAATTGTAAGAGTTCAAGAGTTCTCTCCACAGCCGCCTGCGGCGGCCGTGGAGAGAACTGAAATTGAATCAACCAAAGTAAGGGGAACGAGAGACAACCTGCAAGCCGGCAAGCGAAGGACGACCGCCGGGATATTCCGAATCCTTATATGAAGGAGCGACGACGTCGCCGAACTTCAAAGTATCCTGGTTAGGTAAAAGAACGCCGTTTTCGGTGAAAAGGTCGTAAGTACGTACTTCGCCTGAATCGTTTATACCTGCAATAGTTACGCGATTATATGCCTTCTGCTTTTCCTTAGATTTGCCTACAAATGCGCTGATAAAAACAAACTTACTCATAAAAAATCTCCTTTGCCGGGCGAGTATGACCCGGACTTAAAATATTGATATATAAAACTGCCACGGGGAGCATTTCGCTGTCGGGAGGCTTTCAGCCCCCCGCAGCATAGTTTTACCGTAATTATTCGGACTGAAACAAGTCCTTTAAATCTTTATAGCGACGGCAACAACGGCATTTATTAAGGTTTTTACCGTTAAACGTACAACCGTCGCATTTACCCAGATTAGGCACAACAGTCTTTTTAAGCTCTGATATCTGCTCTCTTAACTGTTTAATCAGAACGTCGTTGCCAACAAGCTCGTTAGGGTCGGGCTTGTCCTCATTCTCACTATTAGAAGTAAGAGAATTTAATTTATTTTGTTCCTGCTCCTGAATAAACGTATCGTATATTTCAATAACCTTAGAAAGAGGAGTTTTTTCGGTGATTTTATTATGTTCATCTAGATAATCAAAAGGTGCTTTCCACTTATTCCAAAGCGCCATTATCTTTCGATAATAACGCATACTCTGAACAGTGGTATCCTTTGGAATAACCAACGTTAAATTTTCACAATAACACTTATATAAATTATCCGAACACGAGTGTAAAGTTTTAACGAAAGATAACATTTCAGTAAGAAGAGATAAAGAATAACCCTTAAACTCCGGATAAAAATCTAAAGTCTCAGGATCAACCAACAACCCCAAATCTTTATAGTTATAAGCTGCAGTATCAGATATACCGAAATACGTTGCAAACTTCAAAAAGTTATACTCGGTGCGTACGGACATTGTACGAATATAAGGGTCATTAGAAGATTCTTCGTTATCTATAACGTAACGAAGACCGTTATATACGGTGTAAAATGCATAACACAACCTCGGCGTTCCTCTTGCAATAGTGGTACTAAAATCATAGATTTCACGTAAAAAAGTTTTAAAGTTTTCAAAACCGTTTTTATACTTTAAAACACAATCTTCCGAATCATCTACAACATAATGACCTGTATCATAATCCCACTTTGTTGGAGTGGCAGGCTGTAACGCCGCCAACATTTGCTCAAACCCGTCTTTATCCGGGCATACAATCTCTAAATCATTCATAAAACTCACCTCTTTTATATTCTCACCCCTCTCAACGTACACGACTTGTCGCCGTGTACGTCTTTAAGGTGAGTGTGCCGATTGACGGAATCGAACCGCCCAAGCCCTATGCTAACCATTATCGGCATAAATTCCGTTGACTTTTTAAATCCGTTATTGAAATTTAGTTGTCCAAGAAAAAACACAATAACTTAGATGGATTAAGTCAACGGAAAATGGTAAAGAAACGGAAGATTATTATTCCGAATTACTTTCAGACCATTCACCATTTGATTTAGGACAAAGCTCAAAAAACTCGTCCATTGCGTATTCAGATAATTCATCTATCTTACATTCTTCTTCCGCAGGGTTCCAATGACAACAACTACAACAATCTTTTTGCATATTCACTCAATCCTTTCAATTACTCTCTTATTCCAAGCTTCGATTGATTTAGGTATGTTTTGTTCACCAAAATTAGTTGAAGAATGGCATGTATCACATATAAACGAAATAAAAGCAGTTCCAAATTGGCATCCAATAAATACATTACCACCGCAAAAAGGACAAGGTTTTAAAACTTGTTCAATTTTTGTACGGTTATTTGTTGAACAAAATTCTTCAAACGTTAAAACCTTATTCTTCATATTCACTCACTCCTTACCTGATTAACGACAAGTTGTCGTTATGTTTATTATATACGACTATCTGTCGTTTGTCAAGATTTTAACGACAATTTGTAGTATTATTTTTCTATGAATAATATGGCTAAAATAATAAAAGCTGAAAGAACAAGTAAAAATCTTACACAAAATGAAGTTGCTACATTACTTGGTGTTACACAAGATAGCATTTCACTATGGGAAAATGGTAGACGTATTCCAGACACACAATATCTTAAAGAATTATGCAAAATTTTTGATATATCTGCCGACTATCTTTTAGGGCTTGAAGATGACTTCGGTGAAAGGGTTTCACTCATCCACGAGAACGCCACCAACTATACCACCGAAGAACAAGAGCTTATTAAAAATTTTAGAAAGTTGAACTATTATAAGCAACAGCTTATAAAAAACAACATAAAAGCAATGCTCCCTGCCGAAGCAGAGAGCAAACAGAATAAAAATAAGGCTTAAAGGAATAAATTAGTGACTCAATTACTTACAACTTATCCTGATAATCATACAACTTCAAATTCATCACAAATTTTAGTTATTATAATTTTAGTGCTTTTATTTCTCTTTCTCTTTATTGGAGTTTATAGTGCTATTTCGTGTATTGTTGCGTCAAAACAACATACAGATAACAAAGGCTTTTTTGTCAGAGCGTTAATCAAGGCAGTATTAGTAATAGGTATAGCATTATTTGCGTTAGTTAATTATAGAATATTCTCATTTAACAAAGGTTTATCAAAATCTGAATTAGACAACAGCAATTCCAAAGAGGCAATAATAGCATTAATCAACATTAATAAGATTGAGTACTACGACACTCCTATAGCCAACGAACAGCCCTATATTATTTTCGTTGAAACAGCCGAAAGCGGTTATTTATTCCGAACTGATAACAATGGAATTACTGCATTAAGCGTTGCCGGTATTTTTGCAAACAATATAACACCACAAAAGATTTCCCCAATTCCGTTTTGGATTGAAATTATCATTGCGATAGTTATTACTTTTTTTCCGTTCGGAAGAAGTAATAAGAAAAAGAATTAGACATATGGGGAAAATACAATGACACCGACAAACTACAATCATAAAAAACTTACACACAAGATTCTAATCAGAAATTGATAGAAATATTAAACAAAAAATACACTAAAAACAATATACTAAATGCGAAAGCTACGATTTGATTTTTATATCAGAATATCGTAAATGAGTATAATTAAATTTGTTAGACCTACTTTTAATACTTGTATTTAGTATATGCACTTGCGGAAATTCGTGGCTATTAAATTAATATAAATAAAAAAGCTCGGAAATTTCCGAGCAAGAAAAAGTGGATAAAATATATTGACAAACACGAGCAGTTTGCGTATAATTTAAGTGAACAAGGGCGAAACCGGTGCGGCGGTCAGCCTAAGTTAGTGGTAATTAAAAATAACTGCCTCACTCAGGACACGAGGCAGTTATTTTTTTATACGAATGATTACGGAGTTCTGATTTACCGTTACGGAAAAAATAATTCCGCTGCGGATAAGCCGCAATAAAAGGTAAAGTTCTTCATCTGTCATAAGTATCACCCCCTTTTTAAGAGAGTGCTAACCGCCAGGCCGCCCTTGCCTTAGATATATTACTTAATTTTTTATACGTTGTCAATAAATTTGCAATACCCACTTTTTGATTAAAAAAGTGGGTAATTTTTTACAATATTTAACATATAAAATATACTCAATTAGGTGCATTTACCAAAAAGGAGTAATTTTATATGAATACTTATGACAAAATTAAAAGACTTGGTGATATTATCACCGAACTTACAGAGCTATACGGGCAATTAACGGAAGAATTACCAAGGCTTGAATTTACGAGCGTTTACGCGCCCGCGAATTCTGAACTAAAAAAAATTGCTGTAAAATTCTAAATTTCGAAAAGAAGGAGAAAATAAAATCTATAAAACCACAAAAAGACATACAAAAAGAAAAAAATGAAATAGGGCTTTTGAAATTTACAGATAAGGAAATTTCAAAAATGAATAAATCTTTTTCAAAAACTTTTATTGCAAACGGACGTAAAATCCATTACAGACGACGTTGCCGCGGAAAGCATTCCTGCAATTATGAAATACGCTACCGTCGCGACGGTTACAACATTTCTGTTTCGTCAACAGATCTGGAAACTGCAAAACAACGCTTTATCGAGGCAGTGAATCGCCCTGCCGGAGAATGTAACGTTATAACCGTTCCTACAACGTTTGCCGAATTTGCGGAATACTATTTTGAAAAATTCTATAAACGGCGCGTATCAGCTTTAACATTCAAAACAGAAACGGGAAGATACAATAAGCACATTAAACCGTATTTTGGCAATATCAAAATCAAATCGATTACGCCCGAGGCTTGCCAAAACCTAATCGACGATTTAAAAGAACGTGGGCTCGGCAAGACAGCCGACGAAATTTACTGCATTTTAAACGGAATATTTAAGACGGCAATCAAGCACCAGATTATTAAGTTTAACCCACTTGATATAATCGTACATATCACCCACGAACGGGAGACGGGCATAGCCTTTACAAAAGAGGAAGAAAAGCGGTTGCTTGACAGCTTTATCGGAACACCATATCAGCTTATGTATGCCGTAGCTCTTTACACAGGTTTAAGACCTAACGAATATAAGACGGCAAGGATAGACGGCAAATTTATTATTGCAGTAAACAGCAAGCAAAAAGGCGGTAAAGTAGCTTATAAAAAGATTCCCATTTCACCTATGCTTAGACCATATCTTAACAAAGTTAAGGAGTTAAATTTTTTTGTGCCTCACATATTGCGTGAAAAACTTCAAACAATATTCCCGTGGCATACGTTAAAAGACCTGCGTAAAACGTTCAACACAAGGTGCGAAGAGTGCGGAGTATCCGACGTAGCACGTAAATTATTTATGGGGCATAGCTTAGGCAAGTTGGATAACACCTACACAGACATATCTAACGAATATCTTTTAAAAGAGGGAGAAAAGTTAAAGTACTGATTTGTCCCCAAATTGTCCCCAATTTAAGCGAAAATCAGCGTAACCGAGGTTGAAAATCAAATAAAAACAGCCTATTTTTAAGTATTTTTACTCAAAAATAAGCTGTTTTGGTCGAGGCGACGGGATTCGAACCCACGACCTCATGGTCCCGAACCATGCGCGCTACCAACTGCGCTACGCCTCGTTCCTTTACATATTATATTCTTATTTTATTTTTCAGTCAATTATTTTTATTGCCGCAATCCTAAATTTATTAATTAAAGAATAGTTCGGGCAAAGTAAAACTGCCGTTTCCCCGTGGAAGAGCGTTCGCAAAAAATTTAGATTAAAAAATTAAAAAAAATAAAATAAAATTCAATTAAATTACTTGACAAAAAATTTCAGTTATATTATTATATACAAGCGTTGTGAGCGAACGGCTCGCAAGTGTAAGGGCCTTTAGCTCAGTTGGTTAGAGCGGTCGGCTCATAACCGATTGGTCCGCGGTTCGAGTCCGTGAAGGCCCACCAAAAAACAAAATATTATTTTGGCCCGATAGCTCAGTTGGTTAGAGCGCCAGCCTGTCACGCTGGAGGTCGACGGTTCGAGCCCGTTTCGGGTCGCCAAACTTTTTAAGCACCTTAGTAAAGGTGCTTATATATGCCTTGGTAGCTCAGTCGGTAGAGCGGTGGACTGAAAATCCATATGTCGGCGGTTCGATTCCACCCCAAGGCACCACTTAAATTATTAAGCGGTTTTGCTGGTGTAGCTCAACTGGCAGAGCAGCTGATTTGTAATCAGCAGGTTGCGGGTTCGATTCCAGTCACCAGCTCCAAAACACCACATACCGCTAAGCGGTTAAAAATAAATACGGGCGGATTGCAGAGTGGCCAAATGCATCAGACTGTAAATCTGACGTCTCCGACTTCGGTGGTTCGAATCCACCTCCTCCCACCACAGAAAGAGCACCTTAATCAGGGTGCTCTTTTTGCGTTGAATGAGTTGGTAGTAAAAAGTCCGCTAATTATATATGCAAAATCTGCGCTAAGGATACGAATATGGGGTTTATTTCTTGTAATCTTAATTATTATAAAGAAAAAAATTGAATATTACGAAAACAGGTCTTTAACCGAAAGCGATATTTATGAAGCAAAACAGCTTTTGAAATTAATTGACGATTTGACGGATGAAGGATATTATGAGTTATTTAATGTCTTGCAGAAAGATTTTGCCATCGTTGACAGATTAAAAACCGTATTAAAGATGTGGGGGAGCAGCCTTTTACAAACGTTGAAAGAGATAAAAATTTAAATAAATTAAATAATGAAAAAATCGAATTAAATAATTATATAGATAATTTGGTTTTAAGAGCAAAAACTAACGCGCAATTTTCGGATAATTGTTTCTTAACAGAGGTTAGAATTTTTGCGAATACATCAATTACGATAAAAGCGTAACTTACGTATTTGTATTAAGAGATACTCTTTTGCCTTACATATTTTTTAAAAATAAACGTGCGGAAAATATTTATCCCTATCTAATAAGTCGTCGTTTTTTGAATATTATAGTTTGAAAATTGATGTTATAGTTAGGAATATTATTCGAATATAACATAAATTAAAATATAAAAATCAATATAACTATTAAGATTTTTTTAACCGCAAAAGTGTTTTACTTTATCCGATTTCGGTTGTATAATACTGTACGAAAAGAAAAGATAAAACGATTAAGCTTGCCTTTTTTGCTTAACCAAGGAGAATAATAATGAATTACAGGGAAGAATCGCTTAAAAAACACGCGGAGTGGAAGGGTAAGATAGAAACAATCTGCCGCGTTCCCGTAGATAACAGAGAGGCTCTTTCTCTCGCGTACACGCCCGGCGTAGCCGAGCCCTGTATGGCTATTCACAGCGACGTGGAAAAGAGTTTCGAGCTAACCAGAAGATGGAACACGGTACCCGTAATAACCGACGGCACGGCGATTCTCGGACTTGGCGATATAGGTCCGGAGGCAGGTATGCCTGTTATGGAAGGTAAGTGCGCCCTTTTCAAGGCTTACGGCGGAGTGGACGCGTATCCCCTGTGCATACGTTCCAAGGATACCGAAGAAATAATCAAAACCATAGAGCTGCTAGCAGGCTCTTTCGGCGGAATCAACCTCGAAGATATTTCCGCGCCCCGCTGTTTTGAAATAGAGCGCAGGCTTAAAGCCGACCTCGACATACCCGTTTTTCATGACGACCAACACGGCACCGCGATAGTTATGACGGCGGCGTTGATAAATTCGTTAAAGCTTGCAGACAAGAACAAGGAAGATATAAAGCTGGTTATAAACGGAGCGGGAGCGGCGGGCATAGCCATAGCGTCTTTCCTGCTTGAATTCGGAGTTAAAGATATAACTATGTGCGATTTGAAGGGTATAATATCCCTCGACGAGCAATGGCTCAATCCCGCGCAGAGGGAAATAGCAAAAATGACCAACCTGTCGAATCTCCGCGGCACGCTCGCCGACGCCGTACAGGGCGCGGACGTTCTCATAGGCGTTTCCGGTCCCCATTGCGTAACCAAGGAAATGGTAAAATCAATGGCGGATAAACCAATTTTATTCACCTGCGCTAACCCCGTGCCCGAAATCGAACCTCAGGACGCAAAAGACGCAGGCGCGTTTATAGTCGGAACCGGTTCTTCGGTAAATCCCAACCAGATAAACAACGTTCTCGTGTTCCCCGGACTTTTCCGCGGCGCATTGGACGTAAGGGCGAAAACCGTCAATCGCGAGATGATGATAGCCGCGGCTTACGGTATCGCCGGTTGCGTAGGCGAGGACAAATTAAGCACAGAATTCATTCTTCCGTATGCTTACGATAAGAGCGCTCACGACTGCGTAGCCAAAGCGGTGGCGGAAGCGGCTGTAAAAACGGGCGTTTCCAAATTATATAAATAAACAAATCGAAAAATAATGCGGACGGAAAATCGTCCGCATTAAATTTAATAGGCAATATTTTCCGCATTAAATTCAATCGCAGGGCTTAACCGTCGCGGTAATAATGCTAATCATAAGCGACGAATAAAAGCTTTCATTAATTTTCACATTTAACGGGCGGTAATTTTGTTGAAAAAAAATTCATAAAGCTGTAAAATAGCGGTAATTATATAAATAAACGGTAAAACCGGAACACGGAGAAATCAATGTTAAAAACTCTGTTAAAAAGCGTAAGGGAATATAAGACTGCTTCTATTCTTACACCCCTGTTTATGGTGGGTGAGGCGTCTATAGAAATTATTATTCCCTTTCTTATGCGTTACCTGATAGACGAAATACAGTCGGTTGCGGCGGGCTTAGACGCCAACGTGCGCAATATCGTCCTGTTCAGTTGTCTGCTCGTCGCGGCGGCAGGTTTTTCGCTTACCTGCGGCGTGCTCAGCGGCAAATTCGCGGCGAAAGCTTCCTGCGGATTCGCGCACAATTTAAGGGAAGATATGTACAACAACCTGCAAACCTTTTCTTTTGCCAATATCGATAATTATTCCACGTCAAGCCTGATAACGCGCATCACGACCGACGTAACCAACGTTCAGAACGCGTATCAGATGTGTATAAGAATGTTGGTGCGCGCGCCCATTCTTTTCATAGTCGCGGTTATAATGTCCTGCATTATAGAGCCTACAATCGGCTTGATTTTCGTCGGAGCGGCGGTTGTTCTCGGAATAATAGTCGCTTTAAGTATGATAAAAGTCGTACCGTATTTCAAGACTATGTTTAGAAAATACGATGACCTCAATTCCGTAGTACAGGAGGATCTGACCGCCATAAGGGTGGTAAAATCCTACGTCCGCGAGGACTACGAAATGGAAAAAATGAAGAAAGCCACGCAGGACGTGTACGACTATTCGGTAAAGGCGGAAAAGATTTTAACCTTCCTTATGCCCGCCGTTCAGTTCGTAATGTTCGCTACGATAGTCGTTTTTCTCTTCCTCGGTACGGATATGATGCTGAACGGCTACGGAAATATACAAGTTAAGGACATCAACGCGCTTATAACCTATGCTATGCAGATATTGTCGGGCGTAATGATGGTAGCGATGTGCATAAACTTCGTGTCTATGTCCAAGGGCTCGGCGGACCGTATCTGCGAGGTGCTCAACGAGCATACGACCCTTCCCAAAGCTTCTCAGCCCGTAAGCGAAGTTTCCGACGGCTCGGTAGATTTCGACGGCGTCGATTTCTTCTATTCGCAGAAAGCGGATACCGCCGTTTTGCAGGATATAACCTTCCATATCGACTCGGGCGAAACGGTAGGTATCATCGGCGCTACCGGTTCGGGCAAATCGTCGCTGGTTTCTCTTATACCCAGACTTTACGACGTTGCGAAAGGAAGCGTAAAGGTGGGGGGAATAGACGTTAGGAATTACGACCTCGACGCGTTGAGAAACAAAGTGGCGATGGTGCTTCAAAAGAACGTTCTGTTTTCGGGTACGGTAGCCGAAAATCTCCGCTGGGGCGACGAAAACGCCACCGACGAAGAGTTGCGCCTCGCCGCAAAGCAGGCTTGCGCGGACGAATTTATAAACAATCTGCCCGGCGGCTACGACTACGACCTCGGTCAGGGCGGCGTAAACGTATCTGGCGGACAAAAGCAGAGGCTTTGCATAGCCCGAGCTATGCTCAAAAAGCCCAAAATAATTATCTTCGACGATTCCACTTCCGCCGTAGATACCAGAACCGACGCGCAGATACGCGAAGCGCTTAGAAAACACGCGCCCGAAACCACCAAAATTATAATCGCCCAGCGCATAGCTTCCGTTCAGGACGCTGATAAGATAATAGTTCTCGACGAGGGCAGAATTGTCGGAGTCGGCACTCACGAGCAGCTTATGAAAGAGGGCGGAATATACAAAGAAGTATACGAATCACAGGTAAAAGGAGGGGACGATAATGCCTGATATGCCCATAGGACACCGCGGACAGATACGCGGCGGCAAGCGCGCTAAGAATCCTTCCAAAACCTTAAAGCGCTTGCTTGTTTACACCTTTTCAAATTATAAACTCGCTACGTTTTTCGTAGTAATAGGCATAATAGTATCCGCCGCGGCAAACGCCGTAGGGTCTGCTCTGCTTGCGCCCATTATCGCCGAACTTACCCCCAAGGAGGGTTTAACCCCTGACGTAAAGGTCATTTATACCTATATCATAATCATTGCCTGCGTGTACCTCGCGGGCGCGCTGTGTACGTTTATGTACAACCGTATTATGATGTATATCGCGCAGGGCACTCTTAAAAAACTGCGCGACGATATGTTCCGCAAAATGCACAAGCTGCCGCTTAAATATTTCGACACCCATACTCACGGCAACCTTATGAGCTTATACACCAACGACGTGGATACTATGCGACAGCTGCTTTCGCAGACAATACCCCAGCTGATTTCATCTGCGGTGACCATAGTTGCAGTGTTCGTAATGATGGTATATTACAGCTTCACGCTGACGCTGGTGATGATAGCTATGCTGTTCGTAATGATATCGTGCATTAAGGCGGTAGGCTCTAAATCTGCCAAAAACTTCGTGCGTCAGCAACAGGCTCTCGGCGCGCTCAACGGTTTCGTGGAAGAGATGACCGAAGGTCAGAAAGTAATAAAGGTTTTCTGCCACGAGCAGAAAGCAAGGGAAGAATTCAAGGCGCTCAACGACGAACTCAACGAGGCGGGTAAAAACGCCAATACCTACGCGTTTATTATGGGGCCTATAACCAACAATATCGGTTATTTCCAGTATATTCTGGTAGCTGTGGTAGGTTTAATCCTCATACTGACGGGCTCTTATACGGCGTTGCTTTCGGGCTACGGCGCGTTCAGCGCTTCCTCCGTGGCTTCGGGAAGCACCACCTGGATAGCGGTCTACGTCGGCGTGCTGGTTTCGTTCCTCGGCTTCTCCCGTTCGTTCAATATGCCCATTCAGCAGGTGGCTCAGCAGTTCAACGCCGTTGTTATGGCTCTCGCGGGCGCGGAAAGAATCTTTGACATGACCGATTCGCTTCCGGAGGACGAGGGCGGTGAAATCACGCTTACGCGCGGAGAATCGCCGGACGGCAAGTGGGCGTGGAAGAAATCCGTCGGCGACGGTAAATTCGAATATATTCCCTTGAAAGGCGACATACGGTTTGAAAACGTAGTGTTCGGTTACGACAGCGACAAGGTCATTCTTAAAAATATCTCCCTGTACGCAAAGCCCGGACAGAAAATAGCTTTCGTCGGCTCGACGGGCGCCGGCAAAACCACCATAACCAACCTTATCAACCGTTTCTACGATATACAGTCAGGCTCTATCACCTACGACGGCATAGACGTAAAGCAAATAAGGAAATCCGATTTGCGCCGCTCGCTGGGTATAGTATTGCAGGATACGCATCTGTTTTCTGGTACGGTTATGGAAAATATCCGCTACGGCAGGCTCGACGCGACCGACGAGGACTGCATAAAGGCGGCAAAACTAGCCAACGCCGACAGTTTCATAGTGCATCTGCCCGAGGGCTACAATACGGTAATCAAGGGCGACGGCGCGAATCTTTCGCAGGGACAGAGACAGCTTCTGGCGATAGCCAGAGCTATGGTTTCGGAATGTCCCGTATTGATTCTGGACGAAGCCACTTCATCCATAGATACGAGGACGGAAAAACTTATCGAGCGCGGTATGGATAAACTTATGGAGGGAAGAACGGTATTCGTTATCGCTCACCGCCTTTCCACCGTGCGCGACAGTCAGGCTATAATGGTTCTCGAACACGGCGAAATAATAGAAAGGGGCACTCACGAACAGCTTATCGGACAGAAAGGGAAGTATTATCAGTTATATACGGGAGCTTTCGAGCTGGAATAACTAATTAACGGCGATAAAAATCGAATTTAGTTCAAAGTAACGCGCCGCGGCAAATAAGCCGCGGCGCGTAAATTTTTATGCTTGTACCTGCGAATTAGACAAACAGTAAAAAACATATTGTATTAAACTTATCTGTTTTCGGGGGTTAAATATGTTTTTCGACGTAATCGGTTTGCTCATTTCAAAAGTTTTCTTCTTTACGGGCGCAGTGCAGAACAAGGGCACTTTCCCAAAGCCTCTGCCGCCGGAGGAAGAGAAAAAGTATCTCGCTATGGCGCGCGCGGGCGATAAAAACGCAAAAAATATTCTCGTCAGGCACAATATGCGCCTCGTCGCCCATATAGTAAAAAAATATTCCGGCGCGGCGGAAACCGACGATTTGCTCTCGGTCGGTTCGATAGGTCTTATCAAAGCCATAAACACCTATCAGGAGGGAAAGGGCACTCAGCTTGCCACTTACACCGCGCGCTGTATCGAAAACGAAATTTTAATGCTTCTGCGCGCAGGCAAGAAACACAAAAATACAGTGTCCCTGTCAGAACCCGTGGGAGTGGATAAGGACGGCAACGAGCTTACCATAATCGACCTGCTCGCCGAAAAGGAAGAAAACGTATTTTCTCAGGTAGAAAAATCCATTCAAAGGGAAAAATTCATAAAACTTTTAAAGGATATATTGAATCTCAGGGAGTTCACCATACTTTCTATGAGATACGGACTCGAAGACGGCGTGCCGATGCCGCAGAGGGAAGTAGCCAAAAAACTCGGCATTTCACGTTCGTACGTATCGAGAATAGAAAAGCGCGCCATAGAAAAAACCAGGCAAAACGTCAATAAGGAAGATTTTTTCTCCGACTGACCGCTTAATTTATTGCAAAACTGCAAATAAAATGATAAACTGTTAGCTAATCACAATACAGCTTGCTCGGGCGTTTATTCGCGCGGGGGGCAAGGCGGTTATAATACGGGTGCGATATGAATATTTACGAAGAATTACAGGAACGCGGTCTGATAGCTCAGGTTACCGACGAAAAGGAAATAAAAGAACTTATCAACAACGGCGGCGCACGCTTTTATATAGGTTTCGACCCCACGGCGGACAGTCTGCACGTAGGGCACTTTATGGCGCTCTGCCTTATGAAGAGATTGCAGATGGCGGGCAATAAGCCCGTAGTCCTCGTCGGCGGCGGCACGGGTCATATAGGCGACCCCTCGGGAAGAACGGATATGCGTTCGATGATGACTGCCGAAGTAATAAATCATAACTGCGACTGTTTCAGAAAGCAGATGGAACGCTTTATCGAATTCGGCGATGACAAAGCGGTTATGGTAAATAATGCGGATTGGCTGTTAAAGCTCAACTACGTAGACCTTCTCCGCGACGTCGGCGCGTGCTTTTCAGTAAACAATATGCTCCGCGCGGAATGTTATAAGCAGAGAATGGAAAAGGGGCTTTCCTTTCTCGAATTCAACTATATGATAATGCAGGCGTACGATTTCTGGTATCTCAACGAAAATTACGGTTGCAATATGCAGTTCGGCGGAGACGACCAATGGTCGAATATGCTTGCAGGCACCGAATTGATAAGAAAGAAGACGGGTAAGGACGCGTATGCTATGACGATAACCCTGCTTTTGAACAGCGAAGGCAAAAAGATGGGCAAAACGGCTAAGGGAGCAGTCTGGCTCGACGAAAACAAAACCACGCCTTACGAATTCTATCAGTATTGGCGCAACGTTGACGACGCCGACGTTATGAAGTGCATAAAAATGCTCACCTTTATCCCTATGGAAACAATCCGCGAAATGGAGAAGTGGGAAGATTCTCGCATAAACGAGAAAAAAGAGATTTTAGCTTACGAGCTTACCAAACTCGTCCACGGCGAGGAGAAAGCAGGCGTAGCACAGGCGCAGGCAAAGGCGGCGTTCGGCGGCGGCGGAAACCTGCCCGAAAAGGACGTAAATGTAGAAACGGCGACCATAATTCCCGTTCTCGTGGCGGCGGGTATATGCTCATCCAACGGCGAAGCCCGCAGGCTCATTCAGCAGGGCGGAGTAAGCCTTAACGATGAAAAAGTATCGGATATAAACGCGCCGGTAAAGAGCGGCGACGTGCTTCACAAGGGCAAAAAAGTACACGTAAAAATCAACTTAGTATAAAATAAAAGCGGCTTAAAGCCGCTTTTTTAAAAACTATGGAAAAGACTTACCTATCAATCAGCGGCGAAACGGTTACCGAAAAAATAATAGAAAAATCGCGATTCATCACTACCTCGCGCCCCGTTGAGGACGAAGAACAAGCAAAACTGTTCGTTGCGCAAATCTCTAAAAAGTATTACGACGCAACGCACAACTGTTATGCGTTTATTTGCGACGAGAGGGGCAATTTTATGCGCTTTTCAGACGACGGCGAGCCGCAGGGCACTGCGGGTATGCCCATTCTCGAAGTTATAAAAGCCAAAAATCTCGTAAAAACCGCAGTAATCGTAACCCGCTATTTCGGCGGAGTAAAGCTCGGCGCAGGCGGACTCGTGCGCGCCTATTCGGGCTGCGCGGCTGAAAATCTGGACAGGGCTTGTAAGGTTTCGTACGAGCTGTGCGCAGAAAGCTTCTATACGGTGGATTATCCCGACGCGGACGCGGCTATTCGCTTTTTCGGAACAAACGATTGCAACGTTGAAAATACCGAATATCTCGACAGGGTGACGTTTACCGTCGCCGTCAGGAAGGAGCGGGAAGAGGAATTCGACCGCGCTCTCGTAAACGCGCTTAACGGCAGGATAAAAAAGCAAAGAGTAAAGGAGTACTTCTATCCTTTCAAGGTTTGATTCTTGAATGCAGGGTGGCGGAACGGCGATTACCCTTTCGTCGCCATTTACGGTTAAACGGACTTTTAAAAATAGCCGCAGGCTGTCAGCCTGCGGCTATTAAGTTCAAAATTTTAACGAATTACTTTATTTCGCGAATCCAGCCTTCGGGCGCTTCCAATCTTCCCATCTGTATGCCCGTAAGAGTATCGTACAGTTTTTTGGTGACTTCGCCCATCTTTTCCATACCGGAGGGGAGGCAAATCTCTTTCCCGTGGTCGACGATTTTTCCTACCGGCGAAATAACCGCCGCCGTGCCGCACAAGCCGCACTCCGCAAAATCTTTAACCTCTTCAAATTTAACGGGTCTGTGCTCGACCGTAAGTCCAAGATATTTTTCCGCAACGTAGCAGAGCGAGCGCCTCGTAATGGAGGGCAGTATCGAATCAGATTTCGGCGTAACTACCTTTCCGTCCTTGGTGACGAACAGGAAGTTTGCGCCGCCCGTCTCTTCGACGTACGTGCGGGTAGCCGCGTCGAGATACATATTCTCGTCAAAGCCCTGATTATGCGCGTCTACTATCGCGTGCAGGCTCATAGCGTAGTTCAGTCCCGCCTTTATATGTCCCGTGCCGTGCGGAGCGGCTCTGTCAAAGTCGCATACGCGTATGGTTATGGGCTTCGCGCCGCCCTTAAAGTATGGACCTACGGGCGTGGCGAAAATTCTGAACTGGTATTCCTGCGCGGGCTTGACGCCTATAACGGCGGAAGAGCCGAACATGAACGGTCTCAAATAAAGCGTAGCTCCGCTGCCGTAGGGGGGAACGTAGTCCTTGTTCGCGGCGACAACCTTATCTACGGCGTCCAAAAATTTTTCGGCGGGGAATACGGGCATTTCAAGCCTTGCGGCGGATTGTTCCATTCGCTCCGCGTTGAGGTCGGGGCGGAAGGTTACGATTTTTCCGTCCTTGGTCGTGTAGGCTTTCAACCCCTCGAAAACCGTCTGCGCGTATTGCAGAACGCCGGCGCACTCGGTCATTACTATCTTGTCGTCCTCGGTAAGACGACCCTCGTCCCATTTTCCGTCTTTATAGTTTGCAACGAAGCGGTAAGGGGTCTTTACGTATCCGAACCCCAAACTGCCCCAATCTAAATCGGCAGCCATAATAAATACCTTCCTGAAAATTAAATTTCATTAATTATACAACCGTTGTCCGGCAAAGTCAAACGTGTAATTGACAAAAACCTCCGCAAGGTGCTAAAATATAGCGGTCAAGGTAAAAATTATGTCTATCATAACCTCAATCGAACCCCAGAAAAAGGATAAAACTCGCTGTTCAGTCTTTGTGGACGGCAGGTTTTATTGCGGAATAAAACTCGAAGTCGCCATAAAATACCGCCTTAAAGCGGGTACTGAGATAGAAAAGAGCAGACTCGACGAAATTCAGCTTGAAACCGAAAAGGCTCAGGCGGTAGATAAAGCTATGACCCACCTTTCGGCTTCTATGAAAACCGAAAAGCAGATGCGCGACTTCCTTTCGGGCAAAGGCTATACACAGGCGGTCTGCGACTACGTGATGGAAAAGCTCGGTTATTATAACCTCGTGGACGATTACGCGTATTGCAAAGCTTACGTCAACTCTGTGCGCGGCAAGGGCAAAAAATTAATCGAAAGCGACCTTATCAAGCGCGGCGCAAAGCGCGAAGCGATAGAAAAGGCGCTCGAAGAAACCGAAGAGAGCGTCGAAGAGGCGTACGACCTGCTCAAAAAATATTTAAGGGGCAAGGAATTATCCAAGCAGAATTTATACAAGGGTTTTAAATACCTCTTATCTAAGGGGTACGGCTACGACGCCGCAAAAGGGGCCTTGGAAAAGATCGGCGATATAGATGAAGATTATTAAAAATGAAGATTATTAAATTAGATAAAGTGGATTCCACAAACGAATACTGTAAAAGGCTCGAAGGGATAGCCGACGCGGTTGTAGTCGCCGCGGAACAGACGCAGGGCAAGGGTACGCGCGGCAGAAGCTTCGTTTCGTATAAGGGCGGACTGTACGTCTCGGTTATGCGCACCCTGGAAGGCTGCAACGGCGCGTGCGTGTTCAAAATTCTTATAAACAGTTGCGTAGCTGTTTGTCGCACGGTTGAATTTTTCGGATTGAAGCCGGTAATTCGATGGGCTAACGACGTTCTCGTCGACGGTAAAAAAATCTGCGGAACTTTAATCGAAAACACCCTCGTTTCCGGCGGTTGCCGCACTATTATAGGAATGGGAGTTAACGTGAACAACGACCTCCCCGAAGAACTTGACGGAATAGCCACCTCTTTTAAAAGACAGTTGAGTAAAAAAATCTCGGTTGATAAGGTTTGCAGAGTGCTGCTTAAAAATCTTGAAAAAGAGTATACGGTAGACGACTATAAAAGCTATATAAACTGGTTTTCTCAAACGGTAACGCTCAATCAGAACGGAAGATCGCAGACTGCGATAGCTCTGGACGTAAACGAAAACGGACTGCTGATTTGCAGCGTCGACGGGGAAATTAAAAAAATAAGCAGCGCGGAGGTAAGTTTAAGAATCTGATGGAAAGGTTGCTATCCAATTCCCTAATGCGCGCGGCTGACTCTTATACGATAAATATCTTGGGCGTGCCCTCGCAAACATTGATGCAGAGAGCGGGCAAAGCCGTAGCGGAGGAGGTTTTAAAATTTTATAAAGAGGGGGAAAGAGTCCTCGTAGTCTGCGGTACGGGTAATAACGGCGGCGACGGTTACGTGTGCGCCCAAATATTGCGCGAAAGCGGCGCGAACGTAAAAATTTACGCTTTTTCGGGCAGGCTTTCGCCGGACTGTCAGCGCGAAAAAGAAAACTACCGCGGCGAGTATAGTTCTGAAATAAGCGGCGATATCATAGTAGATTGCATTTTCGGTACGGGACTATCTCGCGAGGTTTCGGGTGAGTACGTCGCAGTCATAAACGCGATAAACGATAGCGGAGCGTACGTGATTTCAGCCGATATTCCCAGCGGCTTAAACGGCGACAACGGCCGCGCGCTCGGCGTCGCTGTAAAGGCGGATTTAACCGTAGCGATAGCCGAATATAAGCTGGGTCACGTTCTGGGCGACGGCTTGGACTTTTGCGGAGCAACCGTAAAGAAAGATATAGGAATAACTGCGGAAGGCGATTTTGCGGTAGTGTACGGCGATTCGGATATAGCAAAATTTTATCCTACGCGCAGGCGCAATTCCCATAAGGGCACTTACGGTTCGGCAAATGTAATCGCCGGCAGCCGTCTATATACCGGCGCGGCGGCGCTCGCTCTGTCATCCGCGCTTCAATCGGGTTGCGGTTTGGTAAAATTAACCTGTTGCGAAGAGGTAAAAAACGCGTTGGTCTCGGCATATCCTCAGGCAATTTATCTTGGAGAGGCCAACCTCTTATCAGACGCGATAGCAATAGGGTGCGGGCTTGGCAAGAGCAGGCAGACCTATGAAACGGTAGCCTTTCTGCTTAAAAACTACAAAGGAAAACTGATTATCGACGCCGACGGGCTCAACTCTCTTTCGGAATACGGGGAGGGAATTCTCAAAGATAAATCCTGTGAGGTGCTTATAACTCCTCACGTAAAGGAATTTTCGCGCCTTACGCATCTTACGGTAGACGAAATTCTTTCCGACCCCGTGGGGCGCGCCGACGCCTTCGCTTCGGAATACGGCGTTACCGTTTTATTGAAGAGCGCGACTTCAGTTATAGCCGACGGCAGTCGTACGGCTATAAACGTGCGCGGCAGCACCGCTCTCTCCAAGGGCGGCAGCGGCGATATGCTGGCGGGACTCATCTGCGGCAATGCGGCAAGGGGACTGAACCTCTTCGAGGCGGCGGTCTCCTCCGCCTACGTATTGGGCGTTTCAGCCGAAATTTCCGCTCAGGAAAAAACTGAGTACTGCGCTACTGCCGAAGATATTTTAAAAAATCTGCATAAAGCGGTCAAACGCTTGACAGACTGACCGCCGCCGTGTTATCATAGACGCGTTGAAAGGGAGTAGTTTAAGGCAAACCTCGTCATCACGGCGCAACCGCTCGGGGTTTGACACCGCATTGTTTCGGTAACAAGACTTTTAACTTAAAGAAATTTAAGTTAAGGGTCTTTTTTGTTTATTCAGGGCAAAAATAAAATTAAATGCAAAATAATATCGGTACGAAAAAATACGCAGAGGTAAGTTTGTTATGGTATTGAAATCTATTCTTTACATTTTGCTTTTGATAGTCGGTTTCGCGGTTATGGTAAAGGGTGCGGATTGGCTTGTCGACGGTGCGGCAGGGATTGCGGCAAAGCTTAAAATCCCTTCGCTTATAATAGGTCTTACGGTGGTAGCCCTCGGCACTTCCGCGCCGGAAGCCGCGGTTTCCACGGTCAGTTCGGTTCAGGGGAGCGCGGGTACGGCGATAGGAAACATTCTTGGCAGCAATATTTTGAACGTATTGCTTATTCTGGGCTTGACCTCTCTAATTGCGAAAATCCCTGTCGAGAAAAGCTCCCGCTTTATAGAAATACCCTTTCTTATCGCAATATCCGGATTATTCGTCGCGTTCGGACTTACGGGCGGCGGCTTCGATTGGTGGGAAGGTCTGATATTTTTCGTCCTGTATTTCACGTTTATGGCGTATACTGTAATTATGGCAAAACGGCAGAAAACCGTGCTTTTGGAAGAGGCTTCGGCTGTTTCTGTTGCGGAAGCGGACGGGGTAGGCAGTGCGGGAAATCGCGGCGGATTAAACGGCTTTATCGATAAAGTTTCGGAAAAATTTGAAAAATTTAAACAATATTCCTGGTTTCTTATTATTTTGACGGTAGTGGGAATAGGATGCGTAGTCGGCGGAGGAATAGCCGTGCAGAAATCCGCGCAGTTTATCGCATTGGAGCTGTTCGGCATTGACGAAGTGATAGTCGGACTTACGGTAGTAGCTTTCGGCACGTCTCTGCCCGAACTCGTAACCTCCCTGTCCGCCGCAAAAAAGGGCGATATGGGAATAGCTACGGGCAACATAATCGGCTCTAACATAGCGAACGTATTGTTCGTAGGCGGATTAAGCTTTATGTGCTCGGGTGCGGCTACCGTAGATATCGGCGCGCCCGCAAGCTTTATGATTGACTGCGGCGTTTCCGTCCTCGCGGTGCTTGCGCTCTGGGCGTTCTCATTTTCAAAATCTCACAAGTTGGGAAAGGCTGCGGGCGTAACTATGCTTATAACTCTTGTCGCGTATTACGTGTATCTTTTCCTCGTGGCGTTCAACGTAATATCGTTTTAAGGTATAAAATCCGCAGAACGGTCAACAATTTTTATCGGGCGGTACATATAATATATTAACACTGCCCTTCATAAGAGGTTGATATGACGATTAAACGCGGAGAACTGTACTACGCCGATTTATCTCCTGTCGTCGGCAGTGAACAGGGCGGTATCCGTCCGGTACTGGTCGTGCAGAACGACATAGGCAATAAATACTCGCCCACTGTTATTGCGGCGGCGGTAACAAGCAAGATAAACAAGGCAAAATTGCCCACTCATATAGAGCTCCCTTCCAACGAATTCGGTTTGGCGAAAGATTCTGTAATTTTGTTGGAGCAGATTCGGACGCTTGACAAACGCAGACTGAAAGAGCGGATAGGCGCTCTTCCCGTAAGCACGATGTCCAAGGTGGATAAAGCCATTTTAATAAGCCTCGGCTTTATTAAATAACAAAAAATCAAAGCACGGTTGCGTACCGTGCTTTTTTCGCCCTTTTTCTTAGGTTATATATAGCTCCGATTTTCAAAAACTTCGTTCAAACACTTTTATTTTTGCAATTATAATGTTATAATGAAGCTATGTTGAAGAGAAAACCGAAAATCTGTCTGGGTAAAATTTCATTTATAATGTTGGCGGTATTCGCCGTTCTTTTAGCCGCAGACCTTATAACTAAATCGTGCGAAGAGGCGTACGGTTGGAATTTTACCGTAATACCGAAACTAATTCGGGTTGAAAGCGGAGTCCGCAATCCCGGCGCGGCGTTTTCTTTTCTTGCCGAAGCGTCCTGGGGTCAGCCCTTTTTGATAATTCTGACCTTTGTAATGCTTGCCGTTATGGCGGTAGGATTCGCGCTTCTGCCCGAGCGTTTCGTCGTTTTGAAGCTCTTCCTTGCGGCGGTGGCGGCGGGAGCGGTGGGCAACCTCGTAGACAGAATTTCCTTCTTCGAGGTGCGCGACTTCGTATGGGTTAATATTTTCGGCAACTGGGCTTGTTGCAACTTCGCCGATTTCTGGATTGTTCTCGGCGTCATTGCCGCCGCGATAGATTTTCTGTTTATCAACGAATGGGCGGCGTTCCCTCTCACTAAAAAAGCCAGGGCGGCGCAAGCCGAGCGAGAGGCCGCAGGTAAGAAAAACGCAGTAGGCGGCGAAGCCGAAGATGCTTCCGCCGAAGAAAAGATCGGAGAGCAGGCAGAGGACAACCGCAACGGCAGCTCTGATAAGGAAGAGGAGTAATGGAATACAAGACTTTCACCGCAACTAAAAATTACGCTCGCGCGGACATATGTCTGTGTGAATTGCTTGAAAGTCCTTCACGATCTTCGGTAAAAAAACTGTTCGATTCAGGCGCTGTAACCGTAAATTCCAAGCCCGTTAAAGCGTCGCAGAGCGTTGTCTGCGGCGACGTTATCGAGGCAACCGTTCCCGACCCCGTGGAATATGCGGTCAAGCCCGAAGATATTCCCATCGATATTATCTACGAGGACGAAGACATGGCCGTTATAAACAAACAGCAGGGGCTTACCGTCCATATCGGCAACGGCAACGCGGACGGCACTCTCGTAAACGCCCTTCTGTTCCGCCTTAAAAATCTCAGCGGAATAGGCGGGGTTCTGCGCCCTGGCATAGTCCACAGAATAGATAAAAATACTTCGGGGCTTTTGGTCGTGGCTAAAAACGATAAGGCGCATATAAATCTGTCCGCTCAGATAGAAAACAAAACCTGCCGCAGAACGTACGTCGCGCTTCTGGAAGGCGACTTAAAGCAGGACGAGGGCACGGTAACCACATATATAGGAAGGAGCCCTGCCGACCGCGTTAAAATGGCTGTCGTTCCTCCCGATAAAGGTAAGATAGCTATAACCGATTTCAAGGTTATTCAGCGCAGCGGCGGCTATACGCTCTGCCGATTCTCGCTGCATACGGGCAGAACGCACCAGATACGCGTTCACGCAAAATATCTCGGACACCCGATAGTCGGCGACGACGTTTACGGAATAAAAAAGCAACGCTTCAAGCTTAACGGTCAGCTTCTTCACGCTTGCAGGCTCGAACTCGACCAACCCTCGACGGGAGAACGTATGACCTTTACGGCGCCGTTGCCCGATTATTTTACCGAGGTGCTAGGCAAACTGAATTTCAATCCGGATTTAATAGGTTCGGTTATGGAAAAATAAATTTAAAAGGAGAATAGTATGGCTAAAAAGACTAAGACTACCACAACGACGACGCAAAGACGCGATACGGTAACCTTCTGCGCATTCTGGGGGCTTGCCATTTCCGCGGTTCTGTACGTTACCAGCGGCTTGATTAAATTCATCACTTCACTGATAAAAAATCTTTCGCCCGAAACGGCAAGCGTACTCAATAAAATAACCGGAATAACATCTCTTCTCGGCAGCATCGCCATCGTAGTCGCCGTGGCTTTACCCGCTTACGGTTACGTAAGGGGCAAGAAGAAGGGCTGGAAGATTTTCTATTGGATCGCCCTTGCCGTGTTCGTTTTCGGCGTAGTGTTCGGCGCAATCCCCACTCTGCTTTAATAGGCAGCCGCTACGCAAATAAAACGCGATTGCTTCAAGTAAAAGAAAAACGCTTTGTCTCCGCCTCGGTTTTCGGGCGGAGCCGTTTTTTTCTTTACAAAAGCGCAAAAAGCGTTTATAATATCTAAGAATAAATTTTAAGGTAATGATATGGCTAATCCTTTAATCGCTATCGTCGGCAGACCAAACGTCGGCAAAAGCACGTTTTTCAATAAAGTAGTCGGCAGAAAGGTGTCTATCACCGAGGACCGCCCCGGCGTTACGCGCGACAGACTGTACGCCGACGCGGAGTGGAGGGGAAAAGCTTTTTCTCTCGTCGATACGGGCGGAATAGAGCTCAATTCCGAAGATACTATGTGGAAAGAGATTAAAAAACAGGCGGAAGTGGCTATCGAAACCGCTCAGGTAATTCTCTTTTTCGTAGACGGTAAGGAGGGGCTTACAACTTCCGACTACGACGTGGCGGATATGCTGCGCCGTTCCAAAAAACCCGTTATTCTAGTAGTGAATAAGATAGACGACTACGCCGAGGACAAGGTTTTCGAGTTCTATTCTCTCGGCCTCGGCGAGCCTTATCCCGTGTCGTCGGAACATTCTACGGGTATCGGAGACGTCCTCGACGAGGCGGTCGCTATGTTTGAATCTTACGAAAACGAAGAGGATGACAGCATAAAGATTGCGGTAGTCGGCAAGCCCAACGCGGGCAAATCCAGCCTCGTAAACCGCCTTCTCGGCTTCGAACGCTCGATAGTAACCGACATTGCCGGCACCACGCGCGACGCGATAGACACGAAGTTTACCTACGGCGATAAAAATTATACGATAATAGACACCGCGGGCATACGCAAGAAAGCGAAGGTTGAGGACGACGTGGAGTACTATTCCGTAATGCGCGCGTTCGACGCCGTGCGCCGCGCCGACGTCTGCCTTCTGGTAGTAGACAGCACCGAGGGCTTGACCGAACAGGACACTAAAATTATCGGTTACGTTCACGAACAGGGCAAACCTTCCGTGATAGTTATGAATAAGTGGGACTTGGTAGAAAAGGATACCAACACGATAAATAAATTTCAGGAAAAGCTGAAAGAGGACCTGAAATTTATGGATTATTTCAAATCCGTCTACGTTTCGGCAAAGACGGGTCAGCGCGCGGAAAAGATTATGTCGCTTGTCGACGAGGTTTACGCTCACGCCCGTTTCCGCGTGGCTACGGGAACGCTCAACGACGTCATTTCGGATACTCTCCGCTCCAACGAACCGCCTTCGTACAACGGCAGGCGTTTAAGGGTCTACTACGCGTCGCAGGTATCCGTCGCGCCGCCCGTGTTCGTGCTGTTCGTAAACTCGGTTGACCTTTTACACTTTTCCTACGAAAGATTTTTGGAAAACACTTTAAGAAAAACTTTCGACTTTTCGGGAACGCCCATAAGAATCGTTACGCGAGAGAAAAAGGAGAATCAATGAAAGACTTTTCGCTTTCCGCAAATTGGTATTGGTTTGTATTGGCGGCGGTTTGCTGCTATCTGATAGGCTGTTTCAATTTCGCCGTTTTTATATCTAAATTAAAGCATAAGGACATACGCGACGTTGGTAGCGGAAACCCGGGCACGATGAATATGTCGCGTACGTTCGGTTTAAAAATAGGTATTATCAACTTTCTGTGCGACGCGTTAAAGGGCGCAGTCCCCGTGATCTGCGGCTATTTTATCTTTAAGGGTTACGCGTTTTCCGGAACGGATATCGCCGTTTCGGATTTTTCCCGCTATTTCTTCGGCATATTCGCGGTTATAGGGCATATCTTCCCCGTAACAATGAAGTTCAAGGGCGGCAAAGGTATAGCTTCAACATTCGGTCTGTTCTGGGCGGCGCTTTCCTGCGAGGTCTGGTGGTTCGTGTTTATCGGGCTCGCCATAGTCGTCTGCATTTTCGTATATATCGCCTTAACGGAATGGGGCTCTATGGGCTCGCTTCTCGGCGTTTCGCTGTTCACTATATGGCAGGGCGCGATATTCGTGCTTCGCTACGAGGCGGAAATAGCCAACGGATATCTCATAGCTACGTTTATGATTCTTCTCGTCATAAATCTGCTTACTTGGATTGCCCATCATCTAAACCTTTACCGCCTTATGGCGGGGGAGGAGCACCGCACATCCGTAAAAAAGATGATCCGCAAAAAGAAAAACAAAGCTCAATAACGGCATAAAGACGGCGCCCTGTCGGCTGTTTACGCACGGAAGTTAAAACTCCCGAAAGCATTCAGCCGACAGGGCGCAGATTTTATAAAGTTAACTTAATAATTATTTTTTAAGAGTACCGTCGTTTTCTTTGGATTTTATTTCGTATTCTATCGCCGGTTTGACGTCTATTATCGCCTGCACGAAGTCGTTATACCATTCTTCCTTGACTACGATTACTATAAATGTATTATCGTCGAACTCGACCGAAAGTTTGTTCGTCTGCCTGTCGAGCGTAATCTTTTCGATTTTATCTATTTCGTATTTGCTCTTTATGAAACCGAAACAGGTCTTAAAGGTTTTTCCCTCTACGCAATAGTAGGAAGATTTAAGTATGCTGACTAAAATTACGAACAGCGTTATCGTAATGAAGAACATCAAAGTATATTGCAGAATAGGATAAACGGGGTCGGCGGCTTCTTTGATTCCGTTTTTAATGCACAGGAATAAATTGATTCCGAATCCGACGGCGCACAGCGCCAAAGCAAGGCAGATAAGAGCGGTTATAAGCTTGCTGAATTTGTATTTGAATATTTTCATAGCAATATTATAGCCTTTGCGAGAAAAAAAGGCAACATTTGAGCGCCGTCTTTTGCAAATTAGCCCTATTAAAAGTTGAAAAAACGCGATTAATATTGTAAAATAAAGGGGAGAATTAATTTGAACGGAGAAACATTATGATTAAGCTTATTAAAGGCGGCGTTTACTATATGGACGGAGCGTTGGTCAAAGAGGACCGCGCTTTTCGCCGCGAAGAGCAAAAACAGCAGGCGATTAAAGGCACTATCGCCTACGGCATTTTAAAGGCGCACAATAAAGGCGACGAAACTAACCTTAAAATCAAATTCGACGCGATGGCTTCCCACGATATAACCTACGTTGGAATAATTCAGACAGCCAAAGCCTCGGGTTTAACAAAATTCCCTCTGTCGTACACTTTGACAAACTGCCACAACTCGCTCTGCGCGGTAGGCGGCACCATCAACGAAGACGACCACCTTTTCGGCTTGTCCGCGGCAAAAAAATACGGCGGCAATTACGTTCCTCCCCATCTCGCCGTAATTCACCAGTATATGCGCGAAATGCAGGCAGGTTGCGGCAAAATGATACTCGGCTCAGACAGTCACACCCGCTACGGCGCGCTGGGCACGATGGCTGTGGGCGAGGGGGGACCCGAACTCGTAAAACAGCTTTTAAATCAAACCTACGACGTAAAACGCCCCGACGTAATAGCCGTATACTTAAAAGGTAAGCCCAAAAAGGGAGTAGGCCCTCACGACGTCGCCATAGCTTTGGTCGGCGCGACCTTCAAAAAGGGCTTCGTAAAGAATAAGATTTTAGAATTTATCGGTCCCGGAATAAAAAATCTTTCTATGGATTTCAGGTGCGGCGTTGACGTTATGACTACCGAAACGGCTTGTCTTTCGTCAATCTGGGAAACCGACGTGGCGACAAAGGAATACTTCGCGCTCCACGGCAGAGAGGGCGACTTCAAAGAATTGCATCCCGAAAATCCCGCCTATTACGACGGCGCGGTAGTTATCGACCTCTCGCGCGTTGAACCTATGATAGCTTTGCCTTTCCACCCCTCAAACGCATATACGATAAAGGAAGTTATCGACAATGCAAAGGATATCCTCGGAGAAGTGCAGGAAGCGGGCAATAAGCTTAAAGGCTATAACAAGCCGTTCAAGCTTTTAGACAGAATAAAGGACGGCAAAATCCACGTAAGCCAGGGCGTAATAGCAGGTTGCGCGGGCGGCACTTATGAAAATATCGCCGAAGCCGCCGAAATTCTGCGCGGCAAGAGCTGCGGATACGACGAATTTACGTTAAACGTTTATCCTCAAAGCCAGCCCGTGTTCAAATGCCTTGCCGATAACGGCTACGTTTCCGCTCTTATGCAGACGGGCGCCATAGTTAAAACGGCGTTCTGCGGTCCCTGCTTCGGCGCGGGCGACACCCCTTCGGATAACGGATTCTCTATAAGACACACCACCCGCAACTTCGAAAACAGGGAAGGCTCTAAACTCGGCGAACAGCAGCTTGCCGCAGTAGCTTTGATGGACGCGCGCTCGATAGCGGCGACCGCCGCCAACGGAGGCGTGCTCACCCCTGCTACCGAGGTGGAATATACCAAAAAACTCAAAAAATATTACTTTGATAAATCAATTTACGAAAACCGCGTTTACCGCGGCGAACTCAACCCCGACCCCGAAGCTCAACTCATATACGGCAACAACATAGCCGATTGGCCCGAACAGATAGCTCTCGCCAAAAACTTGCTTATCAAGGCGGTTTCGGTTATAGACGACCCCGTAACCACCACGGACGAGCTCATTCCTTCGGGCGAAACCTCGTCTTACCGTTCAAATCCCCTGCGCCTTGCGGAATTCGCGCTCTCGCGCAAAGACCCTGCATACGTGGGCAGGGCAAAGCAGGTAAAAGCCCTCGAAGAGCAGAGAAGGGCGGACGGCAGATTGCCTCAGAGCGTGCTTGAAGAGGTAGGGATAGAAATAGCCCCCGATACGCTGTTAGGCTCCGCCGTTATCGCCAAAAAGCCCGGCGACGGCTCCGCCCGCGAACAGGCGGCTTCCTGTCAGCGCGTTCTCGGCGGCATAGCCAATATCGCGCTCGAATACGCCACAAAGCGCTACCGTTCCAACCTTATAAATTGGGGAATGTTGCCGCTCTTGTGCAAAAACTTCAATTTTGCCGTCGGAGATTATATCTATATCGAAAATATTTCCGAAATTATCAGGCAGGATAATCCCGTAATCTCGGCAAAGCATATTTCGGGCGGCAAGGTTAAGAATATCTATCTCGAAATAGGCGCGCTCACCGAAGAGGAAAAGAAGATAATTTTAAGCGGTTGCCTTATCAACTTCAATAAAAACAAATAAGATGCATACGCTCGATAAAATCCGTTTTATGAACGGCAACGGCATAAAACTGCTAGCCGCCGCCCTTATGCTCGTAGACCACGTCGGCTTTATGTTTTTTCCCGATTTATTGGTTCTGCGCTATATAGGCAGAGCGGCTATGCCGCTTTTCGCGTTTATGGTGGCTGAGGGTTGCAGGTACACAAAAAATAAGGTAAAGCATTTTCTCCTTATGTTTCTTCTGGGCGTCGCCTGCCAGATAGTCTATTTTATTGCGGATAACGGAAGTCTGTACATGAGTATTCTCATAACCTTTTCGCTGTCCGTCCTCGCGATTTACGCCCTGCAATATTTCAAGCGGTGTTTGTTCGGTAAACAGTTTAAAATAGCGGATAAAATTCTTTCTGCGCTTATGCTGTGCGCCGTCGTGTTCATTATATGGGAATTGAACGCCGTACATAGCGTAAACGGAAGCGAATTTGAAATAGATTACGGCTTCTGGGGCTGTATGTTGCCCGTATTCGCCGCGCTGTTCGATTTCCGCAATATCCCCGTCCCCGAAAAATTTACTAAGGCGTTCGCGATAGCCGATTTTTACTACGTTAGATTAGCCGCTTTTACCGTGGGTTTAGCGCTGTTGTGCGCGTTCACTTCGGGGCTGAACGAATGGTACGCTTTTTTTGCGCTTATACCTCTCGCCCTGTACGGAGAAAAGAAGGGCAAACTGCCTCTCAAATATTTTTTCTACGTATTTTATCCCGCACATCTCGTATTGTTATACGCAATAGATATGCTCGTTTAAAAAGGCGTCCGCTTGCATAGCGGGCGCCTTTAACGCGTTTAATCTTTCGTCTGTTCCGGCATATCGGGAACGGGAAGAACGTCGGGAGTCTTGTCCTCTCCGAACGTGTCGAAGGGCAGGGGGACGGGCTTGTTTATTTCGCGGTCGGGCGGAAGTCTGTGCGGTACGAACCGCCTCTTTCCGCGCGGTTGAACGATAGGCTTGTCACCGTCGCCGTTTTGTCCGCCGTTATTTTCGGGGCATTGTTCTTTCGGACAGTCGCCGTCGGGGCGTTCTCCCGCGTTGCCGTTTTGACCTTCTGGGCAGTTGTCGTCTGGGCAGTTGCCGTTATTGTCTTGGGCTATTATTTTAGCGTCGGGCGCTTTGTCCTGCGCGCCGCCGTTGTCGGGGCTCATAGAACATCCGCAAAACGCCGCGGGTATAAGCGCTAACGACGTAATTATAAGGGATAGATGTTTGATTTTCATATTAATAGTTTGCAAAAATCAAAAGAAAATATTCAAACGCTTGCCATAATCGAAAAGATATGTTAAACTTATTCTGCCTGAACGCAAAGGGTTTCCTGAGCGCAAAGGGGTAAATAAACTTACGGCACGCGCGTCGCGCCGCGCTTTTATTGCTCTCTTTCAGGCGAAAGGGGGTATTTTTTATGACGGAAAAACGTTTGGCGGTCGTTTCGGTTATAGTCGAAAACAGGGAACATAGCGCGCAAGTCAACGCTCTTTTATCCGATTACGGCGAATTTATAATAGGCAGAATGGGCATACCTTACAGGGAAAAGTCGGTTTCGGTCATCTGCGTGGTTATAGACGCGCCTACTGAGATTATTAATACCTTGACGGGTAAATTGGGTATGCTTGAAGGCGTAACCGCAAAGACTTTAATCGGCAAGACCCTGTAAATCGCAAAATAAATTTTGAGGCGGAAGGTTTTCCTGACGCCGAAAAGGAGCTATATGAAAAAATTTTTATCAACCCTTCTCGCCGCGTTGGCGGCGGTAACCCTCGCGTTCGGCTTGTCCGCGTGCAAACCCGAAAATAACGATAACTCCCAGTTCACCGTCTATATGCCGGACGGCGCGCCCGCGCTTTCAATGGCGCAGATGATGTCGCAGGACGAACAAATTATCGAAAATACCTCCCTCGAATATCGCGTAGTGGCGCCGGAAGCCATTCAAAGCTACGTTACCGGCGCGAATCCTGCGGCGGATATTTGCGTGCTCCCCGTAAACCTCGCCTCCAAACTTTTGGGCAGCGGCGAAAAGTATAAAATGCTCGGCACGGTAACGCACGGCAATCTTTATATACTATCTAAAAAATATTCCGAAGAGATTACGACGGCAAATCTCTCTTCGTTAAACGGTAAAACGGTGGGTGTAGTCAATCTGGCTAACGTACCCGGGCTTACGTTAAAAGTTGTTTTAAACGACAACGGAATAACTTATAATGAAGAAGGGGTTAACGCCGATTCTGTCTACCTGAAATCTATCGCCGCAACCGACGTAGGTCTTTTATCGGAGGTGGATTATTACGTGGCTCCCGAACCTGCCGCAAGCACTAGGGCTAACGCTGTCGCAGGCCTCGGTATAGTGGGCGATTTACAGCAGCTTTACGGCGGAGAAAGCGGCTATCCTCAGGCCGTTCTGGTGGCGAAAAATTCCGTAATTTCCTTCCGCGACGGCGCGTTCGTAAACGCTTTTATGCAGGAGGTAGCGGATGGCGCGCAGTGGCTTTTATCTGCCGAAACTACGGGGCAGATTATATATGACGCGGTAGCCGCTCACATGCCCGACGGAGCTTCGCCTTCTATGAACGTAAACCAACTGAATAATAAAACCATTCTTTCGCATTGCGCCATACGCTTTGAAAGAGCCGCTGATTGCAAGGCGGAAGTAAACGGCTTTTTATCAAAACTTATCGCTGTAAATGCTCAATCGGCGGCGAACGTCTCCGATTCGTTCTATTACGCAGTTTAACATATGAAAAAACTAAGCGGCGCAAAAGCTTTAAACGTTATATTCGCCCTGTGCTCTGTTGTCGTCGTTCTCATAATCTGGATAATTGCGTACTGCGCCGTTGCAAACGACTACGTAGTGCCGTCGGTCGGTGACAGTTTCGCCGCGCTGTGGCAATGCTTCGGGCAGAAAAGTTTCTGGACGGCTTTTCTAAACACTTCTTTACGAACGCTTTACGCGTTTTGCGTTTCGTTCGCGCTCGCGGCGGTATTCGCCGCGATAAGTTCGGTTTGCAATCCGTTTAAACGCATTTTCGCAGGTATTATTTCGGTAGTGCGCACTATTCCCACGATGGCTGTAACGCTTATGCTGCTCATCTGGACTAATCCCAAAGTCGCCCCCGTTATTGTTACCTGCCTCGTGCTTTTCCCTATGATTTATTCGCAGTTTATCGCCGCGATAGACGGCGTCGACGAGAATCTGTTGCAGATGGCAAAAGTGTACGAAATCGGCGCGGCGAAAAAGCTGACAAAAATCTATCTGCCTCAGGTCGCGCCCAACGTTCTTGCGCAGGTAGGCGCGGATATTTCTTTCGGTATCAAACTCACTGTTTCGGCAGAGGTGTTGTCATATACGGCTAAAAGCCTCGGCGGAGCTATGCAGCAGGCGCGCCTGTACGTAGAAATGCCCACGTTCGCCGCGCTCACGATAGTATGTATTGCGTTCGGACTCATAGCGGAAGCGCTATTTGCTAACCTCGGTTATTTCACTTACAGGTGGCGAAAGAAGGAGGGGAGCGTATGAGGATTGAAAATCTTTGCAAAAGCTATAAAAATACCGCCGTTTTCGAAAATTTCTGTCTGGATATAGAAGAGAATAAAATAACCTGCATACTCGGCGAAAGCGGAAGCGGAAAGACTACCCTTTTGAACGTTCTGGCAGGTTTGACGCCGTACCAGGGCACTGTGCCTCGAACAAAATGTTCGTATATCTTTCAGGAACCCCGCCTCGTGCCCAATCTTACGGTTTTCGATAATCTTCGTCTTGTATGCGGCGACGGACAAAAAATCTCGGATTATCTCGACCGCGCAGGGCTCAAAGACAAGGCGAAGGCGTACCCCGTCAGCCTTTCGGGCGGTCAGGCGCAGAGGGTTGCTATTCTCCGCGCGTTTTTGTTCGGCGCGGAAACCTTGCTTATGGACGAGCCTTTTTCCTCTCTCGATTTAAGCCTGAAAGTCAGAATGATGGATATGTTCAGAGAATTGTGGAAGTCGGATAACAGAACCTGCCTTTTCGTAACGCACGATATAGACGAAGCCGTCTATCTTTCGGACAGAATAATACTTTTGGACGGCGGAAGGATACGTACGGAGTTTAACCTTCCTTTTTCGGAAGAGCGCAAATTCGGCGAAAACGGGCGCATCCGCTCGGAAATCCTACAAGCGATTCTGTCGAGCTGAATACTTTAAATAATCAGTAAGCCGAATACGGCAAAATATTTACGCGGTTAATGCATATAAAATGCGCGCGGAGGGCGATTTATTTGCCCTCCGCGCGCATTTTTACGCCCAAATTGCATTTGTCAACCTTTTGAAGGCGGTTTTGTAAAAATTTTATCTTCTAATTTTAAAAAAAACTTACTTCAAACAGTTTCAAATTGTCTATATGTTGTGTTATAATTTTATCGTAGTTGATAAATATAGTGTTACACTACCAGAAATGTGAATCCCGAACGGAACGCAAGCACGCAGAACCATACGTTTAAAACGCCTATGACAGGCAGCGCTATCATAAGCGGCAGATTTTTAAGCTTGAACCGCGTGATTATCATAGTCACATAAATACCTATCGCGCCGCCGAGAAGAGCCGAAAGCAAAAGCTTTCCGTCGCCCGAGCCCGGTTTGGAATCGTCGGTAAGATAATCGTTTTTCAGCGACAGTAAAAACATTACCGAATACGCGTTTATCGCAAGTATATACACGCAAAAGATAATATACAACAGCAGCATATAAATTAAGTATGCCGCAAAATCATAAATTAATACGGGAGATAAGTTATGTCAAAAGTAGCTGTTATTATGGGCTCCAAGTCGGATTTCGGCGTGGTAAAACCTGCCGTTACGGTCATAAAAGATTTCGGCGTCGAAGTTGACGTAAGGGTTATATCCGCGCACCGCACCCCCGACGAAGCGCACGAATTTGCAAAGAGCGCCGCTTCGGAAGGATTTGAAGTAATCATATGCGCCGCAGGTAAAGCTGCGCACCTCGGCGGAGTTATAGCCGCCTATACGACCCTGCCCGTAATAGGTCTGCCCGTGAAAACCGATATGATGGGCGGGTTGGACAGTCTGCTCTCGATAGTGCAGATGCCTTCCGGCATACCCGTCGCAACGGTGGGAGTAAACGGAGGGGAGAACGCGGGCTTGCTCGCATTGCAGATTCTGGGCGTAAAATACCCTGAAATAGCCGAAAAGCTTGCAGACTACAAAAAGAAAATGAAGGACAAAATCAACGCGGACGACGCCGCCCTTCAACAGGAAATAAAGCAATTATAACGCCTTTATACCCGCAGTGCACCTGCGGGTTTATTGATTTTTTACAAAGCCGTCAAATCGGAAATTTATCAAAGAATTTAATTTTTAGGAGATATATCTTATGGAAAAGAAAGAACAGCTTTACGAAGGCAAAGCAAAAAAGGTTTTCGCAACCGAAAATCCCGATTACGTTATAGTATCCTATAAGGACGATGCAACCGCTTTCAACGGTTTGAAAAAGGGCACGATTGCTGGCAAAGGCGTCATCAACAACAAGATGAGCAATATGATGATGCAGATGCTTGAAAAGAAAGGCATACCCACTCACTTCGTAGAACAGATAGACGACAGAAACACAGTGGTAAAAAAGGTTCAGATAGTGCCTCTGGAAGTAATTATAAGAAACGTCGCTGCGGGCAGCTTCTCCAAAAAATACGGCGTAGCGGAAGGAACTCTTCTTGCTAACCCCACGATAGAATTTTCTTATAAGAACGACGAACTCGGCGACCCTCTCATCAACACCTATCACGCGCTCGCGCTCAATCTTGCCACCAAGGAAGAGATAGAAACCATTAAAAATATGGCTTTCGCAGTAAACGAGGAAATGAAAGCCTTCTTCAAACAGCTTAATATCGATTTGATAGACTTCAAACTCGAATTTGGCAGATTCCACGGTCAGATTGTTCTTGCCGACGAAATCTCCCCCGACACCTGCCGCTTCTGGGAAGCAGGCACGTGGGATACGACCAAGCACGTCAGCCTCGACAAGGACAGATTTCGTCGCGACCTCGGCGGAGTAGAGGACGCTTACGCCGAAATTTTCAAGCGCATAGGCGGCTGAGCTCGGTTATTTTATAACCAAATCATTTCAGTACAAGAAAACGGAAAAAAGAGTAATTTATGTATTTAAGAACTGAAAAAGCCCCCTTCGACAGTATGCACGAAGAGTGCGGTGTGTTCGGGGTATATTCGCAGGAAAACAGAAACGTAGCCTATACGGTATATTACGGGCTGTATGCCCTGCAACATCGCGGTCAGGAAAGCGCGGGTATTGCCGTATCATACGCGGACAAGATAACCTACTATAAAGGTATGGGGCTGGTTCCCGATATTTTTGCGAACGGAAAGCTCGATACTCTTCCCGAGGGCGACATAGCAATAGGGCACGTGCGCTATTCTACTACGGGCGCAAGCCAGCTTTTGAACGCTCAACCCGTAGTGTTTACAGGCAAATGCGGAAAAATGGCTCTCGCCCACAACGGCAACCTGACTAACACAAAACAGCTCCGCGACAACCTCATAAAGAACAACGCCGTTTTCCAGACGACGATAGATTCTGAGGTAATGGCGGCGCTTATCAACAGCCTTTCCGACGGCGACATTTTACAGGGAGTAAAAAGGGCTTGTCCCCTTTTCAAGGGCTCGTACGCGCTGGTTATTATGACCACCGATAAGCTCATCGCCGTGCGAGACCCCTACGGAATACGCCCGCTATGCTTAGGAACTTCCGTCGAAGATTACGTGGTTGCAAGCGAAACGTGCGCGCTCGATGCGGTAGGCGCAAATTTTCTCCGCGACGTAAAGCCGGGCGAAATAGTGGTGATAGATTCCGAGGGCGTTCATTCGCATATGATGGACGGAGTTCCCGAAAAGAGCAAAATGTGTATTTTCGAATACGTATATTTTGCCCGCCACGATTCGGTTTTGGACGGTTGCAGCGTTTACGAAGCCAGAAAGGAAGCTGGTAAAACGCTCGCTCGGTGCTATCCCGTAGAGGCTGATATAGTGTCGGGCGTTCCCGATTCCGCCAACGTAGCGGCTCGCGGCTACGCCGAAGAGAGCGGAATACCATTCGTCGAAGCTCTCGCCAAAAACAGGTACGTAGGCAGAACCTTCATTCAGCCCGACCAGAGGCAGAGGGAAAACAGCCTTAACGTAAAGATGAACGCTCTGCGCGCAAATATACGCGGCAAGAGGCTTATAATCATAGACGATTCGATAGTGCGCGGAACTACAATGCGCAAAATCATAAAGATGTTAAGGGACGCGGGTGCGGCGGAAGTGCATATAAGAATCTGTTCCCCCATAATCAAACACCCCTGCCACCTCGGAATAGACATTCAGACCTATTCTCAGCTTATCGGCGCATACAGAACGGAAGAGCAGATTTGCGAAAAACTCGGCGCGGACAGCGTAAAGTATTTAACGATAGACCAGCTTGTGGATACCTGCAAGTCTGCTAACGTGGATTTCTGCTTAGGCTGTTTCAACGGAGAATATCCTTACCCGCTCGACGGATACGAAGCGGATAAGCTGAAATTGGAATAACTAAATCTTTTGCGTCGATACGCGGCGTATTGGTTTTATCAACCGCAACGTTCTGCGGTTTGAAATTCATGATAATTTTATAATAATGCGGCAGGGCATAGCCCTGCGTTACGGCAAGGCTGTGGCTTTGCGGATTTTACAGAAAAGGAGAAAGTATGGCAATATCTTACAAGGACAGCGGAGTAGACGTAGAAAGAGGCTATCAGGCTGTCAGACTTATGCGCGAACACGTTAAATCCACTTATACCGAAGGCGTTCTCGGCGACATCGGCTCTTTCGGCGGATTCTTTCAGATGCCCAAGGGTATGAAAGAACCCGTCCTCGTTGCAGGTACGGACGGAGTAGGAACTAAATTAAAGTACGCGTTCCTCGCGGACAAGCACGACACGATAGGTATAGACGCGGTAGCTATGTGCGTGAACGACATAGTTTGTCAGGGCGCTAAGCCTTTGCTGTTTTTAGACTATTTTGCAACGGGCAATCTCTCTCCCGAAACGGTTGCAACCGTAGTATCGGGCGTAGCGGAGGGCTGCCGTCAGAGCGGCGCCGCGCTTATAGGCGGAGAAACTGCCGAAATGCCCGGTTTTTATGCGGCAGGTGAATACGATATAGCGGGTTTCGCCGTAGGCGTGGTAGATAAAAAGAAGGTAATCAACGGCAAAAAAATCAAGTCCGGCGACGTGCTTATCGGTCTTAAATCCAGCGGTATACATTCCAACGGCTATTCTTTGGTAAGAAAGCTTTGGGGCGAAGATATTTCCGAGCTTGAAAAATACGACGAAAGATTGGGCGCAAGGGTAATCGACGTATTGCTTACTCCCACCAGAATTTACGTAAATTCCATTCTCGCGCTCATCGAAAAGGTAAAAGTCAAAGGTATAGCGCATATCACGGGCGGCGGATTCATAGAAAATATCCCCAGAATTTTCCCCGAGGGCATAGGTTGCAGAATAAACACCAAGTCTTACGAAGTGCCCCCTATCTTTAAGGTAATGCAGAAGAAAGCAGGCATCACCAAGGAACAGATTTACAATACCTTCAATATGGGTATCGGTATGGTTGTCTGCGTAGCCAAAAAGGACGTCGAGGCTACTATCGCTCAGCTCGAATCTACGGGCGAGGAGTGCGTAATTCTCGGCAAAACGTGTAAAGGCAGCGGGGTAAAACTGGTTTGATTAAGCGTATAGCGGTTTTCGCAAGCGGCGGAGGAACCGATTTTCAATCTATAATCGACGCAAATGAAAGTCAAAAGTTTTGCGAGATAGCTCTGCTAATCGCTTCTAAGGACGGCATAGGCGCGATAGAACGCGCTAAAAAGCACGGGATTTCCACGGCGGTTTTCGCTAAAAAAGACTTCCCCGATCTGGAAGAGCTTTACGCAAAACTAACATATCTTCTCAATTTGAACAGAGTAGATTATATTGTGCTTGCAGGCTGGCTTAAAATTATTCCAGAAAGCTTTATTAATTCTTTTAAAGACAGGATAATAAACATTCACCCGTCTCTTATTCCGTCGTTTTGCGGCGCAGGCTATTACGGGCTGAAAGTTCACGAAGCGGCTATTGCTTACGGTGCGAAGATTTCGGGCTGTACGGTACATTTCGTCAACGAAATACCCGACGGCGGCGCGATAATCGCTCAGAGCGCGGTGGAGGTTAAGGAGGGCGACACGCCCGAAAGTCTGCAATCGCGCATACTCGAAGAAGAGCATAAACTTTTGCCCTATTGCGTTAAAAAGCTTTGCGAGGATAAGATAAAAAAAGACGGCAGAAAGGTAACCGTCACAGATTAGTTGTAGGATAATCAAGCCGCTATTAAATTCGCGTCAATGGCGGTTTTAATTCAGTTGTTCGCTTGCTTTACGGTCATCGTAGGCATACTTACCTATTATACGGTAAAACCTGTCGTCGAGGCTAAGCGTAAAGCTAAGGCGCAAGCGGAATAAGAACGCTGTTCAAATATTTAATTTAACGGATAAAATTTAAGGAGTTAATATATTTATGGAAATGAAAAAGAGGGCGCTCGTCAGCGTTTCGGATAAAACGGGCGTCGTTGATTTTTGCAAAGGACTTGTAGCCTGCGGTTTTGAAATTATTTCAACGGGCGGCACGGCAAAGGCTTTAAAGGACGCGGGCTTGGAGGTAATCGGTATCTCCGAAATCACGGGCTTCCCCGAATGTCTCGACGGCAGAGTTAAAACCCTGCACCCCAACGTTCATGCAGGTTTACTCGCTATGCGTTCCAATCCCGAACATATGGCTCAGCTCGAAAAATTAAATATCAACACCATAGATATCGTCTGCGTAAACCTCTATCCTTTCAAGGCTACGCTTGCAAAGGGAGCGGATTTCGCTACCTGTATCGAAAATATCGATATAGGCGGTCCTACTATGATAAGGGCTGCGGCTAAAAACTATCAGGACGTAGCCGTTATAGTCGACCCTAAGGACTATTCCAAAGTGCTTGAAGAGTTGGGCAACGGCGGAGTAACACTCGAAACGAAAAAATATTTACAATACAAGGTTTTCGCGCATACGGCGGTTTACGACAGCCTCATTTCAAACTACCTTGCAAGTCAGTTGGGTATAACCTTCCCCGACAGCGTAACGTTCGCATACGAAAAGGCTCAGGATATGCGCTACGGCGAAAATCCTCAGCAGCAGGCTGTGTTCTATAACGAAGAATTTATCCGTCCGGGTTCGCTCTCTTCGGCAAAACAGCTTTGGGGCAAAGAGCTTTCCTACAACAATATCAACGATGCTAACGGCGCGTTGGAGCTGTTGAAAGAATTCGGCGCAACCCCCGCGGTTGTTGCGTGCAAGCACGCCAATCCCTGCGGCGTAGGCACGGGTGAAAGCATACACGAGGCGTATCTCCGCGCGTACAATTCCGACCCCGTTTCGGTGTTCGGAGGTATCCTCGCCATAAACGGCGAAGTGGATGCGGCTACCGCAACCGAAATCAATAAAATATTCATAGAGATAGTTATGGCTCCTTCGTATTCCGAAGAAGCGCTTGCAATTCTCGAACAGAAGAAAAATATCAGGCTTTTGCAGATAGACGATATTTCCGCAAGGCGCGAAAAGACGGCGTTCGATATGAAAAAGGTATACGGCGGTCTGCTCGTTCAGCAGTACGACGAAAGCCTTATTCGCGGCGAAGATTTAAGCCTTTTCAGCACGAAAGCTCCCGTTGAACAGACTGCCACGCCCTCGGGTAAACCCAAAACCGTTTACGGTTTAGGAGTAGTAACCGACCGCGCCCCGACCGCCGAAGAAATCGAGGCTATGCTGTTTGCCTGGAAGGTTGTCAAGCACACAAAATCCAACGCGATAGTTATAGGCAAACAGGGCAGAACTACGGGTATAGGGATGGGGCAGACCAACCGTATCTGGGCGGCTCAGCAGGCAATCGCCCACGCGGGCGAAGAGGCGAAAGGCTCGGTTATGGCTTCCGACGCGTTCTTCCCTTTCCCTGATTGCGTCGAAGAGTGCGTAAAAGCGGGCATTACGGCTATTATTCAGCCGGGCGGCTCAATTCAGGACAAGGCTTCCGTAGACGCCTGCAACGCCGCGGGAATAGCCATGGTTTTCGTGGGCGACAGACACTTCAAACATTAATTGACCCCGTAATATCCCTCAACCAACTATAAAAACAAGGTGAAATATGAACGTACTCGTTATAGGTAACGGCGGAAGAGAACACACCATACTCCTCGCCCTCAAAAAGAGTAAAAGGGTAGAAAAACTTTATTGCATGAAAGGAAATGCGGGCACGGCAGAAATTGCCGAAAACGTCAACGTGGACTATATGAACGCGGAGGCTGTAAAGCAATTTGCGCTCGCCAATCCTCAAATAGATTACTACGTTGTCGCTCCCGACGACCCTCTCGCGATAGGAATAGTTGACGAGCTCGAAAGTATAGGCAAACGCTGTTTCGGACCCCGCAAGGACGCCGCTATAATCGAATCGAGCAAAGCCTTTTCCAAGGCTCTTATGCAGAAATACGGCATACCTACGGCTAAGAGCCGCGTTTTCGATAACTACGGCGACGCGCTCGAATACGTAAGGAAAGAGGGTGCGCCCATAGTTTTAAAAGCCGACGGGCTCGCTCTCGGCAAGGGCGTGCTCCTGTGCGAAACGCTTAAAGAGGCGGAAGAGGGCTTGAAAGAAATTATGCTCGACAAAGCTTTCGGCTCGGCAGGTAATAAAGTGGTTATAGAAGAGTATATGCAGGGACTTAAATACGTTCCCGGCGAAGAGGTTTCGGTGCTCGCTTTCACCGACGGAAAAACAATCGTGCCTATGATAACCTCCTGCGACCACAAGCGCGCCGAGGACGGGGACAAAGGACTAAACACCGGCGGTATGGGTACCTTTTCTCCCTGTCCTTTCTGGACAAAGCAACTCGAAGAAGAGGTTTTGAACACCATAATGATTCCCACGATGAACGCTATGAACGCCGAAGGCAGAACCTTTAAAGGCTGTCTGTACTTCGGTCTTATGCGCACCGATAAGGGAATGAAAGTGGTAGAATACAACTCCCGATTCGGCGACCCCGAAACGCAGGTGGTACTCCCTATGCTCAAAACCGACCTTATGGATATTTTTGAAGCGGTTACCGACGAAAGACTCTCCGATATAAAGATAGAATGGGAAGAAGGCGCGTGCGTATGCGTAGTGCTTGCAAGCGGCGGCTATCCCGTCCATTACGCAAAGGGTAAGGAAATTACAATAGGCGACACCGGCGACTGTATGATAGTCCACGCGGGTACGGCGATTAAAGATGGCAAGCTCGTCACAAACGGCGGCAGAGTCCTCGGCGTCGTTGCAAAGGGTAAAGACGTAGAAGAGGCTCGCTCAAAGGCGTATAAAGCCGCGGAAAATATTTCGTGGGAAGGTATGCAATACCGCAAGGATATAGGCGTCAAGTACCGCGAAGGCTGATGTGCTTATAACGGAATATTTATTTTAAACGCAACAATAACAAACCGATAACTGTTTTGGGTAATAATATGATTTACAGAATTTTTGTTGAAAAGAAAGAAAATTTACAGGCGGTAAAGACTGCGGAGGATATTCACAATCTCCTGAAAATCAACGTTGAGGACGTGCGCCAGCTTTTAAGATACGACGTGGAAAACGTCACCGCGGAAGAATTTGAAGCAGCAGTACCCTGCGTGTTTTCAGAGCCTCCCGTAGATAACGTATATCTTGAAGAGGTAAGCTTCCCTCCCGAATACAAAGTGTTCGCGGTGGCTTATCTAACGGGACAGTACGACCAGCGCGCAGACAGCGCGGCGCAATGCGTTCAGCTTCTCACTCAAAAGGAACGCCCCATAATCAAATGCGCCAGAATTTACGCAGTAAAGGGCGTAACCGACGAAGAGCTCGCCCGCATCAAAAAGCATCTTATAAATCCTGTCGAAAGCGAGGAGGTGTCGCTTGAAAAGCCCGTCTCGCTCGCTCACGCAACGGTTGAGGCCGACGACGTGAAGGACGTAGAAGGTTTTATTGAAATGTCTGCGGAGCAGGTAGCCGAATATCACCATAATATGGGATTAGCAATGTCGGTTGCCGACCTGATCTTCGTCCGCGACTACTTCAAGGGCGAAAAGCGCAATCCCACCGAAACGGAAATAAAGGTCATAGATACCTATTGGTCGGACCATTGCCGTCATACTACTTTCGCAACCGAAATAAAAGATATAACTGTAAATTCCGATAATCCCCACGTTAATAAGGCATTAGAAAGTTACAGGGGGCTGTTTTCCGAGCTGTATAAAGACAGGGCGGATAAATATCCCTGCCTTATGGATATTGCCACGATAGGCGTCAAAAAGCTTAAAAAAGAGGGACTTTTAAACAATCTCGACGAATCGGACGAGATTAATGCCTGCTCTATTAAAATAGACGCCGAGCTCGACGGCAAGAAAGAAAAATACACCGTAATGTTCAAGAACGAAACGCACAACCACCCCACCGAAATAGAACCTTTCGGCGGCGCGGCAACCTGCCTCGGCGGCGCGATACGCGACCCGCTTTCTGGCAGAACCTACGTTTTGCAGTCTATGCGCGTTACGGGGTGCGCAGACCCCACCGAACCTATCGAAAATACGCTCGCCGGCAAGCTTCCTCAGCGCGTAATAACCAAAACCGCGGCTGCGGGATTCTCTTCCTACGGCAACCAGATAGGACTCGCCACGGGTCAGGTAGAAGAGGTATATCACCCCGGCTATAAGGCTAAAAGACTTGAAACGGGCTTCGTGGTAGGCGGAGCTAAATCCGATATGATATACCGCTCTAAGCCCGTAAAAGGCGACGTTATAATTCTTCTCGGCGGCGAAACGGGGCGCGACGGTTGCGGCGGCGCTACCGGCTCGTCAAAAGCTCACGACGTAAAATCCGTTCAGACATGCGGTGCGGAAGTCCAGAAGGGCAACGCCCTTACCGAGCGCAAGCTTCAACGCCTGTTTCTAAACGGCGAAGTTACGCGCAAAATCAAAAAATGCAACGACTTCGGGGCGGGCGGCGTATCTGTCGCGATAGGCGAACTCGCAGACGGGCTTATTATCGAACTCGATAAAGTGCCCAAAAAGTACGAGGGGCTTTCGGGTACTGAACTGGCTATATCCGAATCTCAGGAAAGAATGGCGGTAGTAGTGGACAAAGACGACGTCGATTCGTTCATCGAGCTCGCCGCGAAGGAGAATCTGTCCGCTACCCCCGTAGCAACCGTAACCGACGACCGCAGAATGAAGATGTATCACCGCGGAAGAGCAATCGTGGACATATCCCGCGATTTCCTCGATACAAACGGCGTAAAGCAGGTAACTACCGCGGAAATAAACGATAACGTAACGTCTTTCTTCAATCACGCCGCAAACAACGTGGTTTTTGAAAAGGCACTGCCTGAAACGCTTTCGCAGCTCAACGTATGTTCCCAAAAGGGTCTTGCGGAAATGTTCGACTCCACAATCGGCGCAAAATCGGTATATATGCCTTTCGGCGGTAAGTATCAGCTTACTCCCGTCATAGCAATGGCGGCAAAACTAATGGGCGGAGAGACCGACGACTGTACCGTTTCGGCATACGGTTACAGCCCCGAGCTCACTTCGTCCTCGCCGTTCACGGGCGCGGTATATTCCATAGTGACTTCGGTCGCCAAAGTGGTGGCGGCAGGCGGCAATTATAAGGATATACGCCTCACCTTGCAGGAATTCTTTATGCGCCTTCGCGACGATAAAAAGCGTTGGGGCGTGCCCCTTTCGGCGCTTCTCGGCGCGCTGTATGCGCAACTCAATCTCGGTTTGGGCGCTATCGGCGGCAAGGACTCTATGAGCGGAACTTTCGAAGACATAGACGTTCCGCCTACCTTGATTTCCTTTGCTCTTGCACCTGCAAAGGCTTCAAAGCTGATTACAAACGTAATCGAAAGCGAGGGTCAGAAGCTGTATTTCCTTCCTATGAAGAAGGACGAAAGCAAGATTCCCGATTTCGATTATCTAAAAAAGCTCTATGAATCGGTTTATGCGAATATCCAAAGCGGAAATATCAAATTCGCTACGGTAGTGGAAAAGGGCGGTATCGCCGCCGCCGTAGCCAAGAGCTGCCTCGGCAACGGATTCGGTTTCAGCTTCGTAGGCGACGCGGACTGCCTGTTCTCCGAACACTACGGCGACCTTATCGTCTCCTGTGAGGATACTTCCAAACTCGGTTCGGAAATCGCTTGTATGTTCCTCGGCACTACCAACTCCGGCGATTTTACTTACTTCGAACAGTCCGTAAAGTTAAGCGACGCGGTAAAAGCTTATACTTCCCGTTTGAACGGCGTGTTCCCCGCAACCGCCGCGGCGGAGGGCGCTTTACCCGATTGCGATTATTCAGGCGGAGCGAAATATTCCAATATATCCACCAGAACCGCAAAACCGCGAGTGTTCATTCCCGCTTTCCCCGGAACCAACTGCGAGCTCGATACGGCGCGCGCGTTCCGACTTGCGGGGGCGGAGCCTGAAATACTCGTAATCAAAAACCGCTCGGCGGCTGACATCGAAGAGAGCGTCAAGGCGATAATCAAAGCGGTGGACAGGGCAAATATAATCGCATTCCCCGGCGGTTTCTCCGGCGGTGACGAACCCGACGGGTCGGGTAAATTTATCGCCACTACGTTCAAAAATCCCGCTATCGCCGAACGCATAATGGAGCTTTTGAACAACAGAGACGGACTCGTTCTCGGCATATGCAACGGCTTCCAGGCTCTCATAAAGCTCGGATTAGTACCTTACGGCAAGGTAAGTCCGCTCACGTCGCAGTCGCCCACGCTTACCTTCAACAACATTTCGCGCCACGTTTCCACTATGGTGAACGTAAGAGTCGCGTCTAATCTCAGCCCCTGGCTTTCCGCTTGCAAGGTAGGCGACGTGTACTCCGTACCCGTATCTCACGGCGAGGGTAAAATAGTCGCTCCTTCGGCAGAGCTTGAAAAAATGCTTGCAGGAGGACAGATTGCAACGCAGTACGTAGACCTTTGCGGTAAACCTACTATGGAAAGCCCCTACAATCCCAACGGCAGTATGTGGGCGATAGAGGGTATTACTTCCCCCGACGGCAGAGTGTTCGGTAAGATGGGACACGCCGAAAGGAAGGGAGAAAACCTCTATAAAAACTTCAACGGCAATTTCGATATGAAAATTTTCGAAAGCGGCGTAAAATATTTCAAATAATACAAAATAATGCAGACTTTTACGACAGGTATAAGTCTGCATTTTGCATATTTTTCTTTACAAACACAATATTTTGTGGTACAATTAATAAAAATAAACGGGTATAACCAGTATGAAATGTATGTTTTGCGGCTGTGAAGACAGCAAAGTAATAGACAGCCGTTCGGCGGACGAAGGCAGAACCATAAGAAGAAGGAGAGAGTGCATTAATTGCGGTAAGCGCTTCACCACTTATGAAACTATCGAGGACACCCCCGTTCTCGTAGTAAAAGCGAGCGGTAACCGTCAGGCGTTCGATTCCCAGAAAGTAAAAAACGGCATAATCAAAGCTTGCGAAAAGCGCCCCGTTTCAATGAGCAGGATAGACGAATTGGTTGATAACGTAACCAAGCGCGTCTATAACTCTATGGAACAGGAAATTTCTTCTAAGGATATAGGCGAAATGGTTATGGAAGGTCTTAAAGGCATAGACGAGGTTGCATACGTCCGCTATGCCAGCGTATACCGTTCTTTCACGGATATTTCTTCGTTTATGTCCGAATTGCAAAAAATGATGGAATCCAAAAAGTAATCGGGCAAATTTTTCTGTAAAAGATTAAAGGCGAAAAAATAATTAAATTCAGGTAAGGCAGTGTAAACTGCCTTAAATTTTGTGTTTATATGAGCAGTTTTACAAGGCGCGTAAGTATCGGCGGCGTTACGGTTGGCGGCGGCGAGCGCGTAAAAATTCAATCTATGTGTACCACGAAAACTTCCGACGTTGAGGGTACGGTAAAACAGATAAAGTCGCTTGAAGATGCGGGGTGCGATATAATCCGCGTTTCCGTCCTCGACGAAGATGATGCGGCGGCTATTCGACACATAAAGGACAATATTAAAATACCCCTCGTCGCAGATATCCATTTTTCCCGCAAGCTTGCTATATCCGCAATCGAAAACGGTTGCGATAAAGTGAGGATAAATCCCGGGAACATAGGCGGCGAGCGCGAGATAAAAGCGGTGGCAGACTGTATAAAAGCGCATAAAATAGCCGTGCGAGTAGGCTCGAATACGGGCAGTATAAACAAAGACTTTCTCGAAAAATACGGCAAAAACGAAGTTTCTCTGGTGGAGAGCGCGCTATACAACGTCGCTATTTTGGAAAAATTCGGCGTTCGGGACGTGGTTATTTCCGTAAAGGCTTCCGACGTGCCGCTTACGGTAAAAGCGTATAACTTGCTGTCGCAAAAGTGCGATTACCCTCTCCATATAGGCGTAACCGAGGCGGGCACCGAAGAAATGGCGGTGGTAAAATCATCCGCCGCTCTCGGCTCTTTGCTTTTAAACGGGGTGGGCGATACTATGCGCGTATCCATAACCGACGACCCCGTAAAGGAAATTTACGCCGCCAAAAGGATATTGAGGGCGGTAGGGTTGGATAAGAATTTCGTAAACGTGATAGCCTGCCCCACTTGCGGCAGATGTCGCTGGGATTCGATGCAACTCGCAAAAAAAGTCAATAAATACGTAGAAAATGTAACAAAATCATTAAAAATAGCCGTTATGGGTTGCGTAGTGAACGGACCGGGCGAGGCAAAGGATTGCGACCTCGGAATTGCTGGCGCGGAAAATTACTGCGTGCTGTTCAAAAACGGCGAAATTATTAAAAGAATAGATTCCAAAGACGCGGAGAGCGCGTTCTTTGCTGAAATAGACAAACTTATAAATGACTGATTATTTAGAGAGCGTGCGCGAAATACCGGCGTTCGGACAGGCGATTTTAAGTTCCGTCGCGCTCATTCGCGGCGAACGCACGGTAGAAATAAACTTGATAACCAATAAAACCTTCACCCCCGACGACGAAAGACGCGCCGAGGCGGTTTCGCGCGGGTTCGTTCCCGAAGAGTTCGGGTTCAGACTCAATATTACCAAACTTAACCCCGACGAAAAGATTGTCGCTCGCAAAATACTCGAAGCTCTTTCACATGTAAACAAAGCCGTTTCCGCGCTGATTACCGAGGACGACGTAAAGGTGGAAAAAACCGAAAACGGTTTCTTCTTTACGCTTTCGCTCATCGCGGTGAACGCGCTTTCGAATGAAATTGCGAATAACGTGACCGCTTATCTTAAAAAATCGTTCTGCGGCGAATTTTCGGGTAAATGCGTAATTAAAGAGGGAGGAATCGACGATATAGAGATTGAAGAAGAGCACGAAAATATCGAATACGTAGTGCCTATAAGAAAATTTTCAATCGAAGATTTCTCATTTATCGAAGGCAACGAAGAGCAGACAACAGCCGTATATATGGCTGATATGAACTTCGAAAGCGAAAACGTAACCGTTTGCGGTACGATAGAAAATATTTCCGAGCGCACGTTTAAAAAGAAGGACGGCACGGAAAAGCTCTATTACAGCTTGACGCTTTCGGATACTACCGCCGTTATGCGCGCAACCTATTTTACGCGCCAGCGCAGTATCGAAAAAATAAAGAAATTGCAGGTAGGGGACAGCATAGTCTGCACGGGCAAGTCCGAAATTTTCCGCGGCGAAGTCCGCTTTACGGCAAACTTTATTGACTACGGCAAAATCCCCGCAGGGTTCGTGCCCGAAAAGCGAGCTTCCAAACCTGCGCCTAAATATTACTCTGTTGTAAAGCCCGAGCCCTTCGAAGATTTTACCCAGACGGATATTTTTACCGAAGAGGAGCTTCCGGACTGTCTTAAAAACAATACTTTCGTAGTTTTCGACCTTGAAACAACGGGACTTAACAGCTCTCCTTCCGCGGGAAATATGGACAGGATAATAGAAATAGGTGCATACAAAATAATCGGCGGAGCGATAAAGGAAAGCTTCACTACTTTTATCAATCCCGAAAGAAAACTTTCGGAAGAGATTATCGCTCTTACGGGAATCAAGCCCGAAATGGTGGAAAACGCGCCGGTGTACGCTCAGGTAATGCCCGACTTTTTCAAATTCTGTCAGGGGTGTTACCTCGTCGGGCACAATATCGCAGGGTTCGATTTCAAGTTTGTGGACTATTACTGTTCGCAGCTCGGCTATAACCTCGAAAGAAAGATTTTCGATACCATTCCGCTTTCGCAGGAACTTCTGTTTTTATCCAATTATAAGCTTAATACGGTTGCCGACCATTTCGGAATAACTTTCAACCACCACCGCGCAATAGACGACGCTCTCGTAACAGCAAAAATATTTATTGAGCTCATCAAAATAAAAAAATCTTTACCAAAACCGTCATAACGCTTGCAAATCGCGATCGGGCGTGTTATAATGATATCAAGCTTAATACGTTGACGTTATTGAGTGCCTTGACGAAAGGCACTCAATACTTATATATGGGGCAAGTATGAACGTAAAACCTATCGATGAAATAAAAAGCTTTTTCGAAAGCATAGCCGAGCCTATGGGAATAGAAATCGTAGACGTCGAATTTTCCGATAAGCAGAACTCTCTGACTGTGTTTATCGAAACCCCTGCGGGAGTAGACCTCGACACCTGCGAAAAATTCCATAACGCGATTTTGGACCCGATCGACGAGCTCGACCCTACCTACGGCGCGCCTTACACGCTGAACGTTTCCAGCCCGGGGCTCGACAGACCTTTCAAAACTTTCAGGGATTTCGAACGCAATCTCGGCAAGGACGTGGAAATTAAGCTTTACGCGCCCCTGAAAGGTAAAAAATACCTCGAAGGAGCTCTTTCCGCTTTCGACGACAACAGCGTAACGGTAGTCGTCGGCGGCGAAGATATAAAAATAGCGCGAAATAAAATAGCCAAGATAAACAAGGCGATAAAATTCGAATAAAAAACATCCATCATATAAATCTGACATAACTTTTAGGAGAATAAAAATGACAAACAAAGATTTTTTTGCTGCGCTTGCCGATCTGGAAAAGGAAAAAGGTATTCCTCAGCAGGTATTTTTAGAAGCTCTCGAAAACGCTCTCGTTTCCGCATGCAAAAAGCAATATCCCGGCGCCGGCGGCGCGGTGGAAATGAAGCTCGTACCTGAAAAAGGCACGATTGAATTCTATACCGTAAGAAACGTAGTGGAAGAAGTGGAAGACAGGGATACTCAGATTTCTCTAGAAGAAGCTCAGCAAATCAAGAAAAGCTATAAAGTCGGCGATAAAATAAGCGAAAAATTCGTACCTAAGGATTTCAGCAGAATCGCCGCGCAGACGGCAAAGCAGGTCATTCTCCAGAAACTGCACGAAACCGAGCGCGACGCCGCTATGAGCGAGTTTTCCAATAAAGAAGGCGAGCTTCTCGTCGGCACCGTCAGAAAAATCGACGCTAAAAACGTATACGTAGAGTTGGGCAAGGGACAGATCGAGGGCTTGATGCTCCCCTCCGACCAGGTTCCGGGCGAAACCTATAACGTAAACGATAAAATAAAAGTCTTTGTCAAAAGAGTAAAAAGCGGCTTCAAGGGCGCTCAGGTCATGGTAAGCCGTTCGTCCGCAGGTCTTGTAAGAAAACTTTTCGAAGAGGAAGTGCCCGAAATTAAGCAGGGAACAGTCCAGATAAAGGAAATCAGCCGCGAAGCCGGCGCGAGGACTAAGATGGCTATATGGTCGGAAGACCCCAGAGTCGACGCTATCGGCGCTTGCGTGGGCAACAAGGGCGCAAGGGTAAACGCCGTTGTTGAAGAGTTGCACGGCGAAAAGATCGATATAATCCCTTGGAGTGAAAATCCCCTTGAATTTATAGCAAAGGCTCTTTCACCCGCCAAGGTTATTTCCGTAACTCAGCTCGAAGGCGAAAAGACGGCTATGGCGGTCGTTCCCGACGACAAGCTTTCGCTTGCGATAGGCAAAGACGGGCAGAACGCAAGGCTAGCCGTAAGGCTTACCGGCTGGAAGATAGACGTGAAGAGCGAATCCGCCGCGGCGAAGCTCGGAATTAACGTAGGTAACGTCGAAGAGGAAGGTTAACGGTCGAATAATGCCCAAAACTAAAAAAATTCCGCTAAGGCAATGTATCGCCTGCCGCGCGCTCAAAGAAAAAAAAGAAATGCTCAGGGTCGTAAAGAATAAAGACGGCGAAGTGTTTCTCGATTTTTCCGGAAAAGCAGCGGGGCGGGGCGCATACGTCTGCGACAGCGCGGATTGCATAACTAAAATTAAAAAATCCCGCCTTATCAACAAGGTTTTCGCCTGCGAAGTGGACGAAAAGGTTTACGACGCGATCGAGGAGGAATATTTTGTCAAAAAGCAAAATTGAAACCTATCTCGGTTTTTGTATTAAAGCGCGGAAAATCGCTTTGGGCGCTGGCGCTATCGAAACGCTTAAAAAGGGCGTCTGTCTAATTATTGTCTGCTCTTCCGCGTCCGAAAACTGTTTTAAACTTGCTTTGAAATACAAAAAAGCTCATTCCTGTCCTTTGATGATTTGTAATTGCGGATTGGAAAACGCCGTTCATAAACCCGATTGTAAACTTGCGGCGGTAAGAGATATCAGCCTGGCAAACGCTATAATTGCCAACGCTTGCGAAGAATATGAAATATATGCCGGAGGCACTGATTAATATATGGCAAAAAAGTACGAGAATATTGAGAATATCGATAAATTGATTTCGGGCGGAGCTATCGCGGAGCTAATTAAAAAGACCGCCGCCGCGGAAAAAGCGGCTTACGACGTCTTAAAAAAGCTTACCGAGCTCGATAACGCTCAGGCGGCTAAAAAGCTTGAAGAGGAGCGCGCCGCACAGGAAAGAAAGATAGCGGAAGAGAACGCTCTGAAAGCTAAGCAGGAAGCGGAAGAAAAGGCAAGGGAGGCGGAAAAAGCCGCCGCCGAAGCCGCCGCTCAGGCAGCCGCTGCCGCCGAAGTTGCCGCAAAGGCCGCTAAAAATACTGCGGAAAAGACCGAAACGGCAAAGACCGAAGAAGTTCAGACCCGCAAAGAACCGGTTGCAGCCCGTCCCGTACAACAGACGGAAAAGCGCCCCGTTCCCGATAAAAGACCTGCCGCGGCAAAGACTTTCGTTAATACCGAAAAGAATAATTTCAACAGGGGCGAACGCACGGCGCGACCCAACTCCGGCACAGCATTCAACGCCAACAAACAGCGTCCCCAGGGCAACGGTTTTGCCAGACCGCAGACGGGCGTGAGACCCGCGCCTTCGGCTGCCGCAACGGCGGCTAAACCCGCAAATAAAAATTTCGGCGCGGACAAGAAAAAGCAGAGCTTCGATAAGACCTACGTCGAAAAGGAACGCCGTCAGGTTTCCAAGCGCGCGCTCGTAAAACAGCAGGGCGCAAGCATAGAGGACTTCGACGAAGATAAGAGCGGTTACAGAAAGTTAAGGGTTAAAAAGGATAAAAAGCAGGCGGGTTCGCAGACGGTTAAAATCGAACGCGCCGTGGTTACTTCAAACGAAATACCTTTGAAAGTCCTTTCCGAAAAGCTGGGAATAACCGCGGTTGAAATAACCAAAAAGCTTTTCAGAGAAGGCATTATGAAGACGGTAAACGAGTCTATCGACTACGATACCGCCGCGCTGATAGCCGCGGGAATGGGCATAGAGCTTGAATACAAACCCGAAAAGACGGCGGAAGAAATACTCAGCGAAAAGCAGGCGGATACCGTCGAAGAGATAGAAAGTCTTGTTCCCCGCGCTCCCGTAGTTACCGTTATGGGACACGTAGACCACGGCAAGACTTCACTTCTCGACTATATAAGAAAACAAAACGTAACGGCGGGCGAAGCGGGCGGCATAACCCAGCATATAGGCGCGTATTCGGTCAACGTAAACGGTAAAAGCATCACCTTTATCGATACTCCCGGGCACGAAGCCTTTACGGCGATGCGCGCACGCGGCGCACAGGTTACCGACATTGTCATTCTGGTAGTCGCAGCGGACGACGGCATAATGCCACAGACAGTGGAAGCCATCAACCACGCGAAAGCGGCTAACGTTTCCATAATAGTCGCCGTAAATAAGATGGATAAAACGGGCGCTAATCCCGAAAAGGTAAAGCAGGATTTAACGGGTTACGGTCTTGTTCCGGAAGAATGGGGCGGCGACACTCCCGTCTGCCTTATTTCCTGTAAGACGGGTCAGGGCATAGAAGAACTGCTTGAAAACGTTCTGCTCGTTGCGGAAATGAAGGAGCTCCTCGCGAATCCCGACAGAGAAGCGCGCGGCGCGATAATAGAGGCCCAGCTCGACAAGGGCAAGGGTCCCGTAGCGACCGTTTTGGTGCAGAACGGCACTCTCCGCACGGGCGACAATATAATTTCGGGCACTATAACCGGAAAGGTGCGCGCTATGATAGACGACAAGGGCAGAACGGTCAAAGAGGCAGGTCCTTCGTCGGCGGTTTACGTGCTCGGCTTCGAAGAAGTGCCCAACGCCGGCGACTCTATGTTTGCGGTTTCTCAGGCGCTTATGAAGCAGGTTATCGAAGAGAGAAAGCGCAAGGAATCCGACGCTATGGTTAAAGCGGCTTCTAAAATATCTCTCGACGAAGTGTTCGGCAAAATTGCCGAAGGTAATATCAAGAATCTCAACCTCATCATAAAGGGCGACGTACAGGGCTCGGTAGAGGCGGTAAAGCAGTCGGTAGTAAAACTTTCCAACGAAGAAGTTCAGGTTAAAGTTATCCACAGCGGCGCAGGCGCTATAACCGAATCGGACGTTATGCTCGCGGATTCTTCCAATGCCATAATTTTAGGCTTCAACGTCCGCCCCGATACCAAAGCTAAGGCTACGGCAGAAAGAAGCAAGGTGGATATAAGAACTTACAGAATAATCTATGATCTGCTCGACGACGTGGAGGCCGCTCTTAAAGGTATGCTCGCGCCCAAGTACAGGGAAGTTTATCTCGGCAAATGCGAAGTTCGCCAGACCTTCAAAATTACGGGCGTCGGCAATATCGCAGGTTGCTACGTCAAGGAAGGCAAAATCGTACGCGGCGGCAAACTCAGAATTTACCGCGACGACGTGCTCGTCGTCGAAGGCAACGTTCAGCAGCTTAAACGCTTTAAGGACGACGTCAAGGAAGTCAACTACGGATACGAATGCGGTTGCGCCATCGAGGGCTTCAACGGCATTATGGTCGGCGATATAATCGAATGTTATCTTATCGAACAGGTGGTTGCGAAATAATTTATGAAAGGATTAAGGGGCGAACGCCTTAACAGTCAGTTCCGTCAGGAAATTTATACGGTAATTTCAACAAAATTGCGCAATAAATATCCGGAGCTCAGCGCGATAATCAGCGTAACTCAGGCGGACGTAGCGCCAGATTTAAAGACGGCGAAAATTTATATCAGTATTTACGATACCGAGCAGAAAAAGGAAAAAAGCTTTGCGCTGTTGAAGCAGAACGCGGGCTATATTCGCCACGAACTTTCTCAGATTCTGCATTTAAGAACCGTCCCCGAGCTCACCTTCATTCTCGACGGCAGTATGGAATACGGGGCTAAAATAGATAAACTTTTAGAGGAACTCGACGTAAAAAATCAAGATGAATAACGCAACGGCGGCGGAAATCGCAAAACAACTGAATAAATGCAGAACTTTTGCGGTAATCTGCCACGTCCGTCCCGACGGCGACGCGCTCGGCAGCGGTCTCGCTATGTATCTCGCACTTAAAAACGCGGGCAAAACGGCTTATATGCTCTGCGAAGATTGCGCGCCGGACAGGCTTAAAATCTTTCCCGAAATGGATTGCGTGATGCGCGAGTTGCCGATAGACAAAGACAATCTAGACTGTATAATTTCCGTGGATTGCGCCGACGCGACGCGGCTTGGAGTTTTCTCTTCGCTTTATCAGAAATTCAAGGGAGTAACCGTAAATATAGACCACCACGTTTCCGACGTCGGTTACGGTAAACTCAATTACGTAATCGATTGTACGGCTACGTGCGAGCTTTTGCCTGATATTTTCAGGGCTGCGGGCTTTGAAATAACAAAGGAGATAGCCAATCTCTTGGCGTTGGGACTTCTTACCGACAGCGGCAATTTTTCTCATCGCGACGTTACTGCTAAGACCTTCCGCACGGCGGCTCTTTTGCGCGAAAAGGGCGCGGAAACAGATAAAATCTGTTACGAAATGTTTTCCAGACAGACTAAAAACCGCGCCGTGTTATACGGCAGGGTTATGAATAGAATGCGCTTCGCGCTCGACGACAGGCTGGTGTTTATTACCGTAACCTGCAAAGACTTCGCTGAAACCGGCACGGATAAAAGCCAGACGGAAGGTTTCGTGGATTTCCCCCTTTCTATCGACGGGGTGGAAGTAGCCGCAGCTCTTATGGAAGTCAGACAGGGTCAGTACAAGGTATCTCTCCGCAGCAAAAGCGCAAACGTAAACGCGGTAGCCGCAAATTTCGGCGGTGGCGGTCATATTCTTGCCAGCGGCTGTATGCTCTTCGGCGAGTATGAAGAAGTCGTAGAAAGGTTGACTTTCGCCGTTTCTCAGCAGTTATGACGGGTTTTATAAACGTGAATAAGGCGGAGGGAGTAAGTTCGGCGAGAGAGGTAAATATCATAAAGCGCCTTACTCACACCCCATGCGGACATATGGGCACGTTAGACCCGATGGCAAGCGGAGTTCTTCCCGTTGCCGTAGGCAACGCGTGCAGACTTTTCGATTATTTTTTAACTAAGAAAAAGACTTATACCGCCACGTTCGATTTCGGGGCGGATTACGATACGTTAGACGTCACGGGCTCTCTTATATCGGAAGGCGGCAGAGTCCCTTCGGAGAGCGAAATAATTTCGGTTCTTCCTTCTCTGTGCGGAAGCGTAATGCAGATTCCTCCGAAGTACAGCGCGAAAAAGATTAACGGCAGAAGGGGTTACGAGCTTGCCCGCGCGGGCGAAGATTTCGATGTGCCCGCTAAGCGCGTGGAAATAGATTCGGTAGAGCTTATCGGTCGCCTGTCAGAAAACAGCTTTAAATTCCGCATAGAGTGCGGCGGCGGAACGTACGTGCGCTCGATTTGCAGGGATATGGCGGAAAAACTAGGCACAGTCGCCGCAATGAGCGCGCTGGTAAGGGAAAAGAGCGGGATTTTTGTAATTGACGGCGCAATATCCACCGACAGTTTGACTGAAAAAAACGTAAATTCCTATATTATACCCACGGACAGCGTTCTGCCATACGAGAGCATTTATCCGCAGGGCGCGGAAGCTAAAAAGTTATTTAACGGCGTCGCCGTTGAAAGTCGTTTAACCGACGGTTTATACAAAATATACTCCCCGGACGGCATATTCTACGGATTAGCCGAGAAAAAAGAAGGTTTTTTAAAGGTCAGGACCAAGTTATGTTAGAGATAATCGAATACGGCAAAGACGAATACGCTTTCCCCTGTCTGTTGGTGCTCGGGTGTTTCGACGCTATCCATGCGGGGCACAGAGAGCTTTTCAAAAAGGCGAAGTTGCAGGCAAAAATCAACGGACTCGATTTCGGCGTAATGCTCTTTAAGAACGGCAAGGGCGGCAAAACCATCTATTCTTTTGAGGAGAGATTGAGTCTGCTTGAAGAATTCAAGGTAAAATTCGTTCTCGCCGTGGAGTTTGACGAGCAGTTCAAAAAGACGCCGCCTCTCGACTTTTTGCATAACGTAGAGGAAAAACTCAACGTCAAGGCGTATATGAGCGGAAAGGATTTCCGCTTCGGTATGGGCGCGAAAGGTAAGTCGTCCACGCTTAAAAATTATGCCGAGGACGAGGATAACGGCGTGTGGTATATGCCCGTCAAGGACGTCCTTTCCGACGGCGAAAAGATAAGCACCACTCTCGTCAAACAGTGTCTCGACGCGGGCGACGTAGCAAAAGCGAATAAGCTTCTCGGCGAAAACTTCTTTCTCGAAGGCGAAGTCGTGGAGGGAGCGCACCGCGGTTGCGAAATTCTGGGTTTTCCTACGGTAAATATAGAATATCCGTGCGACAAATATCCCCTGAAATTCGGCGTGTATAAGGTAAAGACCTATATAGACGGCGCGGAATATTACGGAATAGCAAACTACGGCGATTGCCCTACGTTCGGCGACGAAAGGGTTATAGTCGAGGTAAACATAGACGGCTTCGACGGCAATCTCTACGGCGCAAGGCTTAAAATAGAATTTTTGGATTATATCAGAGATATAGTCAGATTCGAGTCCGCCGAACAGCTTGCTACGCAGCTTGAAAAAGACAAGCTTACTTTAAAGGTGAACAATGATTAAATTCGGACCGAGCGGCAACAGCTCAAGCTTTTACGAAATGGGTTATAAGCACACCGCGCAGGCTCCCGAATATTTAGATAAATTCGGGCTTGACTGCTTTGAATATTCTTTCGGCAGGGGAATAACCGTTTCTGAAAGCAAAGCGGAAGAGATAGGCGCGGCGTTCAAAGCTAAGGATAAGGAAATAAGCGTTCACGCGCCCTATTTCATAAACTTCGCCAATCCCGACGACGAGGCTGCTCAGAAATCCTATAACTACGTGCTCGGCAGCGCAAAATTTTTAAAGCTATTCGGCGGTACGCGGCTGGTCTTTCATCCTTCCACGCAGGGTAAATCCACGCGCGAAGAGGCGGTTGCCCGTACGGCTGACAGACTGAAAATATTGAGGGATTATATTTATCTCAACGACCTTGACGACCTGAAATTCTGCCCCGAAACTATGGGCAAAGCCGCGCAGATCGGCACGCTCGAAGAAATAGTTGAGTTCTGTAAAATAGACGAAATATTCCTTCCCGCGATAGATTTCGGGCATATAAACGCAAGGGAGCAGGGCAGTCTTAAAACGGTGGAAGATTACAAATCGCGCCTCGAATATATGATTGCCGAGCTCGGTTACGAAAGGGTAAAAAACTTCCACGTGCACTTTTCAAAGATTATGTATTCGGGCAAGGGCGAGGTAAAGCATCTGACGTTTGCGGATACTGTTTACGGGCCGGAATTCGAACCTCTTGCCGTCGCGTTGAAACAGTTGAAACTCGAACCGTATATAGTAAGCGAATCGGACGGCACTCAGGCAGAAGACGCGCGCACTATGAAGAGAATCTATTTCGGCGCGGACAACGCAGACTAGTAAATCATGCGTTTATATAACAAAGACTCTAAAATTCCCGTAATAAGTCTTGCAAGTCCTTTGCGGCGTTGTTTTGCGGGCTATATATCGTTATATCGGCTTTATTATAGTGTTGACATATAAAAAATATTTTGTTAAAATATTATGGAAAAACAGTTGATACGGACAATTTACGATTCGGTCGGCGCTGACGCCGTGGTCGTAACTCAGGACGATTTAAGATTGTACCTTACGGGCTTTTCAAGCACGTTCGGCGTAATAGTGATAGATTCCGACGGCGCGTCGTTTTATACCGACAGCCGCTATCTGGAAGCGGCAAAGGCTCAGATACCCGATTTGTTCAGCGTAAAGGAATACCCTAAAAAGACGAGACTTGCCGAACTTTTAAAGGGATATAAATCGCTGGGTATAGACTTCGGCAAGACCTTTGCTGAGGACTATATTTCGTTGAAAGACTTCGGCTACGTTTTAAAGGACAGCTCCGCAGCGTTCAGGAAAGCTATGTCGGTAAAGAGCGAACGCGAGCTTAAAAACATAACTCTCGCGTGCAACGCCGCGGATAAAGCTTTTTGCGAGCTTATTCCCTCGATTAAAGAGGGAATGACCGAAAACGAGTGTGCGGCGCTTCTAGAATATCTTATGCGCAAGCACGGCGCAAGCGGGGTCAGCTTCGAAACAATCTGCGCGTTCGGCGCGAACGGAAGCGTGCCTCATCACGAAACTGGCGCCGCTAAGTTGAAATTCGGAGACATTGTGCTCGTCGATTTCGGCTGTAAGGTAAACGGCTACTGTTCGGACTGTACGAGGACTTTTCTCTTCGGCGACGATAAAAATCACGAAGATTTCAAAAATGCGTATTCCCGCGTTCTTGAAGCGCATATGCTCGTCAAAGATAAATTCAAAGCGGGTATGAAGGGTTCGGAAGGCGACGCGATAGCGAGAGATTATTTAAAAGCTTTTAATCTCGATAGATATTTCACTCATTCGCTCGGGCATAGTTTGGGGGTAAATATACACGAATACCCCAATTTATCGCCCGCGTGCGACGAAATATTTACCGACGGAATGGTTTTTTCGGACGAGCCCGGGGTATATTTCGAGGGCAAATTCGGAATAAGAATAGAGGATACTGTCTGCTTACGTGGCGGAAGCGTAGTAAGTTTGACGAATACCGACAAAAATCTGATAATTTTATAATTAACATAGCAAAAATTCAAGGAGATAAATTTTATGGCATCTATTTTAGCAGGCGATATCAGAAAAGGCGTTACGTTCGAATACAACGGAAAGGGCGTTTACACCGTAACCGAATTTCAGCACGTTAAACCCGGCAAGGGCGCGGCATTCGTTCGCGCAACGCTTAAAAACGTGGTAACCGGTCAGGTTCTTTCCGACGTAACCTTCAACCCCACGGCAAAGCTCGAAACCGCTCAGGTTGAAACCAGAAAGATGACTTATTCTTATACCGACGGCGAGTTCTATTATTTTATGGATCCCGATTCTTTTGAAATGACCACGCTCAATTACGATCAGGTAGAGGACGCGCTCAAATATATCAAAGAGAACGATATGGTTACAATCAAGTTCCTTTACGGCAACGCGTTCTCGGTAGAACCCGAAAACTTTGTAGAGCTTAAAATAACCGAATGCGAACCCGGCGTGAAGGGCAATACCGCGACTAACGCTATGAAGAACGCCACGGTTGAAACGGGCGCTACCATTCAGGTGCCTATGTTCGTTGAAGAGGGTGAAATTATAAGAATAGACACCCGCACGGGCGAATATATGTCCAGAGTAGGCAAATAACGTATAAATGAAAGTCGTAATTCAGAGGGTCAAGGAAACTACCCTTTCGGTAAACGGCGAAATTGTTTCCCGTATTCCTTTCGGGCTGGCTGTGTATCTCGGCATAAAGTGCGGAGACAGCGAAAGTCAGGCGGCTCAGATAGCCGCTAAAATTTCAAAATTGCGCGTTTTCGAGGACGAAAACGGCAAGATGAATCTGTCCGTCAAGGACGTGGGCGGCGAAGTTTTGCTCATTTCTCAGTTTACCCTTTACGGCGACCTTTCTCACGGCAACAGACCTAGTTTTACTCTCGCGGAGCGCCCCGAAAGGGCTGACGGGCTGTACGAGTACTGCGCGTTGAAACTTAAAGAGGAGGGGCTTACCGTCAAGCAGGGAATTTTCGGCGCCGATATGAAGATTCGGCAATTCAACGACGGTCCCGTAACCGTTATTTACGAAGTGTGATTACAGGGCGAGCATATCGCCCTGTTTATGCTATTGTTATGAAAATACTTTATATGGGCACGGGCGCGGCGGAAGGCGTGCCCGCCATGTTCTGCAACTGCCAAAACTGTATAAATATACGAAAACTCGGCTCTTCCGAATTTCGTTCGCGTTCTCAGATACTAATCGACGGCGAACTTTCTGTGGATTTCCCGCCCGAAGCGTACGTCCATTCGCTCAGATTCGGGGTTAACTATTCGTCGCTTAAAAATATTCTGGTTACCCATTCACATATGGACCATTTTTACGCGCACGACTTCATTCTCCGCGGCTATAAATACGCCTCCTTCGGGTGCGATAAGCTGAATATCTACGGCAATGCGGAAGTGTTAAAGGTTTTTTCGGAATGTACCGCCCGCGAGATGAAGCCCGAAGTTTCTCCATATATACAAATTAACGAAGTGGCGCCTTTTCAGTCTTTTAAGGTCGGGGATTATAGGGTTATGACTATCCCGGCCAAGCACTCAAAAACCGAAGACGCTCTGCTTTATTATATAGAAAAAGGCGGCAAAGGCTATCTTCACCTTTACGATACGGGCGCTGTCAGCGAGCAAGCTATAAAATATCTCGCCGACAACGGCGCAAAGGCGAATCTTATAAGCTTCGATTGCACGTTCGCCGATTCCCCGTCGAGCCCCGCCGCGCGCCATATGGGGATAAACGAAGATATATCGGTCAGGGACGAATTACTCCGTTACGGAATAGCGGGCGGTGAGACTAAGTCCGTTATAACTCATTTTTCGCATAACAGCAATCCCACGCGAGCGCGCTTGAAGGCAATCGAAGATAAATACGGCGTAACCGCCGCATACGACGGATTGGAAGTGGAAATCTAATGCACGCTATAAAACATTTTATAACTATTACTAAACATCGTCATAAGGTTATGGTCCATTGCTTTAAGGCAGGGCTGATCCGTCAGGGGCTTACTCACGATTTGTCAAAATATTCGTTCATAGAATTTTGGCGCGGCGCAAAGTATTATCAGGGCAACCGCAGCCCTCAGGCGAGGGAGAGGGAGATATTCGGTTATTCCGCCGCTTGGCTTCACCATAAGGGCAGGAACAAACACCACTTTGAATATTGGACGGATTTTGCCGACGGCAGGAGAGTTTTCGTGCAAATGCCCCCTAAGTATTTTGCAGAAATGGTCTGCGACCGTATAGCGGCAAGCAAAATCTATCTTAAAGATAAATACAATCAATCTTTTCCGCTCGAATATTTCAATAATCGCACCGATAAAGACGGTATGAATGAAGAAACGTGCAGGCAATTGGAATATTTTCTTACTCTGTTGAAAGAAAAGGGCGAAAAAGAAATGTTCAAAGAGCTTAAAAGCTACGTTAAAAGTAAAGGAAAATACAGGGCGACGGAATAATTTCGTCGCCCTGTATTTTATTTTACCCTCGCAATTTGTATATTGTCCTTCTTTCTGTCGCGCAATTCTTTTACGGGGTGCTCCGAATCCTGATAGCGGTAGTCCTTTCCCAGTCGTTCGATAGCTTTTTCTATGACGAGGTGAGAGGGATTGCGCTCGGGGTCGCCCGAAAGATATTTCTGATATCCGAAAAATCTGTGGTCGTCAGGGATACGTTTTACGTCCTTATAATCCATTTCGTCTGCGGTGAGATTGACCGTGCTTCCGAGAACGCGCCTTATATAATCTTTGTTTCCGCCCAATTTCAGAAGTTTAGGAAACTCTCCGTCTCCTATAACGCTTTCGTAAGAAGTGTTTTCATATTTTTTCAATAGCTTTACCGCCGTTTTCAGGTGCGAAACCTCCATTTTGAAGTGTTCCTGCCATATTTTGGCTATCGACTCGTCCTTTTCGTCCTCTATGGCAGAGTAGTATAGCCAACATTCGCAGTATTCGTGCATTACCCACTGTTCAAGCCAGGTCATATTGGGGTCTTTAAGACTTTCGTACTGTGTAACGTGCGCTTCCTCGATCATAGCTATTTCCGCGTATAACTTGCGCCCCAAATCGTTTTTGTACCATTGCGCTATGTTCATATAGTAATTCATAGTCTGCTGTTCGGCGGCTGTGATCGTGGAAACAACCAGCTTGGAATAGAGGTCTGCGCTGTCTCCGTCCATATGCGGCTTTAAATCGTCGGCGGGGTAGCGGTGTTCCGCGATAGTAGGTCTGCCGGGCATTATTTCCGTGTATCTTCCCACAAGCATATCGGCGTCTATTCCTTTGTCCGTTTTAAGCAGATTAGCGTATCTGTAAAGATGGTCAAAGTCCTCCAAAAGAGCAAAGTTCAGCGCCTTGATGTTGTTTTCATCCGTCTCGTTTTTAGCTAAAATTGCTGTTAAATCTACGGCAAGCTGTTCGTAAGCAATGGTAGTTTCAAGTATGCTCTCGTTAATAGGTTTCAGACAGCTTATTCTCTTTTGCTGTTGCTGTTCCTGTCGGCGTATAACGGACAGAGCCTCTAAAATTTCAGGTTGGTCGCAGTGCCTTGCAAATTGGTGCATAAACCAGGCGGATTCAAATTCCGTACCGTTCATAAGTATAATTCTCGTCTTAGTATACGGCGAAGTTTTTTCCTTGTTATAGCTTTTGGGGTACATCTTTTTCATAGGTAAAAAATTTTTTTCAAGCGGTTTGCATTTTTCGTTCAAAGGGTTCATAATTATCTCCTTAAACAAATTGTTGACGATAAAAAAATTTTTAAACTCTAAACCGCTTATTGTTTGCTTATAAATCTTACCTATTTTGCTAAAAACAGCGCACAGCGATGTTCTCTATACGCAAAATTCCCCCTCGGGGTTCGACTCCCGTCTATAAGAAAAAGAAGCAACAATTAAGTTGCTTCTTTGAATTTGGAGCAGGCGACGGGAGCGCGTATTTTATAAAATCCGCCGACTTCGCATATAAATATGCTCGTCAAATTTTGCTAAGAATAGCGCACAGCGCTGTTCTCTATACGCAAAATTCCCCCTCGGGGTTCGACTCCCGTCTATAAGAAAAAGAAGCAACAATTAAGTTGCTTCTTTGAATTTGGAGCAGGCGACGGGAGTCGAACCCGCCGAAATCAGCTTGGGAAGCTGACGCCATACCGATAGGCGACGCCTGCATCGTCTATAACAATATATCACGTTTTAAAAAAAATGCAAAGCGTTTTAATGCAAATTTTTTCTTCCGGCAGTCGAAAATTAATTTTTACTGCTAAGCCTATTGACAAAAAATCAATTTAATTAGCGGGGATACGGTCTGGAAAAATAGATTAACAGCGACAGTTTGAGTAATTGTTCGTCTGCGGCGTGAACGCAGAGTCTTAACATATGCGTAAGCTTAAAAAGAGTGCGAATAACTCAAATATTACATCGTCGCCTTCGAGTTCCCCGGAAATTAATATAAAACCATTATTTTACCGAAGAAAAGTAACAAAAAACCCGCTTTTGAGCAAAAACACTCAAAAACGGGTAAAGATGGTTGAGGTGACGGGACTTGAACCCACGACCTTCTGGTCCCTAACCAGACGCGCTACCAAACTGCGCTACACCTCAATATCTCAACAACGTTAATTATTATACTTTAAATTAAATAAAAAGCCAACTGTTTTTACACGATTTTTTAAAAAAAATTTAAAATATTTAACTGATATTTAAGTAAAATATTTACAAGCGGCAAAAAGTATAATATAATGAATTTATGTGGCAGTTGATTTTAGAGATATTTTTGATAGGCGTTTCTCTTTCTATGGATGCGTTCGCCGTTTCCATTTGCGACGGAATGTGTTACGGCGACGTCAATAAAAAGAAAGGAGCGGCAATCTCCGCGACGTTCGGCGTGTTTCAGGCCGCGATGCCGCTAATAGGATTTTTCCTCGGTTCGCTGTTTATGAACTACATCGACGCATACGACCATTGGGTGGCTTTCGGGCTTCTAGCAATAATCGGCGGTAAAATGGTATTCGACGCCGTCAAAGAGCTTCGGGGCGGAGAGGAAGAGCTGGCAATTAAAAAATTTTCTTATACGGAAGTTCTTGTTCAGGGCGTAGCGACGAGTATTGACGCCCTTGCAGTAGGTCTTAGCCTGAACGCTATGGCAGGAATAAACAATTATAACGTTTGGTGGCTTGTGGCTATAATAGGTTTAACTACCGTTACGATTTCGGCAATCGGCATTGTGATAGGTTACAGAGTGGGCAAGCTGTTTAAAAACAAAGCCAGCGTAGCCGAAATTATCGGCGGATTGGTCCTGATAGGTATCGGCATAAAACTGCTCATCGAAGGGCTGCTTTGATTTCGTTAATAATAAATTGATTTCCGCGTTGCGTGCTGTAATGCTCCAACGCGGTTTTTATTTTATCGTCCTTTATCAGAAGTTCCAAGTTTTCTTTGAGAGAGTCGGCGTTTAAATCCCCTTCACGCAAAATTCTGCATAGTCCCAATCCGTAAAAATATTCTGCGTTTGCAATCTGATCGCCTCGGCTTCGCCTGTTTTCGAGAGGAATAAACAGAGTCGGTATTTTAAGCGCGACCAGTTCGTTGGCGGCGTTAGACCCGCATCTTGAAACGGCGTAATCCGCGCAGGCGTAAACCAAACCCATATCGGAACAGAATTCAACCTGTTTATAGCCGTAAATATTGTTTTCAACTACGTTTCCCTTTCCGCATATGTGCAGAACGTTGTAATTGCGGCACAGCCTTGCCACGATTTGTCTTATTACGCCGTTTATTTTTGCAGAACCGCTTCCGCCGCCGAATACAAGAACGACGGGACGCATATCGAATCCGAAGCTCGATTTTGCTAATAGTTTATCTCTGCCGAACAAGCTGCTTCGCATAGGCGTGCCTGCGTACAAACCGTTCCGTATCTTATCTGCCGTCGAAGGGAATGCGGTAAGCACGCGGCGGCACTTCCCCGCGATAATTCTGTTAGCCAATCCGGGGCTCAGATCCGATTCGTGCGTAAGAACGGGTATATGCAGACTGCTTGCCGCTACAGCGGGCGGGTAGGAGGCGTAACCGCCTTTACAGAACAACAAATCGGGTTTTTCGCGCTTAATTATTTTTTTGCATTCCGCGACGCTTTTAATAAGCTTGCACGGTATCTGTAAATTGCAAAGAATTTTTCCGCGAACAAGCTTAACGCCGTCGAATTGGTTGAATCTTACGCCGTAATTTCTGCAAATATCCTTTTCTATGGAGTCGGTGCCTATATAGCAAGTGTCGAAACTGCCTTTTAACTGTTCGCAAAGCGCGATATTCGGGATAACGTGGCCTGCGCTTCCGCCGCCGCAAAACATAATCTTTTTCATAAAAATAATATATTTATTATAGCCTTATTTTATGAAATTCATATGCTTTCGTACCGGGCACAAAAATCTAATATCCGAAGCCGTGATATGCGCTCGTTATAAAATTAGGGCGAGCCGTACGTAAAAGGCCCGCCCGCGCATCTATTTTATTGATTTTCGATTTTCAGATTGTCGCTTAAAAGTCGGGCAAGTTCTCCTACGTATTTACACAGCTCTTCAAGCGTAAATGTTTTTTCAGCTTCGTAAGACCATTTTATAAACGTGTCGATCATACCAGAAGCGAGAAACGTAATGCCGTAATAAATCAGCTCGTTCTGTTTTTTATCGTTACCGATAAATTGTTGCATTGCTTTTTCTATAAATAAATCTTTAATCTTTTCGATAATATATTTCGAACTGGTGGAATACAGTATAAACTTTTTTATGGTTTCCATTTCGTTCAAAGCGCTTGTAAGATTATAAAACAGAGAGTAAGTGCTGCCGTACACGTCGTCCGTATCGAAAGATTCCAGACAGGAAACAATCTTGTCTGCGATTTCGCTTTCAATATCCGACATAACGGCGCTAGCGTCCGCATAGTGAAGATAAAATGTGGAGCGGTTTATCAAAGCTTTTTCGGCAATGTCGGAAACGGTAATTTTATTCAGTTCTTTATGTAAAACAATATTCATAAAAGCTTCTTTAATCGCGTTTCGTGTCTTAATGATTCTTTTATCCATCGCAAAGAATTCCTTAAAAAAAATCAATAATTAAATTTATGTTAATTATACGACATAATGGCGATTAAATCAAATAATTGTTGACACTTTCTCAAATAAGCTGTAAAATAAATCTATGGATACCGTTTATATCATAATGATTGTGGCGGGCGGCGTGTTCTTGTTGTTGCTGCTTATCTACGTGCTGTACGCTATCGAGTTGAATAAAATACGTAAGAAATTAAAAAATAGTTTGATCAGGGCTTATTCGGATAAAAATTTAGCTAAAATGGAGTACGATATCGCGGTCTACGACGAAGAAACCAACAGACGTCTTAACGGAACGGCAAATACCGAAAGCCAGATGACTATCGAAGAAGTTATAGCAAAGCGTACGCCTTCCGAGGAAGAACAGGAAAACGAGGCGAAGTTCGAAAAAATTGGCGCAGAGGGAGTGGAAGAGATAACCGGCAATTACAAGTCTCAGCACTGATTTCCCGATAACAATCCGTAGTTCTGCAATTAGCTTATATAATTATAAAGAAAATTAAAATACTTTAATTAATTAGCATTTATCGGAGAAGAATATAAAATAGAAGTCGGCGGGCAGCCTTAAAAGGTTGCCCGCCGACTTCTTATACCGCGCTCTCATATATTACGGTGAAAAGTATACAAACCGCAAATTCCTGCGGAGAATAAACAAAAAATCCGCTTATGCCGTGTTATGAAAAAGTATTAACCCGCTTCTCGCAGGTGGGTGCGGCGAAGCAAAAAATATTCGGACTTTCCGTAATAATATTACAGACCTTGCCTATTTTTACGAACGTACCGCTCCCTGAAAAATATTGTGGATTACGAATTTCCCATACCACGCACACAGCAGACCTTAACGATAGCTATTATAACACCGCTTTATCAAAAATGCAACAAAAGCGGTCAAGTATCGATATGATAATTATATCCAAATATAACCTTAATCTTCGTTTTGCAAAGCTCCGCGGCTGTTCAGAATATTCCTGCTTATTGAATGGTTTCTACGTTTATAAGGTTAGAGTTTCCGCTCTTGCCGTTAGGCGTACCGCCTGTGAGTACTATCTTGTCGCCCTTGTGCACAAGTCCGGTTTCTATCGCCGCGCGCTTAGCGTAGTGGAAGAGGACGTCTACCGAATAAAACTCTTCGCTCATCACGGGAATAACGCCCCAGGACAACGCAAGTTTTCTGTAAGCTTTTTCGTCCGTAGTCATACCTATTATATCGATCATAGGGCGGAAGCGCGAAACGGTTCTTGCCGTGCCGCCCGTCCTTGTGCAGACTACGATAACTTTTGCGCCGATGTCCTGCGCGAGCGTGCAGGCTGAGTGTGAAAGAGCTTCCGCGAGATTCTTGATTCTGTATTCGCTTTCCTTAATATAGGCAATATAAGAGGTATTCGCTTCGGCTTGTTCGGCTATTCTTGCCATAGCCTTAACCGCTTCCACGGGGTAAGCACCCGCGGCGGTCTCTCCCGATAACATAATAGCGGACGAGCCGTCGTAAACGGCGTTGGCCACGTCGGAAATCTCCGCACGGGTGGGGCGGGGCTGCTTGATCATCGATTCGAGCATTTCGGTGGCGGTAATAGAACGTTTGCCGTGGATTCGGCATTTGTTAATTATGGTTTTTTGTATGGAGGGAAGTTCCTCGAAAGGCACTTCCACGCCGAGGTCGCCGCGAGCAACCATAATCCCGTTCGACGCGTCGATTATTGATTCAATATTATTGACGCCCGCGCGGGACTCTATTTTTGCGATGATTTCTATGTCGTCGTTAGTATCGCCGCACGTTCTAAGCCAGTTTCTGACGTCGATAATGTCCTGAGCCTTGGAAACGAAAGAGCAGGCAACGAAATCTACGCCCTGTTCTACCCCGAATTTTAAGTCGGCTTTATCCTGTTCCGAAAGGTAAACCATTTCGAGTTCCTTATCGGGGAAGAACATCGATTTTCTGTTGGAAAGCTCTCCTCCGACGATCGTCTTGCAAATAACGTCGGGTTTTTCGACCTTTACAACTTCGAATATCATTAAGCCGTTGTTAAGCAGAATTTTATCTCCCGGTTTCATTTGTTCGCATATGCCTTTGAATGAAACCGAAACTTTTTTCTCGTTTCCTATAATATCTTCCGCAGTAAAAGTAAACGGATCGCCGTCCTTTAATGTGATTTTACCGTTTTCAAAGGTCTTAATTCTGAATTCGGGACCTTTGGTATCAAGCATAATGGGCAGAGGAACTCTCTTTTTCTCTCTTATTTTTTTTATGGTATCAATCTTTTTAGCGTGTTCCTCGTGCGTACCGTGTGAAAAATTAAGCCGAGCAACGTTCATACCCGCGTCTATCAGATTGGATAAAACTTCCTCTGTTTCGCTTGCCGGACCTAAGGTGCAGATTATTTTGGTTTTCTTCATACAAAACTCCTGATTATTATGTCTTTTTTATTTTAAAATAAAAAAGCGTAAAATGCAATATTATCCAATAAATTAGTTTTGATTTTTTAAAAAAGTGTGCTAAAATAATTATGATCTGAGTTAATTATACGGTTGCGGGCAAAGAAATTTGCGTGAGGAAAGTCCGAGCATCACAGGGCAAGGTGCCTGCTAACGGCAGGTGAAGGCGACTTCAAGGAAAGTGAACAGAAATATACCGCAGGTTAATTACTGTAAGGTTGGAATGGCGAGGTAAGAGCTCACCGTGGCGACGGTAACGCCGCCAGCCAGTTAAACCCCACCCGATGCAAGATTGGGGCGTAATCTTATTTTAATATAGGGGCTGCCCGTCCGATTGCGTCCGTTAACATCGCTTGAACTTGCAGGCGACTGCAAGTCTAGATAGATAACCGTACACGACAGAACTCGGCTTACAGATTAATCTCAGATTATTACGGTCCCTGAGGCGTAAATTCGCCGCAGGGACTTGCGCTATTCTTGTTTTCGGTAAATTTTTCCTGCCGTTTATCTTAAATTTATTTTTCGGGAGTATAATAAACGAGAAATAAAGTATTCGATTAAACAGAGTAAAACAAGTGAAAAAACAAACGAAATTTAAAAAGTTTAAAAGAAAACAGCCTTTTTTTACGGTTATAAAGGCGTTTTTGCGTTTGTTTTTCAGAAAACCCGAAATAACGGCAGTCGGCGACGCAATTAAAGAGCCGTGCATCTTCGTAGCTAATCACGAATCTAAGGGCGGACCGGTAGTATACGAACTTTATCTTCCGTATTTTCACGCAAAGTGGGGCGCGCACGAAATGTTGGAAAATTATTCGGAAAGAAGAAAGTATCTGCGCGACGTGTACTATATACAGAAAAAGGGTTGTAATAAATTTCGCGCCAACGTAAGCGCGTCGTTCGAGGCGTTTTTCTCCATATTGTTCTACCGCGGAATGAGGTTTATACCTACGTATACTGACGTCCGCTTTCTGAATACGCTCTCTGACAGTTTAGATACTTTAATGGACGGCACTTCCGTTCTTATTTTTCCCGAAAACTCCGAGGAGGGCTACAAGGAAGAGCTGTCGTCCTTTCTGGCGGGCTTTGTCGCGCTTGCCGAATATTATTACGCCAAGACAAAGAGGGATATTCCTGTCTGCCCTGTTTACTATCATAAAAAGACCAATAGAATGATTATCGGTCAACCCGAATACGTACAGCCTTTAAAAGAGAGTGGAATGAAAAGAGCTCAGATAGCCGAGTACTTTTGCGGTAAAGTAAATTCGTTGTTTCACGACTATATAAAGGAAAAATAAAATAGCGGACGACGCGTCGTCCGCTATTTAAACTTTATTAAGCGGGTATATATTGCGCTCAAAGCAGTTTAACCGTATAGTTGTATGTGTTTTCTCCAAAAATTATATCCCGTACGCCGTCTGAAAATTCCGAAAGAGCGAACATTTTTTTTGAATCCTTATCAAGCATAGCTAGGTCGCGTTTTTTAATGACTGTCGGATAGAGCGATTCTGCAAGCGCGCCGAAAATAACGTCCGCTTTTTCCCTGTTTACCGCAAGCGGTTTGATATATCCGCCTTTTTTTAAGAACTCCTTTTGCTCTGCTTCTTTTAAATTCAGCGCGTTTGAAATTAAAATCCGCCTTATCCGAGATGAGGTATATCTTTTCCCTGTCGCCAGCGAAATCACCTCTTCGAGCGGAAGGGAGGAAAGCTTTTTCAGTCTGTTTTCCAGCCCTTCGCCGCAACCGCAAACTGCTTTAAGTGAGGTTTTTTCCGCGTTTAAAAGAGCGTAGCGCATTATCGCGTCAAGCGATTTTGCAACTTCATCGCCGCTTTTGACTTTAAGTAAGTCTTTATAAACGAAATCGGGCACGCTGTCGGCAACTTTTTTATCGTTTATATTGTTTCTGATTGCGCTTGCGGAAGAGTAGTTTTCTTTCAGCTCTCCGTCCAGGTAGCCGCCGACACGCTTTACGGGCAACAGCCTTATATCTCTGCCGCAGCGAGAAACGGCTTTGGCGTATTCGGCGGCGAGAATATTATTGGGTGAAGATAAAATATCTTCCCCGCCGCAGGCGGAATATGCCTGGGAATAACTCTTGGCGTAACTCATTCCCTCGGCAAGATTCTTGTTCAATTCTCTTTTGAATTGCTCGCTTTCACAGTGCAAATCCTTGGCGGCACGCATAAAGTCTGTAAGTTCTTCGCACCCGAACGCAATGGTTTTTATCTGCGGTATCGAAGCTAAAATTTTTACCGCTCCGCTTGCAAAAATTTCGGCGGGAGCGACGGAGAAGTGGGTGGGCAACTCTATCACGCAATCAGCGCCGCCTTTTACGGCGTGCGCGGCTCTCGTGAATTTGTCCATAATCGCAACGTCTCCGCGCTGTGTGAAGCTTCCGCTCATTATGCACGCGACAGCGTCGCAGCCGCTGAGCTCTCTGGCTTTTTCGATAAGATACTTATGACCGTTGTGAAATGGATTGAATTCACAAATTATTGCACAAATTTCCATTTTAACCTTTACAATTCAGAAAATTTAGTATATAATTAAAGCGTTATAAAAGAACAACTTTCGTCGTCGGGTTCAGATAACATTATACAACCAAACGGCGGATAAATAAAGTGTTTTAAGGAGAAATGATATGTCATTACTTGATGAAATCAAGTCAAAAGCAGCAAAACTCAAAAAGACTATCGTTCTTTGCGAGGGCGAGGACAAGCGCGTTATCGAGGCGGCTGCAAAGATAACCAAAGAAGGAATTGCCAAAATCGTTCTTGTCGGCAATGCAGAGGAATGTAAAGCGGTCGCTCCGGAAGTTGACCTTACGGGCGTAACGCTTATCGATCCTCTAACTTCCGATAAAACCGCCGCTTACGCGAACATTCTTTACGAAGCGAGAAAAGCAAAGGGTATGACCGAAGAAGAGGCGTTGAAACAGGCTAAGGATCGTACTATGTTCGGCGCGCTTATGCTTAAAGCGGGCGACGTGGACGGTTACGTATCTGGCGCTTGCCACTCCACGGCAAACACTCTCCGTCCCGGTCTTCAAGTCGTAAAAACCGCTCCCGGAATCAAAACCGTATCAAGCTGTTTCATAATGATTGCTCCCGAAGGCGCGGAAAACGCTTATAATCCCGACGGAGTCGCCGTATTCGCCGATTGTGCCATCAATATCGAACCGGACGCTCAGCAGCTTGCAGATATCGCAGTATCCTCCGCCAAGACTGCAAAGGCTATCGCAGGGATAGAACCCAGAGTAGCTATGCTCTCTTTCTCCACTAAGGGCAGCGGTAACGACGACAAGTATTTCAAGTCCGTTCCCAAGGTTCAACAGGCTACGGCTCTTGCAAAAGAGATGGCTCCCGAACTCGCGCTCGACGGCGAATTCCAGTTCGACGCGGCGGTAGCTCCCGAAGTAGGTCAGCTTAAAGCCCCCGGTTCGGCTGTTGCGGGACATGCTAACGTATTCGTATTCCCCAACATAAACGCTGGCAATATCGGCTATAAAATAGCTCAGCGTTTCGGTAACTATATGGCAATCGGTCCCGTTTGTCAGGGCTTTGCGAAACCTTTGAACGATTTGTCGCGCGGATGCAACGTTGAGGATATCGTCGCTACGGTAGCGGTAACCGCTTTACAGGCCGAATAAGAATTAAAGGGGATATAAAATGAAAATATTAGTTGTAAACGCAGGCAGCTCTTCTCTTAAATATCAGCTTATAGATATGGAAACCGAAGCGGTTTTAGCGAAAGGCGGCGTAGAAAGAATAGGTTTGCCCGGCTCTCTGTTAAAGGCTAAGGGCAATGGCAAAGAAAAGGTTTACGAACAGGATATGCCCAACCATAAGGTCGCCATAGAGCTCGTTTTGCAGGCATTGCAAGACGACGAGATCGGCGTAATCAAGGCGATGAGCGAAATCGACGCGGTAGGACACAGAATGGTCGCCAGCGGCGAATACTTCAAAAAGACCACCCTCGTAACGCCCGAAGTAATGAAAACTCTCGAAGAAAAGACTTTCGAACTTGCTCCTTTACATAATCCCGCGGCGGCGACGGCAATACGCGCCTGTATGGAAGTTATGCAGGGTACGCCTATGGCGCTCGTATTCGATTCGTCTTTCCACCAGACTATGCCCGAAAAGGCGTATCTGTTCGGTATCGATTACGACGACTACAAAAAATACGGCGTGAGAAAATTCGGTGCGCACGGCACTTCTCATAAATTCGTTTCGCAGGAAGCGGCTAAATATCTCGGTAAAAAGCCCGAAGAGCTTAAAATAGTTACCTGCCACCTCGGCAACGGCTCTTCTATATCGGCGGTAGACGGCGGCAAATGCGTAGATACGTCGATGGGCTTCACTCCGCTCGACGGCGTGCTTATGGGAACGCGTTCGGGCTGTATAGATGCCTCCGCGGTGGAATTTCTCGCCCGCAAAAAGGGACTCAACCATGCGGATATGGTAACCTACCTCAATAAAAAGTGCGGTGTGGCGGGTATTTCAGGCGTTTCAAGCGACTTCCGCGACCTGATTGCCGGTAAAGAACAGGGCAACGAAAGGTGCGCTCTCGCCCTAGATATGTTCGCTTATCAGACTAAGAAGTTTGTCGGCGCGTATGCGGCGGCTATGGGCGGACTCGACTGCATAGTATTCACCGCAGGCATAGGCGAAAATACTCCCACCGTGCGCGAAGGCGTCTGCGAAGGTTTGGAATTCTTGGGCGTCAAGTTCGATAAAGAGGCGAACAACGGCAAGAACACGGGCGCTATCCGTGAAATTTCCGCAAAAGACAGCAAAGTCAAGGTCCTTATAATTCCTACCAACGAAGAATTGGTAATAGCAAGGGAAACCGCAGAACTTTTATAAAAAAACTTTTTTGCCTTTTAAAATAAGTTGACAAAGTTTTGCCCGTATAATATAATCAAATAGTCGGTTCAGCTATGATAATCGAAGTTAAAAAGCTTATTTACCGTAATCAATACGCAGGCAACTTTGCTTTCGGCTTTTCTCCCGATCAGGATAAGATTCTTATACCGCTTTGCCGTATAGACGGGGAAGTTAAGGTATCGGGCGATTTTGAAATTTACGAGGATTATTCCGTAGGAGTGAATCTCACCGTTTCCTATAATCTTAAAGGTCAATGTTCGTATTGTCTGAAAGATGCGCAAAAGGAAATTGTTTATAAATCGGAAATTTTGTTCGTGAACGATAAAGACGACGCCGACAACTATTATTACGACGGAATAAAAATCGATTTGGCTACCGCCGTAAACGACGCTTTGCTTTTCAGCCAGCCCAACGTTTTGCTGTGCGAGGATTGCGACGCGGCGTCAAACTAAATCAAGAATAATATAAAGAGGTGTATAAATATGGCAGTACCCAAGGGAAAACAGTCAAAGAGCAGAACCAATTCAAGATTCGCAAACTATAAGGCAACCGCTCCTACGTTGGTTGAGTGCCCTCATTGCCACGAGAAGATGCAGGCTCACAGAGTTTGCGCTAATTGCGGCTATTACGACAAGGAAGAGGTAGTTGCTCAGAAAGAAAGCAAAAACTAATCTGAAAATCTTACGACGGACTTTGCGTGTTTCGCAAAGTCCGTTTTTCTCGTAAAAAAATTAATCTTTATTTTAATTCCTATTGACAAAGTAGGAATTAAATATTATAATTAACCGTAGTAAAGTTTTATATTAAGGCAATAATATCGGTATGGAAAAAACGTATATGGTAACGGGAATGACCTGTTCCGCCTGTTCTTCGGGCATAGAGCGCGCCGTAGGCAAATTACAGGGCGTAACCTCTGTCGAAGTCAGCCTTATGGGCAAAAGTATGAAAATCAACTACGACGAAACCGTCCTTTCGGAAGAGCGCGTTTTCGATTGCGTCAGAGAGCTCGGTTACGGCGTCTATGCCGAAGGTTGCGCGCCTGCCGAAAGGGAAGTAAGGCGAGATAGAGCGCTGTTCGTAAGGTTTATAATATCCGTTTGTCTGCTTGCGCCCCTGTTGTACGTATCGATGGGGCATATGATAAAAGCGCCGTTGCCTGCGTTTATCGACCCTGAAAAGGGAAACGCAGAGTGGTTTTCGCTGTATCAGGCGGTAATTTCCGCCGTAATTATAGGCGTAAATTATCAATATTTTACGAAAGGCTTTGCAGCCGTGATAAAGCGCGTCCCTAATATGGATACTCTCGTCGCGCTCGGCGCAGGCGTTTCGTTTATATATTCTGTAGTTTTAACCGTGCTCGTTTTCACGGGCAATAACGCCCTGCATATGGAGCTTCACTTCGAGAGCGCGGCGACGATATTGACGCTCGTCGACGTAGGTAAGTGGCTTGAAGAGCGTTCAAAGAGAAAGACGGGCGACGAAATCGAAAAACTTTTAAAGCTCGCGCCTGACGTCGTAACGGTAGAAGAAGACGGCGTTTACGTAACAAAAAAGTCCGCAGAGCTGAAAGAAGGCGACGTCGTAGTCGTGAAGCAGGGCGAATACGTTCCCGTAGACGGAAAGATTATAGACGGCCATTCCTTTGCGGATAAATCGGCGATTACGGGCGAAAGCCTGCCTGTTGAAGTGAGCGTCGGCGATTACGTAACTTCCGCTGCGTTGAATAAGAGCGGCGTAATAAAAGTAAAGGCGGAAAAGGTTGGGCAGGAAACCACCTTGTCGAAAATAGTTAAAATGGTAAGGGAGGCAGGCGCGTCAAAAGCGCCTATACAGAAATTCGCCGATAAAGTGGCGGGTATTTTTGTTCCGGCAGTCTGCGCGATAGCAGCGCTTACGTTCGTCATCTGGTTGCTTATAGACGGCGGTTTCAATGCGAACCATTGCGTAACTTACGCTATATCCGTGCTTGTAATCTCCTGTCCGTGCGCGCTGGGGCTGGCTACTCCGGTGGCTATTATGACGGCGACGGGCAAGGCGGCTTCCCTCGGAATACTTTATAAAGACGCGGAATCTCTGCAAAAGCTCTGCGAAATCAACTGCGTGGTTCTCGACAAAACGGCAACTCTTACGCAGGGAAAACCCTCCGTCTGCGACGTGGAAACTTTCGGAATCGATAAAGAGCGCGCTCTTTCAATAATCTGCGGCATAGAAAAAAATTCCAACCACCCTTTGGCGAAGTGTATAGTAAATTATTGCACTCATAGCGTTGAAACCGAAAATTTTGTATATATTATCGGTAAGGGCGCAAAGGCAGAGTATGGCGGCGTAAGTTACCTTTTGGGCAATATCAAACTGCTAAGCGGCGTCAAAATCGAGAAAAGAATCAAAGAACGTGCCGAAGACCTCTCCAAACAGGGCAATACCGTTATTTATTTTGCCGACGAAAAACACGTTCTTGCTTTAATAGCCGTGGCTGACGCATTAAAAGAAGGCTCTCCCCGTGCGGTAGAGCTGTTGAAAAGGCGCGGTATGAGGGTAGCTATGCTCACGGGGGATAGCGAAACCTGCGCGAGGGCGGTTGCGTCAATCGCCGGTATAGAAGATTTCGTTGCGGAAGTGTTGCCGCAGGATAAGCTGAACGCCGTAACCAATCTGCAAAGCGCAGGCGGTTGCGTAGCTATGGTCGGCGACGGTATAAACGATTCTCCCGCACTGAAACAGGCGGACGTAGGAATAGCCATCGGCAGCGGAACGGACGTTGCCATAGATTCTGCGGGAGTAGTGCTCGTAACCGAGGACGTCCGCGCGCTTGATACGGTGTTCGATTTAAGTAAGGCGACCGTAAGGAATATAAAACAGAATCTTTTCTGGGCGTTCTTTTACAACGTGATAATGATTCCCGTAGCTGCGGGAGCGCTCTCTGCGGCAGGATTCGCTTTCAATCCTATGATTGCGGCGGCGTGTATGTCTTTGAGTTCGCTGTTCGTTGTTGGCAACGCGTTAAGGCTTTTAAATTACAAGAACAAAAATCTGATAAAGGAAGATTTGTATATGAAAAAAATAGTGAAAATCGAAGGTATGTGCTGCGAGCATTGCTCCGCAAGGGTGGAAAAGGCTCTCTCTGCGGTTACTAACGTCGTTTCTGCCGACGTCAAGTTGAAGAAGAAACTCGCCGTGCTAAGAAGCCGCGAAGAAGTTTCCGACGAAGAGATTAAAAGAGTGGTCGAAGAAGCGGGATACAGCGTGGTTTCTATTGAAAATAAATGACAATACCCATTTTTTTATGACATAACAAGCCAAAAAATCATATTGACGTATCGGCATATTTTCCATTATACTTTTATGCAAGGGAGGGAAGTATGCAGGAAACTATGATTCTGGACAGGCGTACAAAAGATTTGATTAGGGAATACGTTCCGGAAGGTGACGTTCTCGACAGCATAGTATGTTTTTTTTCGGTATTTGCCGACGGCACGAGGGTGCGTATGCTATCCGCTCTCGCTATTTCCGAAATGTGCGTAACAGATTTGTCGAGGGTACTTGAAATCAATCAGACGACCGTTTCGCACCAGTTAAGGCTTCTTAAAAATCTTGGCATAGTAAAAAGCGAAAGGCACGGCAAAATAATTTTTTACTCTCTCGTCAACGACACCGTCAACGACGTAATGCTTAAAGGAGTAGAATTTCTGGGTTGCTGACGCTCCGCAATTTAAGATTTTAATTTGGTATAAAAGGGCAATATAATTGCCCTTTTTTGTCGTTTTGATGTTGCAAAAACCGCGGCGGTATGGTAAAATAATAATCGGTGTATTATGGACGTAATCAGGGAAAAGTTAAAGCTTCTGCCGGAAAACCCCGGCGTTTATATAATGCTCGATAAATACGGCAACGTTATTTACGTAGGTAAAGCTCGGGTATTGAAAAACAGGGTAAGGCAATACTTTCACAATACTCCCAAGCCCGAAAAGGTTACGCAGATGGTTGCAAACGTAGCCGATTTCAACTACGTCATCACCGCTTCGGAAATCGACGCGCTTGCTCTTGAAAATAATTTAATAAAAAAATACAAGCCAAAATACAACATTTTGTTGAAGGACGACAAAACCTATCCCTATATAAAGGTAGATATGCGCGAAAAATTTCCGAATTTTTACGTTACGCGCAAAATCAAAAAGGACGGGTGCAGATATTTCGGACCGTTTATGGGCGGAATCAATTACAAAGACGTGCTCGAAACCGTTCAGCTTCTTTTCAACGTCCGCCTTTGCAAGACGGCGATAGGCATAAAACCTAAGCGCGAATGCCTGAATTACCATATCGGCAGATGTTCCGCGCCCTGCGCGCATAAAATAAACGAGGAAGATTACGCGGAAAGCGTAAAACAGGCTTTAAGCTTTCTGGACGGAAATTATAGGGAAGCAAGGAATATCCTCAACGAAAAGATGCTTTCCGCCGCAGAAAACGAAGCTTTTGAGCTTGCGATAGACTATAAGAATAAGATTTCGATGCTGTCCAAGCTGGAAGCGAAAAGAATAACCTCTATAAACAAGAGTATAGACGCCGATATAATAGCCTACGCCACCAACGGCATATATTCCGCGGCGAGCGTGTTGATAACCAGAAAGGGTATAATGCAGGGCGCAAGCTCTTTCGCTCTCGACGAAGCGCATATGACCGACGCGGAAGCTTTGACTTCGTTCATAACACAGTACTATTCTAACCACGAACCGCCAGCGGAGCTTATAGTTGAAGGCTATTGCGAAAGCGAGCTCGTTACGCAGTTTTTTAAGGAAAAACTAAATAAAAGCGTGGAAATAACCTGCGCAAAACAGGGAGTAAAGGCACAGCTTCTGAATATGGCGCGAGAGAACGCGGCGGACTACCTCGAAAAATCTGTGGATAAAATCAAACACCGCGACGATATGACTTTAAACGCCTGCGAAAGATTGCAGCAACTCCTAAATCTTAAAAAATATCCCAGAAGAATGGAATGTTACGATATTTCCGACGTTTCGGGCGTGGATAAAGTTGCGTCTATGGTTGTTTTTATTGACGGCGAAGCGGATAAAAATCAATATCGCCGGTTCAGAATAAAGACGGTAGAGGGCGCAAACGACTTCGCCAGCTTGCAGGAAGTGTTATCGCGCAGGCTTGAAAAACTCGGCACAGACGAGGAAGAACGTTTTCCTAAACCCGACCTTATAGTAATAGACGGCGGCAAGGGACAGCTTTCTGCAGTAAACGAGATATTCAAAGAAAAAGGCGTAACAGATATAGACCTGATTTCTCTCGCCAAACAGGAAGAGGAAATATTCACTTTGTATTCCCCCGAAAGCGTGAAGATACCCCGCCGCGACTATTCTTTGAGAATGGTTCAAAGAATCAGGGACGAGGCGCACCGCTTTGCGATAACCTATTTCAGAAACCTCCATACCAAGAACATACTGCGCAGCGAATTGGATAAAATAGAGGGCGTGGGCAAACGGAGAGCGATTGCTCTTATGAACAATTTTACAACCATAGATAAAATAAAAAGCGCAAGCGAAGAGGAGCTTGCAAAAACTCCCGGCATAAGCAAAGAATTAGCAAAAAGGATTAAAGATTTTTTTAACGGCGACAGATGAAAAGATTAAATGCGAGGCTGATAGTTTCCGATTTCGACGGGACTTTATTGAATTCCCGACATAAAATTTCAGACGAGGTGCGCGATACGATAAACGCATACGTTGCCGACGGCGGCATTTTTGCGGTGTGTACCGGGCGTATACTTTCATCGATACTGCCGCAGGTGCGCTCGCTAGGGTTGAAGGGGCGCGTAATAGCTTGTCAAGGCACTCAAATAGCCGATATAGAGAGCGGCGAGATAATAAGGTGCGGCGGGCTTGATTATTTGCAGTCCGAGGAAGTTTGCAGGGCGATAGAGGAGAGCGGCTTTTACGTAAACGCGTTCGTCGGCGATATTATGCTCACTTCCATACCTGCCGACAACAAATATCTGAAACAGTATAAAGATATAACGGGCGTAGCAAGCCGAAGCCTCGACGTTCCCGTTTCCGTATACGTTAAGCAAAATATGCTTACCTGTCAGAAGATAGCCAGCCTTTGCGCCGCGCAAGACAGGGAAAGATTATATAATATCCTGCAAAAAAAGCTGGGCGGAAAATACGACGTGACTTGCAGCGCGGATGTCCTCGTCGAAGTTTCGCCGATAAACGACAACAAGGGCGCGGGCTTGAAATATCTAGCCGAGTATTATGGAATCCCAATCGAAAAAACGGTAGCCATTGGCGACAATTTAAACGACGTTTCTATGATTCTGGCGGCTGGAACGGGAGTTGCTGTCGGCAACGCGGTGGAAGGATTAAAGGCGGTTGCCGACTGCGTTACCGTCACAAACGACGAAGGCGCGGTGGCGCAAGCGATTAAAGAGTTCGGGTATATAAATGACTGAAATATTAGCGCCTGCGGGCGACGAACAGAGCGCATACGCCGCTATCAATGCGGGCGCGGACGCGATATATCTTGGACTTACGGCTTTTTCCGCGCGTTCTTCGGCGAAGAATTTCGATTTTTCCGCTCTCGAAATGTTGCTTGCTTACGCGCACGCTTTGGACGTAAAAATTTACGTTGCGATGAATACGCTCGTAAAACAGTCCGAGGTATCGGCTTTTATTCAGACTGCCGTCAAAGTTTGGAATATCGGCGCGGACGCTATTATCATTCAGGATATGTATCTCGGCGGTTATATCAAAAAAATCTATCCTCAGATAAAGCTGCATCTTTCCACGCAGGCGGGCGTGAACAACGAATACGGCGCAAAGCTTGCCCTTCGTCTGGGCTTCGACAGGGTTATTTTAGCGCGCGAAACGCGCCTTGAAGATATAAAAAAAATAGCGGAAATTATCGAAACGGAAGTGTTCGTTCAGGGCGCGCTGTGCACATGTTTTTCTGGGCAGTGCTATCTTTCGTCGTTTGCGGGCGGAAACAGCGGCAATCGCGGCAAATGCAAACAGCCCTGCCGCAAGGTCTATTCCATAGACCGCAAAGGTTTTGAAGAGGAGGCTTACAGACTTTCCCTTTCCGACCTAAGCGTGGGTGAAAATATTTTCGAACTTATCGCATGCGGGGTTTCGTCTTTTAAGATAGAGGGCAGAATGCGCCGCCCCGAATACGTTTCTGCGGCGGTGGGATACTATAAGAGCCTTCTGGAAGGTCGGGAGCCGAAAGAAAATTTAAGAGCGTTGAAACGCACCTATAACCGCGGCAACTATACGCGCGGTCTGGCGTTCGGTCAGGATAAAAGCTTTATATCCTCTGCGGTTCAGGGTCATATCGGAGAATACGTAGGCGCGGTCAAGGTTGAAAACGGGAAATTTTTGTGCGTTACCTCGGAAAAGTGCGCCGAGGGCGATTGCTTTAAGATTCTCCGCGGCGGCAGGGAGCTTTGCGGCGCGGCGTTTTCAAAAACGGTAAAGGGCGGTTTTTACGTTTCAAGCAAAATCCGTTTAAAAAACGGAGATAAGGTCTTTATCACAACCGACGCAAGCTTGAATCAAACCCTTCTCGACGGAAAAAAGACAAAAAAAATAGAAATTTCGGGCAGGTTCCAAACGGGTGAAAGGGCGGAAATATTTGTTGACGGGCATAGGTATGAAAGTAATTTCGTCCTCGAACGGGCGTCGACTCGTCCTCTGTCCGAGGAAGATATCCGGCGCTGTTTCGGTAAAATCGATACCTATCCGTTTGAAGTAACATACGGTGAAATAATTATAACCGGCGGAAGCTTTGTTCCCGCTTCTATACTTAACGCGTTCAGGAGGGAGGTTTTTGAAAGTTATTACAAAATTATCTCTGCCGACCGCAATGAAAGGATAGAAACGATTTTACCTCTTCCCGAAGTGCGCGCAAAGGGTAAAAACAATAAGACGGCGGTAATCAGCCGCACCCTTAAAGGTTTAAAAGCAGATATAGGTATTTTGAAGCCCGACGATTACCGCGCTGATTTTGCGGAGCAAATAAAACAATTCGACGGGGAAAAATTCCTGTTTCTGCCCGCCTTTATGAGCGGAGCGGAGCTGGAAAGGGTTATCCCGTCGATAGCGGCTTTCGACGGAGTGTATTGCGACGGTTACTATGCCGCGGAGCTGTGCGCCGCGCTCGGTAAAAAGCTTTTTGCGGGAACAGGTTTCAATATAGGAAACGAAACGGCTCTTTCCGCAATCGACGCGGAATATATCGCTCTTTCCAAGGAATTGACGGCGAGGGAAGCGAAAGAAATTTCATCCTGCAACACTTTTTACCTTACGGCGGGCAATATCAAGGTTATGGACCTGATTTATTGTCCCTTCGGTAAATCCTGCAATACCTGCGATAAACGCGCAACTTATTCTTTGACCGATGAAAGTGGCAGGGTTTTCCCTATGCGCCGCTATAAAACGGAAGAATGCAGATTTGAGCTGTTCAACTGCGCAGACCTTATAAGCGACAATAATTTCACGGGCAGTCTGTTGGATTGCACGCTTTGTAGCGCCGAGGACGTATTAAAAAACAGCGGTAACTGCGAAGAACTCAAAAAATATTTCAAAAACTATACGAGGGGGCACTCGGAAAATCCCGTTCTTTAAAAATGGATAAAAAAAGTTTGCAAAGACTTGAACTGAATAAAATTCTCTCCGCATGCGCAGAGTACGCCTGCCTAGACGCAACAAAGCGGTTTTTAAGCGGTATTGCTCCCTCGACCGATTTGGAAGAGGTCAGGGACAGGTTGCAAAAGACCGCCGAATGCGATAAACTTCTTTACCGTTACGGAGCAAGCAAAATAGAATATTTTTCCGACGTGACCGAACTCGTTCAAAGGGCGGAAAAACATTCCACTCTTTCCTGTAAGGAACTGTTGGACGTAAACGAGCTGTTGCGCTCGGCAAGGCTGGCGTATTCTTCCATAATAGCGGTGGACGACGGGGAAATCGTAAAATTAAAAGCTATTGCGGGCAGGCTCTATTTCGATAAAAATCTCGAAGAGGATATTGAAAGCAAAATTGTTTCCGCAGAGGAGGTTTCGGATTTCGCCAGCGAAGAGTTGCGTTCTATCCGTTCGCGCATTAAAAGCCTTAACGAGAGGATACGCGGCAAACTTTCAGAATACGTTACGGGCAAAAACGCGCAGTATTTGCAGGACGGAATAGTTACGATACGCAACGACCGCTACGTTATACCCGTCAAAGCCGAACATAAATCCCACGTAAAGGGCTTTATTCACGACCGCTCGCAGTCGGGCGCAACCTTTTTTATCGAACCCGAATACGTTCTGGAACTCAACAACGAACTTGTCGCCTTGCAGATTGACGAAAAGGAAGAGGTTGAAAGAATTTTAAAGTCGCTCTCCGTCAGGGTGGGCAATATGGCGGAAAAGCTGTTTGCCGATATGCAAACGCTTGCGGAAATAGAGAGCTATTACGCCCGCGCCGAATACTCGTACAACAATAAATGCACGCTCCCGCAGGTGAACAAGCGCGGATATATAAATATTATCAAGGGCAGACACCCCTTAATCGACAAAGAAAAGGTCGTGCCCGTTTCTGTGGAACTCGGCAAGGACTACAATTTTTTGCTTTTGAGCGGAGCGAACACGGGCGGCAAGACCGTAACTTTAAAAATGTGCGGGCTGTTCTGTCTTATGGCGGCGTGCGGCGTGTTTATACCTGCCGCGGGCGGAAGCAGCGTCTGCGCGTTCGACAACGTGTTCTGCGACGTCGGAGACAGTCAAAGCATAGAGGAGAGCCTCTCCACCTTTTCAAGCCATATAACTACCGTTATCGACATATGCGACAACGCTGACGGGGGCAGTCTTGTGCTTATAGACGAGCTCGGCGGCGGCACTAATCCCGATGAAGGTCAGGCTCTTGCAAAAGCCGTTGTCGAACACCTGCTTTCCCTCGGTTGCAAGGGCATAGTTACCACCCATTTTACTCCGTTAAAAGAGTTTTCCTATTCGGTTGACGGGATAGAAAACGCGAGTATGGAATTCGACGGGGCGACGTTAAAGCCGCTTTACAGGATTAAAATAGGTCTGCCTGGGGCAAGCAACGCGCTCGCCATTTCAAGGCGGCTTGGGCTCGACGGCAAGATTCTGGATAAAGCCCTGTCATACCTTTCCGAGGGCGGCAAAGCCTTTGAAAATATCGTAAGAAAGGCGGAAGACAGCAGGGTGGAGGCGCAGAAAAAACTTGAAGAGGCAAACGCGCTGGAAGCCGAATGGAATGAAAAATTAAAGGCGATGAACGCTCAGCTCGACGCCCTTAAAAAGGAGCGCGAAAAGCTGAACGCTGGCGCACGCGCGGAGAGCAGGAGAATTGTAAACGAACGCACGGCGGAGGCGGAAGGTATTCTCGAAGAAATGGAAAAGCTGTTTGCAAAAGAAGAACTTTCGCAGACTGATCTCATTAAGGCGAGAACGCTGAAAAACAAGCTTAAAAATTCTGCGTACGGAGAAGAGGAAATATCCGTTGCGGTAACAAACTATAAAGAAGCTGATAAAGACAATCTTAAACGCGGAACTGCCGTGTTCGTAAAACCTCTGCAATCATCAGGCGAAGTTTTGGCTTTCAATCCTATAAAAGGCGAGGCGGAGGTCGTCTGCGGAAGTATGAAGCTAAGGTGTAAACTCGGCGAATTGCAGGTTATTAGCACCGCGCCGCAAAAGCGTAAAGATAAAGTAAAAATAGTTAAAAGCATAACGCCCACGCAACCCGTTCTGGAAATAAATCTTCTGGGAATGACAGTCGAAGAGGCGCTTTACGAGCTGGATAATTTTATAGACAAAGCCGTAACCGATAACCTTGAAGAGGTCAAGATAATTCACGGCGTCGGCACCGGTAAGCTGAGGTCTGCCGTGGCTCAGCGATTGAAAGTTCATAAAAACGTTAAAAGCTTCCGTCTGGGCAAATACGGCGAAGGAGAAACGGGCGTAACCATAGTTACCTTAAAATAAAGGTTAAAATTTTAATCTTCCCTAAATAAAATAATAATAGTATTTTAAATTTAGGGGTAAACTATTGAAAAATAAAATTTTAACCGTTATGGTAAATTTATGTTTGTGCGCAATAATTACCGCAACCTGTATCGTAGGCTTTTCGGGAGGCGGAGCGGAAGCGGTTTCTACGGGCGCTGAACAGCCCTATTATAAGGCGGAGGAAAATCCGCAGGGCGTAAGCTTGATGTTCAACGTTTACCAGAACGCTTCGAACGTATATAAAATAATGGATATTCTGGACGAATATTCCGCCAAAGCCACCTTTTTTATCGGCGGGAGCTGGGCGGACGACAACGTGGACTGCGTGCGTGAAATTTCGCTGAGAGGGCACGGAGTCGGTTCGCACGGGTATTTTCATAAAGACCATTCTAAGATGACTTATAGACAGAATCTTGACGAAATTACTCCGTCGGTAGACCTGCTGAACAGAATTTTAAATTATAATATAACCCTGTTCGCTCCCCCTTCTGGCGCGTTCAACGACGGCACGCTTGCGGCAAGCGCCTCGTTGGGATTAAAAACTATAATGTGGTCGCGAGATACAATCGATTGGCGCGATAACGACGCAGACCTGATTTACAGGCGAGCAACCGAAAATTTAAAAACGGGAGAGTTTGTGCTTATGCATCCAATGGACGTTTCCGTGCAGGCTCTGCCCAGAATATTATCATACATAAGAGATAACGGACTTACCGCCGTTACCGTTTCTTATAACTTAGGAGAATAATGGTACATTTTAAACAACTCGATAACGGAATAAGATTGATAGTAAAACAGATGTCCGGACTTATGTCGGTATCTATGGGCATTATCGTAGGCACCGGCGCGTGCGTCGAAAGCGACAAGGAGGACGGGATCTCGCACTTCATTGAGCATATGATGTTCAAGGGCACGAAGAACAGGACGGCGTTTCAGATATCGGACGATATGGACGCCATAGGCGCGCAGATGAACGCTTTTACCGGAAAAGACATTACCTGCTATTACGCTAAATCCACCTCTGGGCACGCCGCGGAAGCTTTCGAGATTCTTTCCGACCTGTTCCTTAATTCTGTCTTTCCCTCAGAAGAAATAAAGAGAGAAAAGGGAGTTATAATTGAAGAGATAAATATGAACGAGGATACCCCCGACGACCTGTGCCTCGACGTTCTGGGTAAGGCGTTTTTCGGAGAAACGAATTACGGTAGGAATATTCTCGGTCCGAAGAAAAACGTGCGCTCGTTCAAAAAGAGCGACGTGTCCGCGTATATGACGGACAGATATACCTCCGACAATATAGTAATATCGATGGCGGGCAACGTCTCGGTAGAGCTTGCAGAAGAGCTCGTCGTGAAATATTTTTCAGACCTGCCCGCGACGTGCGCGGATAGAAGGATTATAGACGTGAATTTAAAGGGCAGAAATCTTTCAAGGCGCAAGGATATAGAGCAGGTTCATATCGGCATCGCTTATCCGTCTATGAAGAGATACGAGCGTCTCTCCGACGCTACGCAGATTATGAATTCGGTTTTCGGCGGCAGTATGTCGTCAAGGCTCTTCCAGTCGGTCAGGGAAAAGCTCGGACTCGCCTATACAGTATATTCATATCTTACTTCATATGCCCACACGGGTTCGCTGGTAATTTACGCAGGGGTAAACGCCGCAAATTACCGCCAATCGGTAGACGCGATTTACGACTGTATTAAAAATATAAAAAAGAAGGATATGTCCGACGATGAATTTCGCAGGGGTAAGGAACAGCTTCTCTCCTCGCAGATTTTCGCGCAGGAAAGTACAAGCTCTCAGATGCTGCTGTACGGGAAAGAGCTGATTTACAGCGGCAGGATTTACGACTTTGAGGAGCGAGTGAATAAAATCAACGCGGTAACCAAAGAGGACGTATTTGAAGCCATAGAGTATAACTTCGACGAAAAATATAAAGCTACCGCGCTGGTAGGAAACGTAAACGGTCATTTGTAATGGAAGATATTAAGCGCGGATTCGCGCCCTGCTGTTTTCCCGACAGCCGCGTGTTGATTCTGGGCAGTTTCCCGTCGGTTATTTCAAGAAAGGTAGATTTCTATTACGGCAATCCGCACAACCGTTTCTGGAAAATTTTATCGGAGTTTTTCAATCAACCTCTGCCCGATTCCACCGAAAGCAAAAAAGAATTTCTCAAAAACCATAAAGTCGCTCTGTGGGACGTCGTGCAAGAGTGCGAAATTAAGGGCAGCAGCGATTCGGCTATCAAAAATTATAAGATAGCGGCGGTAGACTCCCTGATTGTGCAAAACCGTATAAAGTCGGTAATATTGAACGGTTCAAAGGCGGCGGAAATTTACTTCAAAAATTTTAAAGAGCTGAACGTAAAAGTTATTAAATTGCCGTCAACAAGCCCAGCAAACACACGGTTGAACGTAAAGGAGTGGTACGATGGATTATCCTCGGCTTTTAGCGGAACTTAATAACAACTCCGACGAAAAGTATCGCGGATTTCACAGAAAGCTGTTGAATAATCCCTCCTTGAACGTTATAGGCGTGCGCGTTCCCGTTTTAAGAAAGATTGCCGCAAATTTCAAGGGCGAAGAACAAGTTCTGCTTTCTTTCCCTAACGAAATTTACGAGGTAAAGTTTATAAAACTCGTAGCGGCGGCAAAATTAAAGTACGAAGAATTTGTCGAAGTTGTCGATTATTGCGTGGGAATAATAGATAATTGGGCGGCTAACGATTGCTTTTTGCCGAAGTGCGTAAAAACGCACAGGGATGAATTTTTGCCATACATACGAAAATACCTTGCTGTGGATAAAGAATTTTATCAGAGATTCGCGCTTACGACCCTGCTTTCTTTCTACGTGGAGGATAATTATCTGCCCGTCGTATTAGATTGCGTTTCGCGCGCGGATACGCGCTATTATTACGTGCATATGGCGGCGGCGTGGCTGGTTGCTGAGGTGCTGATAAAGCGTTTCGACGACGGCGTAAAGTTTTTAAATGCGGGCTCTCTCGATGCGAAAACTCACAACAAAGCGATACAAAAGGCGAGGGAAAGCTTCCGCCTTACCCAAGAACAAAAACAATTTTTACAGGGATTAAAGAGATAATTTTATGAAGATTACCAAACAGTTAACACAGGAATTCAGTTTAAAACCCGAACACGCGATCAACGTAGTCAAACTTCTCAACGAGGGCAACACCATTCCCTTTATCGCGCGATACAGAAAGGAGATGACGGGAGCTATCGACGACCAGGTTTTAAGACGCTTTGCGGACAGGTACGAATACCTTCAAAATCTCGAAAGGCGCAAAACGGAAGTGGCGGACGCCATAACCGAACAGGGCAAAATGACGGAAGAAATACTCGCTTCTATCGGCGCGTGCGCGACTCTTACGGAAATCGAGGACGTTTACCGCCCGTTTAAACAGAAGAAAAAGACAAGAGCTTCCGCCGCCGTCGAAAAGGGCTTGCAGCCGCTAGCCGATTTTATTCTCGCTCAGGACGGAGACCCGTTTGCCGAGGCGGAAAAATACATAGACGAAGAAAAGGGCGTGCCTGACGTCAAAGCAGCCTTAGACGGCGCGAGGGATATAATAGCCGAAATAATTTCTGATAACGCCGAGCTACGCAAGAAGTTGCGCACGCTCTTTGAAAATCACGGCGAAATTCAGGTAAAGATGGTCAAGGACGACGATAAGGGCACGTACGCTATGTACGCCGACTATTCCGAACTTATACCGGAGATAAAAAACCACAGAATACTTGCCATAAACCGCGGCGAAAAGGAAGACTGTTTAAAGGTCAAGATTTATTTCAATCCCGATATGGCTAAGCGCGTATGTGCGGCTAAATACGTTAAATCCAAGGGCGCGTGCGCGGAAATAATAGCGCAAGCCGCCGACGACGGTTACGACAGGTTGATAGAACCCTCTATCGAAAGAGAAGTCCGCTCTATTCTTACCGACCGGGCGGGCGAGCAGGCGATAAAAATGTTTGAAGTGAATCTCCGCCCACTTCTTCTGCAACCGCCTGTAAAGGGTAAGGTAACGCTGGGACTCGACCCCGGGTACAGAACGGGCTGTAAAGTAGCGGTGGTTGACGAGACGGGCAAGGTTTTGGCAACTTCAGTAATCTATCCCGTGCCTCCTCACAATAAAATCGAAGAGAGTAAAAAAATAATCAAAGACTTAATAAAAAAACACGGCGTAAACGTAATTTCCATAGGCAACGGCACCGCGAGCAAGGAAACCGAAATTTTTGTAGCCGACCTGCTGAAAGAGGTGGACGGCAACGTGTCCTACGCGGTGGTAAACGAAGCGGGCGCAAGCGTTTATTCGGCAAGTCCTCTCGCCGTGGAAGAATTTCCCGATTACGATTTGACTTTGCGTTCGGCTATATCGATAGCAAGAAGGTTGCAGGACCCGTTGGCTGAACTCATAAAAATCGACCCTAAATCGATAGGCGTCGGTCAGTATCAGCACGATATGGATAAGAAAAGGCTGGACAGCGTTCTTGGCGGAGTGCTCGAAGACTGCGTAAACTCGGTTGGCGTCGATCTTAACACAGCAAGCGTTTCTTTGCTTCGCTACGTTGCGGGGCTGAATTCGGGCATAGCTAAAAATATAGTCGCTTACAGGGAAGAGAACGGCAAGTTTACCGAAAGGAAACAGCTTTTAAAGGTTTCCAAGCTCGGCGCGAAAGCGTACGAACAATGCGCGGGCTTTTTGAGAATAACAGACGGAAATAATATACTGGATAATACCGCCGTTCATCCCGAAAGCTATAAAAAAGCCGAAAAACTTTTGTCGCTGTTCGGCTATTCTACGGACGACGTTAAAAACAATAATCTTAAAGACTTGCCCGAAAAGGTGAAATCTTTCGGAGAGGACAAAGCCGCCGCTTATTGCGAGCTGGACAGGGCGACTATGAACGATATAATTTCGGAACTCATCAAGCCGGGCAGGGATATACGCGATTCGCTCCCCGCGCCTAAACTGCGCAAGGATATTATGGGAATAGAGGACCTCGCCGTAGGTATGGAGGTAGAAGGCACGGTAAGAAACGTAATCGACTTCGGCGCGTTCATAGATATAGGCGTTCATCAGGACGGGTTGGTGCACGTTTCTGAAATATGCGACCGATTTATCCGCCATCCCTCGGACGTGCTCAAAGTCGGTCAGCAGGTTAAGGCGGTTATTATAAGCATTGACGTCAAAAAACAGCGCATAGGACTATCCTTGAAACAGGTTAAAAAGCAGGCAAATTAAAAAAGCACTTGACATTGTCCGACTTTTAATATAAAATTTAATAAAATAAATAAGAGGAGAAAACTGAATGTTTGAAGAAATAGCAAAATTGCTTTCCGAACAGCTTGATATTCCCAAATCCAAAATTACTTTGGACAGCGATATTATCAAGGACCTCGGCGCAGACAGTCTCGACGTAGTCGAAATGTTGATGACGCTCGAAGACAACACAGGCAAAACCATACCCGACGATAAGGTGGCCGAAATAAAGACGGTAGGCGACCTTGTAAAGGTTATAGAAAATTTATAAAAAATTTATAAGAAGAAAGCCCGCGTGAAATCGTGGGCTTAAAATTTATAAAATGACTTTACAGCAATTAAAATACGTAATCTGTATAGCCGAAAACGGTAAATTCAGCACGGCGGCAAAACGGCTTTTTATATCGCAGCCCAGCCTTACAGAAGCGGTAAAAGAGCTTGAGGACGAGCTGGGAGTCTGCATTTTTAAGCGCACGAACAGGGGCGTTAGCGTTACTCCCGAGGGCGAAGAACTTCTGGCGTATTGCAGGCAGGTGGTAGAGCAGGCTAACCTTCTCGAAGAAAAATATAAGGGGAAAAAGGCGGGTAAGCGCGATTTCTGCGTTTCGTGCCAGCATTACTCTTTCGCGGTGGACGCGTTCGTATCGCTTATAAAACAAACGGGCGCGGAAGAATACGACTTCCGCCTGCGCGAAACGCAGACCTATGAAATTATCGAGGACGTGGCGCGCCTTGTAAGCGAAGTTGGCGTACTGTACAAAAATGCGTTCAATCAGGCGGTTATAAACAAGGTGTTAAAACAGAACGATTTGAGTTTTACGCCCCTGTTTACTGCTAAACCTCACGTATTTGTGGGCAAAACTAGTCCGCTCGCGTCAAAGAATAAAGTGAGCTTATCTGATTTGCAAACCTATCCGTGCCTTACTTTTGAACAGGGCGAGCACAATTCTTTCTATTTCTCGGAAGAGATTCTTTCCACTCTTTACAGCGCGAAAAACATCAGGGTGCGCGACAGGGCTACGCTCTTTAATTGCCTTGTCGGGCTTGACGGATATACGATTTCGAGCGGGGTCATCAGCGAAGAGCTTAACGGCGACAACATAGTCGCCATACCTCTCGAAGCAGACGACTATATGGAAATCGGTTATATAACGAATAATAAAGTGGTTTTATCCGCCCTTGCCGAAAAATATGTCGCCCTTCTAAAAGATTTGACTTCTTTTTATTAAAACTATTCTCGTTAAAAAATTTTTAAGCCCTGCGTCAAAGTCGTTGCCGCAGGGCTTTTTTACGTATTTCGTAATTACATTCCTTATGTTTAATCAGATTATGATATTTATAAGGCGTTTGGGTACGAAAATAAATTTTTTAATGGCTTTTCCGTCCACAGCCGCTGCAACTTCGGCGTTATCGAGGGCGACTTTGCGGGCTTCCTCCGCGTTTGCGTCCGCAGGAAGATAAATTTTAGCCTTAATTTTGCTGTTTACCTGCACCGCGTATTCGAATGAATCCTCGCCGCATTTGCTTTCGTCGAATGTGGGCCAGCTTTCGTAAGATATCGTGCCTTCGTGCCCTAAAACGGTATTCCATATCTCTTCGGTAAGGAAAGGAATGACGGGATTTAGAAGCTTAATAAACCCTTCCGCGTATTCCACGGGGAAAGAGTTGCCGTCCGCTATTTCCTTGTAAACGGCGTTTACGAAAATCATCATCTGCGAAATAGCTGTGTTAACTTTAAGCGCTTCGTAATCTTCGCCCACCTTTTTAACCGTCTGGTTATATATCTTTTCGAGGTTGGCGTTGGGCTTTTCCGAAACGGAGTCAGTTTCGCAATACAGTCTGTAAATTCTATCGATAAATTTCTTTACGCCCTCGATATTCGCGGTATTCCAGGGCTTTGTGTCCGCTACGGGCCCCATAAACATTTCGTACATTCTTAAAACGTCCGCTCCGTAATCGCGCACTATGTCGTTGGGGTTTATAACGTTTCCCTTCGATTTGGACATTTTTTCGTTGTCCTCGCCGAGAATCATACCCTGATGGAACAGTTTTTTGAACGGTTCTTTGCAGGGAACGTAACCCTTGTCGAATAGGAAATTGTTCCAGAATCTTGAATACAGCAAATGCCCTACAAGGTGTTCCTTGCCTCCGCAGTAAAAATCTACCGGCATCCAGTGCTTCAATAAATCGTAGGAAGCAAATTCCTTGTCGTTGTCGGGGTCGCAATAGCGGAGGAAGTACCAGCTAGACCCTGCCGAGCCGGGCATTGTTGTGGTTTCTCTCTTGCCTTTGACGCCATTATAGGTTACGTTTACCCATTCGGTCGCGTTTTCAAGCGGAGCGTTTCCGCCGTGCGCCTTATAATCGTCCATTTCGGGAAGGACGAGGGGAAGTTCGCTATCCTCTAAAAGTACGTCCTCGCCGTTTTCAAGGTGAATTACGGGCAGAGGTTCGCCCCAATAGCGCTGCCGCGCGAATATCCATTCGCGGAGCTTATAAGTAACCGTCTTTTTGCCGCATTTATGTTCGGTCAGCCATTCGGCCATCTTGTCTATGGCGTCCTGTTTGTTGAGACCGTTTAAAAATTCCGAATTGATATGAACTCCGTCCTGCGTCCACGCTTCCTTTTCAATATCTCCGCCTTCAAGCACTTGAATTATAGGCAAATTGAATTTTTTGGCGAATTCGTAGTCGCGCGTGTCGTGTGCGGGAACTGCCATAATAGCTCCCGTGCCGTAAGAAGTTAAAACGTAATCGGAAATCCATACGGGGATTTTATTGCCGTTTACGGGATTTACGGCGTACGCGCCCGTAAATGCGCCAGTCTTGTCCTTGTTGAGTTCCGTCCTTTCAAGTTCGGATTTGGTTGCGCAGACCGCCTTATAAGCTTCTACTTCTGCTCTCTGCTCAGGTGTTGTAATTTTATCAACAAGCGCATGTTCGGGCGCGAGCACGCAGTAGGTTGCGCCGAACAGCGTGTCGCAGCGGGTTGTGAAAACGGTAAATTTTTCGTCGCTACCGTCGATTGCGAAATCTACGTTTGCTCCTACCGATTTGCCTATCCAGTTTCTCTGCGCAGTCTTGGAAGATTCAGGCCAGTCAAGCTCGTCAAGACCTTCAAGCAACCTTTCGGCGTACTTGTTAATGTCTATTACCCATTGTTTCATATTCTTGCGCACCACGGGATAGCCGCCGCGCTCGCTCTTGCCGTCGATTATTTCGTCGTTGGCGAGAACCGTTCCCAACTCTTCGCACCAGTTTACGGGCGTTTCGACGTACCTTGCAAGCCCTTCCTTACAAAGTTGCTTGAATATCCATTGAGTCCATTTGTAATAGGAGGGATCGCAGGTAGACACGGTCTGCGTCCAGTCGTACGAAAGCCCCAGCATTTTAAGCTGAGAGGTGAAAGTTTTGATATTGTCCTGCGTGAAGCCTCCGGGATGATGCCCCGTCTTTATCGCAAACTGTTCGGCTGGCAGACCGAAGCTGTCGAAGCCTATCGGATGCAGAACGTTATATCCCTGCATTCTCTTCATTCTTGCAATAATATCGGTAGCGGTGTAGCCTTCGGGGTGTCCTACGTGCAGTCCCGCCCCAGAGGGGTAGGGGAACATATCGAGGACGTAATATTTGGGTTTGGAAAAATCGTGCAGATCAGTGTGGAACGTGCCGTTTTTATCCCAGTAATCTATCCATTTTTTTTCTACTTCGTTAAAGTCGGTGTAAGCCATATCTATATATTATCCTTTAAACGTAATTATAATAATTATACATAACCCAATCTTTTTTGGCAAATATTTTTGCGCCTATTGACCGTCAAAGTGTTGACAAAAATTAAAAAAAGTAATATGATTATTCTAATCAATCTAGGCAAACCGATGGTAAAGACAAGTACCGCCGAGGGAATTACAGAGAGCGCGCACACAGGCTGTAAGGCGCGTATTCCGCAGGAGAACGGGAAACCGCTTTGCGTTCAGTCGGCAAGCCGCAAAAGCGGTCGTTTCGGCAATTAAGGTGGAACCGCGCAAATTCGAATTTTGCGTCCTTAAACTCGTCTGTAAGTTTAAGGGCGCTTTTATTGTTCTTTCGGTTTGCGAAAACGTAACGCGCCGTATACGATTGAGATATATTTGTGAATTACTCATACGAGAGGTATTATATGAAAGTATTTTTGAAGAACGGTGAAGAACTCGCGCTCGAAGAGGGAGCCGATTGCGCGCGGGCGGCGGCAGTTATATCCGAAGGGCTTGCAAGGGCGGCGGTAGCCGCAAAGATAAACGGCGAACTTACCGATTTGTCCGCTGCGCTTAAAGAAGGCGACAATCTCGAAATAGTTACGCTAAAAGACAAGGAAGGGCTTGACGTATACCGCCATACCTGTTCGCACGTGCTTGCGCAGGCGGTCAAGACCATATTCCCCACCTGCAACCTTGCGATAGGTCCCGTAATAGAAAATGGTTTTTATTACGATATAGACTTCAAAACCCCCATAACGCAGGAAGATTTTGCAAAAATCGAAGCGGAAATGGCTAAAATTATCAAAGCTAATTCGCCTATAACGCGCTTCGAGCTCCCTAGGGAAGAAGCTATCGAGCTTATGTCCAAGTACAACGAAAAATATAAAGTTGAACTCATCAGGGATTTACCCGAAGACGCGGTGATTTCTTTCTATAAGCAGGGCTCGTTCACCGACCTCTGCCGCGGACCTCATTTGCCCTCTACCGGTAAAATAAAGGCGTTCAAACTAATTTCGCTTACGGGCGCATATTGGCGCGGAAACGAAAAGAACAAGATGCTTACGCGCATTTACGGCACCGCGTTTGAAAAGAAGAGCCAGATGGACGAATATCTCGCCGCAGTCGAAGAGAGCAAAAAGCGCGACCACAACAAGCTCGGTCGCGAACTCGGCATATTTATGACCAGCGACGTAGTAGGTCAGGGCTTGCCCATTCTTATGCCCAAAGGCGCTAAAATTTTACAGATTCTTACGCGCTTCGTCGAGGACGAAGAGGCAAAGCGCGGTTTTATGATAACGAAAACCCCCAATATGGCTAAGTCCGACCTATATAAAATTTCGGGGCACTGGTATCATTACCGCGACAAAATGTTCATTCTCGGAGAGGTTGACGAAAAAGGCGAAAGCGCTAACGGCGAGGAAATAATGGCGTTAAGACCAATGACCTGTCCGTTCCAGTATCAGATATTCAAAAACGGACTTAAATCCTATCGGGATTTGCCTTGCAGATATTCCGAAACTGCTACCGAATTCAGAAAGGAAGCTTCGGGCGAAATGCACGGACTTATCCGCGTAAGACAGTTTACCCTGTCCGACGGTCATATTATTTGTACCAAAGAACAGGTTGAAGAAGAGTTTAAACGTTGCCTCGATTTGTCTTACTATATCCTCGACTGTCTCGGTATGCGCGACGACGTATCTTTCCGTTTCTCAAAGCGAGGCAAGTCCAAGTCGGATAAATATATTGATAACGACGAAGCATGGAACAAGACCGAAGCTATGATGAAAACCATTCTCGACGACATCGGCATAGATTACGTCGAAGCGGACGACGAGGCGGCGTTCTACGGACCTAAGCTCGACGTGCAGATTAAAAACGTACACGGCAAGGAAGATACGCTAATTACCATTCAGATAGACTTCGCCGCAGGCGAAAGCTTCGAGATGCAGTATATCGACGTGGACGGCACTAAGCAGACGCCTTACGTTATTCATCGTTCGTCTATCGGTTGCTATGAAAGAACGCTTGCATTCCTAATTGAAAAGTACGCGGGCGCGTTCCCTCTCTGGATGTGCCCTACGCAGGTTAAAGTTCTTCCTATAACCGACAGGACGAGGGATTACGCTTTGAAAGTTTGCGCAGATTTGCAGGAGCTTGGAATTCGCGCGGAAGTCGATACGAGAAACGAAAAAATCGGCTATAAAATCCGCGAAGCAAGGCTTGAAAGGATACCTTACGTCCTCGTAGTCGGCGATAAAGAGGCGGAAGAAGGCACCGTAAACGTCAATAAACGCGGCGTAGAAGAGAAGGTAAATATGTCTAAGGAAGATTTTGAAAATCTTGTCGTGCGCGAAGATAAGAAAAAGGTGATTTTCTGATAAAAAACGTTTGACAATTATCTAAATACGTTGTATTATATACGGGTAAGCAAAGGTTAACCCCTTTCGCCGCGTACGTAGGTTCAACGGCAAATAATGTAAAAGAAAAGCTTTAAAGGTTATTTTGCATTAATCGGGTTACTTTGCGTAACCCGATTTTTTTAATTAAATGGGAGTATATGGAAAAAAGAGAGTTATATCAGGTTAATCAGGCGATCAGGGACAGAGAGGTGAGAGTTATCGCCTCCGACGGTCAGATGATAGGCGTAATGTCCGCGGCGCAGGCGCTCGACCTTGCGGAAGAAGCGGAACTCGACCTAGTTAAAATTTCGCCCAACGCACAGCCGCCCGTATGCAAAATTATGGATTATTCCAAATTCAAGTACGAGCAGGCGAAAAAAGACAAGGAAAGCCGTAAAAACCAGACGATTGTAGAGATTAAGGAAATCCGCCTTTCTATGACTATCGACGTTGGAGATATAGCGGTAAAAACCAAGCAGTGCGTAAAGTTTTTAGAGCAGGGCAATAAGGTTAAGGTTTCCATACGAATGAAAGGTCGCGAAAACGCGAGGGCGTATCAGGGCGTTAAGGTTATGGAGGACTTTTTCGCAGGGCTCGGCGGCAAAGCGGTTCAGGATAAAAAGCCCGTTACCGAGGGCAGAAACATCATAATGATGCTCTCGCCCGCAAAAGTTTGACAAGTCGGCTTTATATTAAGCTTGCTTTTATAAATCAGTAAAAAATCATTGGAGGATAAATATATGCCTAAGCAGAAATCACATAGTGGTTCCAAAAAGCGTTTCTGGCTTACCGCAAGCGGTAAGGTTCAGAGACCTCATAGCGGCAAGAATCACAAAGCAGAAACAAAGAACAGAAAGAGAAAGAGAAATTTGCGTCAGAACACGCTCGTTTCTACCACTCAGGAATCTACCGTAAAGAGTATGATTCCTTACAAGGCATAAAGGAGGACAAGTCATATGCGTATTAAGAGATCGGTAAACGCTTTAAAGAAGCGCAGAAAGATATTCCGCCTTTCCAAAGGCTATTTCGGCAACAAGTCCAAGTCTTACAGAATCGCAAGAGAAGCTGTAATGAAGAGCTTGAATTACGCTTTCGTAGGCAGAAAGCTTAGAAAGCGCGATATGCGTTCGCTGTGGATCGCCCGTATAAATGCTGCTGCAAGAATCAACGGTCTTTCCTATTCGAAATTTATGCACGGACTTAAAGTTGCGGGAATCAACTTGAACCGTAAGGTTTTGGCTGACCTTGCCGTTAACGACGCGGCTGCGTTTGCTCAGCTCGCTGAAAAGGCTAAGGCGGCAGTTTAATAAGGTTTTACGGGTAGCGCGAAAGCGGCTACCCTAAGCTTTTTATGGGGCTTTCGGATTTATGATTATAACTTCCAGGTCGAATCCGCTTGCAAAAAAAATTATCGCGCTCGGCGATAAAAAGTACAGGCGCGAATACGGCGAATATATCGTGGAGGGCATAAAGCCCGTGTGTGAATGCGTAAAGGCAAATATGCCCGTTACGCAGATAATCTGCACGCAGGAATATGCGCAATCGTTTATAAATCCCGTAGTCGTCTCCGAAGAGCTTTTCGGCTTTATTTCCACCGAAAAAACGCCGCAGGGCGCTCTTGCAACCGTAAAAATCCCAGATTTATCGGTAAAAAAACCGAAAGGTAATTGCCTTTTGCTGGATAAATTGCAGGACCCGGGTAATCTCGGCACTATTATAAGAACGGCAAACGCGGCGGGATACGAAGATATATATCTTGTAAACTGCACCGACGCGTTTTCCCCGAAAGCCGTTCGCGCGAGTATGAGCGGTATATTTTTCGTAAATATCCATACGGGCGGCTACGAAGAAGTTTTTTCGGCTTTGGAAGATACACCTTTAATAACCGCCGATATGAGCGGAGAGGATATTTTCAAATTTACTTCTCCTGAAAGGTTTTGCCTATGCATAGGCAACGAGGGTAACGGAGTAAGCGCAGAGGTTAGAAATAAATCCGATTACAAAATAAGAATACCCATGCGCGATACCTGCGAAAGTTTAAACGCCGCGGTTTCGGCGGCTGTCGCAATGTACACATTAAAAGTAAAATAAGAGGTAATAAACGATGTCAGGACATTCCAAATGGCATAATATACAGGCAAAAAAGGGTAAAACAGACGCGGCTCGCGGTGCTATGTTTACCAAGATAGGCAGAGAGCTTGCGGTTGCGGCTAAATCCAACCCTAATCCCGAAACCAACTCTAAGCTTGCCGACGTAATAGCAAAGGCTAAGGCTGCGAATATGCCCAACGACAATATCAAGAGGTCTATTGCAAAGGCGGCGGGCGAACTCTCCGGAAAGGATTATAAAGAGCTTACCTACGAAGGCTACGGCGTAGCAGGTTCTGCGGTTATAATCAAAACGCTTACCGACAACGTAAACCGTACTTCGGGCGATATATCGTCAACTATGTCCAAATGCGGCGGACAGATGGGCAAGCCGGGTTGCGTAAGCTATCAGTTCGACAATAAGGGCGTTATCGTAATTGAAAGAACGGTCGCTCTCGACGAGGACGTTATGATGGAATACTGCCTCGAAGCTGAGGCGGATGACTATACCGTGGAAGAGGACGTTTACGAAGTTTATACTACCCCCGAAGCATTCTCTTCGGTAAGAAAATACTTCGAAGATAAAGGCGTAACCTTCCTCGAAGCCGAAATTAAAATGATTCCCCAGAATTATATTCAGCTTCCCGAGGACAAGCTTGCTACTTTCCAAAAAATGATAGATAAGCTTGAAGAACTCGACGACGTTCAAAACGTTTATCACAACGTCGATCTGCCCGAAGAAGATGATGAGGACTGATTTTTGAATCAAAAATACGACGTAATTGGCGTAGCTTATCTTTAAACTGCGCCTTTTATTGTAAATTTAACATATGTATAGGGACTTATTTAAATAAGAATCGGCGGCAACCGCGATTGCCGCCGATTCTTTTTGCGTATATTTCTTATTTATTTGCCCATTATAATTTTACAAGCGGAAACGCTTTGATATATAGCTTAACCGTTAAAGCGTTTTCGCTTTTGCGTTTAAGCGGGGGGATTATTCCGAACGGAATAATCCCCTATGTATTTTTCTGAAAAATATTAAATATAATATTTTATGCTTACAAAAAAGCGCATAATATTATTGGCGATTTTAATTTTCGTTTGCGTCATTACGCCCGTTATGGGAACTTGCCGCAAAGAAACTGCCGAAGCGGGTCAGTCTATGCAGGTTATTACGATTTGGCAGATTGACGGGTTCGAGGGCGGAAAAGGTTCGCGCGCGCAGTTTTTGCAGAATAAAGCCGACTCGCTGTTCAGAAAGAGTAAAACGTACGCCGTGGTTACGGCAATATCCGCAGAGGCGGCTCGGGCTAACTTAAAGGGCGGAAACGTTCCTGATATAATTTCCTATCAGGCTGGTTTTTACGGATTGGACGGATTTATCAACGCAGTCAATTTCGCATATAAAACTTGGTGTCGCGGCGGTTATTGCCTTTTATGCGTTGACGGAAACGGTGATTTTTCAGACGCGTCGCCGCAAAACACGGTAATAAACACCGGCAAGGAAAACCTGTATAAGGCAGCCGCACTATTGACTGGATTAAACGGAGCGGCTGAATTAAGCGGCGCAAGCGCGTACGTGCAGCTTATCAACGGTAAATACAAATATCTTTTAGGTACTCAGCGCGACGTATACAGATTAATTACGCGCGGGGTAAGTTATCAAATTAAGGCGATTACTCAATTTAACGATTTATATCAGAACGTATCCATACTTTCAAAAGATGCGGCAAAATATTCGGCTTGCAAGACGTTCGTAGAATACCTGGTCAAAGAGTGTGACGATTACGATAAAATAGGGCTGTTCAAAGACGGAGCGACTTTGTATTCCGACAGTCTGCGTCAGATGGAAAATTTAACTTTCGAGTGCGCCCTTAAATCTTTCGTCAGCGAAAGTTTTTTTGCACAGATAAATACGGCGGCAGAAAACGGCGATATAAATATGTTGAAAACTTTGTTAAAGTAATTGAAAAAGCGATAAAAAAATGTTATCATATAAAAGCGGATATTCGATTGTCAATGCGGACGCAAAAGAGCGGTTTAATCGGACTGCCAGAGTAAACGGTTTCAATTTTGCCGAAAATACTACTTACGGTCTGGGCGGTAACGCTGAAACTGCCTATTTCCCGAAAAATATTCCCGAAGCCGTAGCGGTTTACGACAGATTGACTGATACCGACACGCCTTTCGTTTGCTTGGGCAACGGTTCAGACGTTCTTGCCGCCGACGGCGGATTCGATGGGTGCGTCGTTTCTACGGCGAAATTAAAGGGAATAATAAGGATAAACCGAAACGAAATTTTAGCGCTTGCGGGAACGACTGTTGCCGAGATACTAAAATACTGCAAGAGAAATTTCCTTACAGGAACGGAATTTCTTTACGGCATACCTGCCACCGTCGGGGGGCTGACTTATATGAACGGCGGCGCGGGCGGCGAATATATCGGTTCGGTCGTGCGCTCGGTAATAATCTATGACGGCGGGATTCGCACCTTATCAAATGCGGCTTGCGGCTTTTCTTATAAACACAGCGCGATGCAGAACGGAAAATGTCTTGTTCTCGGTTCATATCTCACCGTTTCTCCCTGCGACCGCGCAACTATTAATCAAAGAACTGAAAAATTCAGGCTTGCAAGAAAAAAACTGCCTAAGGGCAAAAGTTGCGGGTGCGTGTTTAAAAATCCTGAAAATATCAGCGCGGGTAAGCTTATAGAAGATACGGGGCTTAAAGGAGCGGCAATCGGCGGGGCTTTCGTTTCGGAAGAACACGCAAATTTTATCATAAATAAAAACGGCACGGCAAAACAGGTTAGGCTGCTTATTGAAATCGTTAAACTTTCCGTCTATAAAAAATTCGGCGTTACGCTTGAAGAAGAAGTTGAATACATAGGAGATTTCGATGATACTTACAGGTGATTATCATACGCATACGCCGTATTCTCACGGCAAAAATACCGTATTCGAAAACGCTAACGCAGCAAAAAAACTCGGTTTGAAACAGATTGCCATAACCGACCACGGTTTTAACCACCTTCTGTTCGGGCTCAAACGCAAAAATTTAACCGATTTGCAAAGCGAAATTGTAGAGGCGGAAAAAATTACCGGTGTAAAAGTGCTTCTGGGAATGGAAAGTAATCTCATTTCGCTTGACGGGGATACCGATATGAAGAGGGAGGACCTCGTAAATTTCGATATTTATCTATGCGGAATCCACGAAGCTTTGCGTTACAAAAGCTTTTCGGATATGTGGAATATTCTCGTTAAAAACTATACGGCGTATAAACTTGGCAAAAAGCCTTCTCAAAACGTGATTGATTTAACTACGAAAGCGTATATAAACGCAGTAAAAAACAATCCGATAGATATTATCACGCATATAAATTATAAATGTTACTGTAACCTTGTAGAGGTGGCAAAGGTCTGCGCCGATTGCGGAACGTATATCGAAATCAACACGAAGAAGAGGCACGTTTCGGCGGAAGAATTGAACGCTATGGCGGAAACGGGGGTCAGATTTATCATAGATTCAGACGCTCATTCCGCGGACAGGGTAGGGGATACGGCGATAGCCGAAGAGCTTTTAAGCGAGGCTTCCGTTCCGTTGGACAGAATTGACAATATCGACGGCAGATTGCCGAAATTCCGCTTTTCGGAATATAAGGCGCGGCTTTAATTTGCTACGACCCTAAATCATAGCGGCAGAGAAATAAAAATGCAGAATTTTACGGAAGAAATCAAAAAAGAAATTATAGAAAACCGAGCGGAGAACAGGTGCTGTAAGCTTGCTCTCCTTTCGGCTTTTATCCGGACAAGCGGAAGCATAGTTTCGCTTGGCGGCAATTTCGGCTTCGAGTTGGTAACCGAAAACGTGCGCACGGCGGAATTTTTATGCGATATGCTTGAAAATTCTTTCGGCGTTACGCTGAACGCGGCGGATGTAAAATACGATAATCTAACGGGTAGGGGCAAACTTACCTTTGAATGCGTGAGCGAAAAAACCGAAGAGCTTTTGATAGAAGCCAAGATTATTAAAAAACGCGACGACGGCGTTTCCTTAATCTTCGGTATTGACGAAAAGCTTGTGGAAAGCGAATGTTGCAAAGCCGCTTACCTTTCGGGCGCGTTTCTCGGCGGCGGCAGCTGCACCCTACCCGACGAACAGACCTATTCGAGGACGGGCTATCATTTCGAGGTTGTGTTCGCCAATAAAATTACGGCAAGCGATTTCTGCGACCTGTTGTGCGATTTTGAAATACTTGCAAAGCTTGTTTCGCGCAAGGACAGCGCGGTTGTGTACGTAAAGAGCAAAGAGGTTATTTCAGACCTTTTAAACGCAATGTCGGCGTTTAACTGCCTTGATAAGCTGAATAAAATAGTAGAGCTTAAAGATAAAACCAATAACGAGAACAGAATAAATAACTGTTCCGTATCTAATATTGATAAGACGGTAACCGCGTCGGTTGCACAGATTAAATCGATTGAAACCATTTCGCAGACCATAGGATTAAAGAGCCTCGACAAAATCCTGTTCGACGTGGCGGAAGCGCGGCTTGCTGACCCCAACGCTTCTATGCAGGAGCTTGCCGACAGGCTTAACATAACCAAAAGCTGTATCAACCACCGTATGCGTAAAATAACGGAAATTGCAAATCAACTCATTTAATAAATAATACATACAGGAAAAATTATGACGGATTTCGTTCATCTTCACCTTCACACGGAATATTCTCTGCTCGACGGCGCTTGTAAAATTGACAATTTAATAGATTATTGTAAGAAAAACGGCGTAGACACCGTATGTATAACAGACCACGGCAATATGTACGGCACTCTGCATTTTGCGGAAAAAGCCGCGATTGCCGGCTTAAAATATATAATCGGCTGTGAATTTTATATGACCAAGGATATGAACGATAAATCTTCCAACACTGCCGAACACCTTATCCTTCTCGCCAAGAACAAACAGGGCTACAAAAACCTCATTCAGCTCGATTCCATGGCGTTCGTGGACGGATTCTACTATAAGCCGAAGATAGACTATAAAGCGCTTAAAGAACATTCGGAAGGCGTAATTTGCCTTTCTGCCTGCCTTGCGGGCGGAATACCAAGAAGGCTTTTAAACGGCGATTCGGAGGGCGCGGAAGAGATGGCTCTCGACCTTAAAAATACCTTCGGCGACGACTTTTACATAGAAATACAGGATCACGGAATACCCGAAGAAAAGCGTGTGCTTCCTCTGCTCGTCAAACTAGCCGATAAAATAGGGGTGGAGATAGTCGCAACCAACGACGTGCATTATCTTACCAAACAGGACGCCGAAATGCAGGACGTCCTTATGTGCATACAGATGAAAAAGACGCTCGACGACCCCAAGCGTATGAAGTTCGATTCGCAGGAATTTTATTTCAAATCGGGCGACCAGATGGCTGAACTTTTTGCGGCTTACCCAAAGGCGATAACGAATACGCGAGCAATCGCCGATAAGGTTACCGAGCCTGCGTTCAACCTCGATAAAAAGGGCTACCCGATAAGGGATATGACCTTAATTCCCGGGTACGAACCGCCCGACGGTTCTACGCCTGAACAGTATCTTAGAAAACTCACCGACGAAGGACTTGTACGCCGTTACGGCGAGGTCACTTCGCGCGAGAGGGAACGCGCGGATTACGAGCTCGACGTAATCTGCCGTATGGGTTACGCCGAATATTATCTGATAGTATGGGACTTTATAAACTGGTCGAAAGAGCAGGGCATACCCGTAGGTCCCGGGCGCGGCTCGGGCGTAAGCTCTATCGTCGCCTACTCGATAGGCATTACCGACGTCGAACCCCTGCAATACGACTTGCTGTTTGAAAGATTCCTCAATCCCGATCGCGTCTCGATGCCCGACTTCGATATAGACTTCTGTACGGACAGGCGCGAGGAAACGATAGAATACGTCAGGCAGAAATATCACCCCGAAAACGTGTGTCAGATAGTTACGTTCGGCACTATGGCGGCGAAAAACTCCATTAAAGACGTAGGCAGGGTTATGCGCGTTCCCTATTCCGAAACGGACAGGCTGACAAAGATAATGGACGGCAAAACCTCTATCGGCGACCTGTTGGGCAGGAGAATAGAATCCACCAAAGCCAAAATGGAAGCCGAGCAGGACCCCGATAAGAGGGCTGATATAGAGGGTAAACTGAACGAACTTAAAGCCGCGCGCAACAGCGAATTCTGCGAGATGTACGAAACGGACGCTACATTGCACCGCGTAATCGAAATGGCTATGCAGATAGAAGGTATGCCCAGACAGACGGGTATGCACGCCGCGGGCGTAGTTATCTGCCGTAAAAAAATTGCAGACAACGTTCCGCTTTCGAGGAACGGCGAGGATATAACCACTCAGTTCGTTGCCAAGGAAATCGAAGCCCTAGGTATGCTGAAAATGGACTTCCTTGCGCTGGTCACTTTAACCGATATTAAAAAGTGCCTCGATTATATTCGCGAAAATCACGGAATAGAGGTCGATTTCAATAAAATCGGCTATTGCGACGACGGCGCGTACGCTCTTATTTCCGAAGGCGACACCGACGGCGTGTTCCAGCTTGAAGCAGGCGGCATGAAAAAGTTTATGAAAACCTTGAAACCCGACTGCCTCGAAGACCTGATAGCGGGAGTTTCGCTCTATCGCCCCGGACCGATGAGGTTTATCGATAGTTTCTGCCGCAGAAAGCACGGCGAAGAGCCTATCGAATACGACTGCCCCGAAGAGGAGAAGATATTAAAGGTAACCTATGGAATACCCGTCTATCAAGAACAGGTAATGCAGATATTCCAGTTCCTCGCAGGCTTTTCTCTCGGCGAAGCCGACCTTGTGCGCCGAGCAATGGGCAAGAAAGATAAAAAGACTCTTATGGCGCAGAAAGAAAAGTTTATTAACGGCGGCATAAGCGACACAAACGGTTCGCATATAGTAGGCTGCGTAAATAACGGCATTTCTGCGGAAGTAGCGGCAAAAATTTTCGCGGATATGGAAGGTTTCGCCTCGTACGCGTTCAATAAATCCCACGCCGCAGCATACGCTACGCTCGCGTATCAGACGGCGTGGCTTAAAAAATATTACTGTAAGGAATTTATCTGCGCACTTCTTAATAACCGCTTAAACAAGATAGACGAAATAACCAAATACGTACTCTATTTAAAAGAAAAGGGAATGAAAGTGCTTCCCCCCGACATAAATATGAGTAAAACAATATTCTCGGTAGAAAACGACGGCGTGCGTTTCGGGCTTTCGGCGTTGAAGGGAACGGGGCAGAGCGCAATCGACGCGGTTATTAAGGAGAGGAGCGAAAACGGCAAATTCAGGGACTTCCCCGACTTTGTTCTGCGTTGCGCGGGCTTTATAAACAAAAGGATACTCGAAGGGTTGATTCTTGCTGGCGCTTTCGACGAAATGGGAGTGCCGCGTTCGCGATTGTTTGCCGTTTACGATGACCTTTACGCAAGGGCTGTCGGCATAAACAAGCAGAAAAACAGCGCGCAGATGAGCCTTTTCGGTGATTTTATCGCCGAAGAAAAACTTGACGTAGTATACCCCGATATACCCGAATACGAACTTATGGAAAAACTATCCAAGGAAAAGCAGGTACTCGGCGTTTACGTAAGCGGTCACCCGTTTGAAAAGTATATGTCCGCTTTCAAGGATTATTCGTTCAACTGTTCTCTCCTTGACGACTATGTAGAGGACGAGGACGGCACGAGAACCTACAACTCCGTTCAGGACGGTATGCAGGTGCAGATGGGCGGCATAATTTCCGCCTACCGCCGCACTACTACAAAGCGCACGGGCGCGTTTATGGCGTTTCTTACAATCGAAGACGTTTACGGTTCTATCGAATGCGTGGCTTTCCCCGCTATTTACGAAAGAGTAAAAGCGGCAATCGCAAACGACAAGATAGTAACGGTAAAGGGTAAACTCGATTTGGACGGAGGAAAAGAACCTTCCATCATTTTAGACGACGTTGTCGAATTCGATATTTCGTCATACGGAACTAAGGAAGAAAAGGCTCAAACAAAGCCTAAGGCTAAACAACCCGTACTGTGGCTAAACGCCAGCGCGCTTTCCGATTCCGATTTCGACGATTTCGTTTCAATGCTGTCCAATTACGAAGGCGATCTCACCTGCGCGATAGTAAGAGATGCTAAAAAATACAAATTGCCCTTCGGCGTGAACTATTGCAGGGGGCTTCTTGCGGAATTATCGGCTTATATTTACGAAAAAGATATAAAGTTAGTCGAATAAATACGCGTAAAAGGGTTGTAAAAGTAAAATTTATCTGTTATAATAATTACTGAAATGATGAGAATGGTTTATTGCGTACGTTAAAGGGGGCTGCGGAATTATCCGCACGCAGAAACCGTAATTTTCGGAGGATGTATTTATGAAGAGGATAGGTTTGCTCACGAGCGGCGGCGATGCTCCCGGCATGAACGCTTGTATCAGGGCTGTTGTAAGAACTGCGCTGTATTACGGAATGGAAGTCTACGGCATCGAGCGCGGCTATCAGGGTCTTATAGACGACGAAATGGTGTCTATGGAGATGCGTTCGGTTTCCGACATCGTTCAAAGGGGCGGAACAAAGCTTAGAACGGCAAGATGTCTTGAAATGCTTACCAAAGAAGGTCAGAAGCGGGCGGTTAAAACTCTCGAAGCAAGGGGCATCGAAGGACTTGTAGTCATCGGCGGCGACGGCTCGTTCAGAGGCGCCAAGTGCCTTTCCGAAGATTACGGTATTCCTACCATAGGTATTCCCGGCACTATCGATAACGACCTTGAATATACCGACTATACGTTGGGTTTCGACACGGCGGTAAACACCTGTATCGACGTCATCAATAAACTACGCGACACTATGACATCGCACGAGAGGATTTCGGTAGTCGAGGTTATGGGCAGGCGTTGCGGCGATATAGCTCTGTACGCAGGCATCGCGAGCGGCGCGGAGATAATAGTCGTTCCCGAAGTCGTATTCGACCTCGACGATATAGTAATGAAAATCAACCGTTCGCGCGCAAACGGTAAGCACTCCAACATAGTGGTAGTCGCCGAAGGCGTATGCACCGCGGACGAATTTGCAAAACAGCTTCAATCGGTAACAACCTATTCGGTAAGACCTACTACAATAGGTCATATTCAGAGGGGCGGATCTCCCTCTATGGCGGACAGAATGCTCGCGGCGCAGTTCGGTAATAAAGCCGTAAGACTTCTGAACGACGGAATTGGCAACAGAGTGGTAGGTATCCGTAAAAACGAAATAATAGATATGGATATTATTGAAGCGGTAAGTATGAAGAAAAAGTTTAATTACGAGCTTTACGAAACTCTTCAAATGATTTCTATGTAATAAATGCTAAAGCCGCTTGATAATAAGCGGCTTTTATTTTCGGCAAGGTTTCAAAATGAAATTGCTTTTTGATATTACGCCGAATAATATAGGGGAAAAATGATTTTAAGCGTTAGTTTAAGTCCGAGTATAGACGTCAATATAGAAGTGGATTCGCTTTCGGTGGGGATGAGCCACAGAATAATAAGCAAGCGCACGTTTCTAACAGGAAAGGCGCTGAACTCCGCGATAGGTCTTGCGCGGCTCGGCGCGCAGTCTTTCGCGACGGGATTTATGTACGAGGACAACGGAAAGTTGTTTGAACAGGAATTACATAAAGAGGGCGTATTGTATAAATTCGTCTGGTGCGAGGGCAGAGTGACCGAAAACTATAAGTTTATCGACCGCCGCTCTATGCTTACGGAAGTAAACGATATACCAAGCGAAGTGCCGGAAGAAAAACAAAGAGAGCTTGTGGAAACGGTAGACTGCTTTGCGAAATCCGCAGAAGCAGTAATAATATCCGGTAATCTTGCGAAAGGTATGTCTGCCGAATATTACGGCGAGCTTTTAAACCGCATACCCCGAGGCGTAAAAAAGGTAGTAGACGCGGAAGGCGATTGCTTGACTCAGTCTTTAAAATACGGCGTCGACCTCGTTAAACCCAACCTCGACGAACTTCAAAGGACTTTAAAGGTAACAGTAAAAAGCAAAGAGAGCGCGTTATCAGCGTGCAGAAAACTTGTTGATGCGGGAGCCGAAAGGGTTTTGCTTTCTCTCGGTAAAAACGGCGCAATCATTACCGACGGCGATAAAGCGTACTACTGCAAATCTATAAACGTAGCGATGAATTCCACCGCAGGCGCGGGCGACGCTATGGTTGCCGCGGCGACCAAATCGCTTGCTTGCGGCGGCGATCTAACCGATATACTGCGCTGCGGAGTTGCCGCGGGTACTGCGGCGGTGACTCTTTCAGACAGTATTTCGTTTAAAAAAGAAAAGTATGAAGAGATATTTTCCTCTTTAACCGTGCAAGAAATTTAAACAGGATACTTGATTTTTTGTAAAATTGTATTATAATAAAAATACGAAGGTATTTAAGGCTTTTGTTCTGAGCACGATTGATTAAACTCGATACGCGACGCGATTATCTCGTATTTTATCAACCGTAAATCGGTGAAATGTCTGCCTGCGTTAAATTTAGAATTCGGAGATTAAAATTATGTGGAATGAAAACGCCCCTTTGGAGCTTTTAAAAGAATTACCCGCCGTACTTAACGAAGCTAACCTTGCAAGAATACAAAGCGTTATCGATATCGATAAATTTGTTAACAGCTCAGAGTGCGGTTATGACCTGTGCGGAACTTACGCGCCTTTCTGCGAGGGATGCGACAAATCCTTACAGCACCCTTGCGCGGTTGCGTACGTTAAGATGAAGCAGGCGCAGGGAATGCAGGTTACCATTGCGGGAGATCCCGCCCCCGCAGAGGAAGAGCAAAAATCGAAAAAAGTTATAAGAATCGCAGTAGCAAGGCGGAAAGTAAACTGAATAAAGCGATTTGAAAATCTGCCGCAAAGACCTTACGTCTTTGCGGCGTTTTTATAATTTTGAAAGTTTATCGCTAAGCCTGCGGCGTTTAAATCGCGGCGCAAAATCTTATAATTATAATGGAGGTTTTTATATGTGTACGGCGGCAACTTATAAAACAAAAGATTTCTATTTCGGGCGTACGCTCGATTACGATTATTCCTATGCGGAGGAAGTAACCGTAACTCCGCGCAATTTTACGTTTAATTTCAGAAGAGCCGGAGATCTTCGCAAACATTACGCTATGATAGGTATGGCTTACGTGTCCGACGGTTATCCGTTATACTACGACGCGGTAAACGAAAAGGGGCTTTGCGTTGCCGGTCTTAATTTCGTCGGGAACGCAGTCTACAATCGGGAAGAGCAAGGTAAAATCAACGTAGCGCAATTTGAATTTATTCCTTATATTTTAGGTAATTGTCAATCTGTTGAGGATGCTTTAAAGCTGTTGAAAAACGTCAATATAACGGCTACTCCGTACAGCGATAATTTACCTGTGGCGCAACTGCATTGGATAATATCGGACAGACAAAGGGCTGTTACGGTAGAATGTGTAAAGGACGGAATGAAGATTTACGATAATCCGATAGGCGTTCTTACCAACAATCCTCCCTTCGATATGCAATTATTTAATCTCAATAACTATATGGGGTTGTCCGTACGTCAGCCGAATAATACTTTTGCCGACGGACTATCCCTCGAAGCATACAGTCGAGGTATGGGCGCTTTGGGCTTACCGGGGGATCTTTCTTCACAGTCCCGTTTCGTTCGCGCGGCTTTTACCAAAATGAATTCAGTTTCGGGCAGTTCGGAAGAGGAGAGCGTTAATCAGTTCTTCCACATTCTCGGAAGCGTCGAGCAACAGCGCGGCTGTTGCATAGTAGGCGAAAAGGATTGCGAAATAACCATTTACACTTCCTGTTGCAACGCCGATAAGGGCGTATATTATTTCACTACGTACGAAAATCACTGTATAAGCGCGGTGGATATGTATGCGGAAGATTTGGACGGCTACGGGTTGGCGAGATACCCGCTCTCTCACCGCGAAAGGGTAGATTTTTTAAACAGAGTATAAAGGACTATTATGAAAAAAGCTCTCATTGTTGTAGATATGCAGAACGATTTTATAGACGGCAGTCTCGGTTCGAAAGAGGCAAAAGGCATAGTAGAGCGAGTAGCAGAAAAGATTGTGCGCAGAAGGAAAGAGGGGTATGATATCATTGTTACGCTCGATACTCACGGCGAAAACTATCTTTCAACGCGCGAGGGCAGGGTTCTTCCGATAAAGCATTGCGTCAAAGGCACTAGCGGTTGGCGGCTTAACTCGCAAATCGCGGAGCTTACGCAAGGTTGTAAGGTTTACGAAAAGAACGGATTTGCCAGCCAAGAGCTGATTCTCGATATGAAATCGGAAAATCCCGATATTATTGAGCTGGTCGGGCTTTGCACGGATATATGCGTAGTTTCAAACGCGCTCGGTATAAAAGCGTTTTTACCCGAATGCGAAATAACCGTCGATTCTTCCTGTTGCGCCGGCGTATCGCCTGAAAGACACGACGCGGCTCTCGAAACAATGAAATCCTGTCAGATAAACGTAATATAGGTGATAATATGGGCAAAGACGTAAGAAACCTTACAATGCTTATGGACTTTTACGAAATGACTATGAGCAACGGTTACTTCAACGACGGCGTTTACAAAACGAGGGTGGTTTTCGACCTGTTCTTTCGACGCAATCCCGACGGAGGGGGGTATTCTGTCTTTGTCGGTCTTGAACAGATAGTCGAATACGTTCTGAACCTGCGTTTCGACGAAGAAGATATAGAATATTTACGTCAAAACGGAATTACCGACGAAAGGTTTTTGAATTATCTTAAAAATTTTAAGTTCGGCGGCGATCTGTATTCTTTTACGGAAGGTACGATAATGTACCCGAACGAGCCTGTTATTACAGTAGTAGCCACGCTCATCGAAGCGCAGCTGATAGAAACTTTTTTATTGTTGCAGGTAAATCATCAGTCGCTTATCGCCACCAAGGCGAGCAGGCTTGTTAGGGCGGCGGATGGCAAAGTCGTTTCTGATTTCGGCGCTCGCAGGGCGCATAACGCCGATTCTGCGTTATACGGCGCAAGGGCGGCATATATAGGCGGAGTAAGCTCAACGTCGAATCTTCTGGCGGCTAAACGATTTTCTATACCCGTAAGCGGAACGATGGCGCATAGCTGGGTAATGTTTTACGGCGACGAATTTACGGCGTTCAAAAAATACGCCTTGACTTATCCCGATTCCACGCTTTTGCTCGTAGATACTTACGACGTGTTGAAGAGCGGCGTTCCAAACGCTATTCGCGTAGCCAAGGAGGTTTTACAGCCTTTGGGTAAGCGGCTGAAAGGCGTGCGCATAGACAGCGGCGACTTAGCATATCTCTCGCGCAAAGTGCGCAAAATGCTTGACGAAAACGGATTGAACGACTGTAAAATAATCGCTACCAACAGCCTCGACGAATATACGATAACCTCTCTTATGTCGCAGAATGCGCAAGCGGATATTTTCGGTGTGGGCGAAAGACTGATTACGTCCAAAAGCGATCCCGTATTCGGTGCGGTTTACAAACTATCCGCGGTAGAGAATGGCGGCGCGTTTGAGCCGAGAATTAAAATTTCTGAAAATGCCGAAAAGATTACCAACCCCGGCTTAAAAAGCGTATACAGGGTTTACGACGAAAGCGGCAAAGCCGTAGCCGATTTGATAGCGCAAAGCGGAGAAGAGATTGTATCGCGCAAGCGTCTGCGCTACGTAGACCCGTCCTCGCCGTGGAGAGAAAGGTATTTTGAAAACTGTACGTTTAAACCCTTGCAGATTCCCGTAATTATCGGAGGCAAAGCCGTTTATAAGAGAGAGTCTATCGAAGAAATACGCGCGTACGTAAAATATCAGCTTGAAAGGGAGATATGGTCGGAGGAACAGCGCTTTGAAAACCCGCACGCGCACTACGTCGATATGACGATAGAATATTACGAAATGAAAACGCGGCTCTTGCAAAGTCTGCAAAGATAAAATATCAATAAGAGTGAAAAGCGCCCTGAACGGGCGCTTTTTTTATATAATATTTTGAACCTTTAAAATATTTTATTAAAAAAATATAGAATGAATTTTAATTAATGTAGGTTTGTCAAACATATGAGACAGATTTTAAAAAGTTAGTGTAACAGACCGAGAGATAAAAAATCTTTTATGTATTGAGCAGGAGAGTTCCATTTTAAAGGGCGCATGGGGAAGGAATTATACTTTCTATTCCAAACGTATAGTTGTTGTTTGAAATCCTCGAAAGACATAAACCTATGAGTGGCATAGAAATATTCGTTGTCCTTTCGGTGAGAACGTTCTACTTTGCCGTTGTGCCTTGGTGTAAAAGGTTTAATTAGTTTATGCTTAATACTTAAATTGTTCAAAGTTAATTGAAACAAAGTAGGTTTGCCTCTTTTAGAAGTAAAAAGATTAGTAAATTCAGGGCCATTGTCTGTTTGAATACATTCAATGGGGAAAGGAAAGGCTTTAACCAGCTGTT
>CAZDZH010000006.1:0-17848 GCA_964509935.1 uncultured Clostridia bacterium
ATTTGGTTATACCACTCGTCCACTGCGGCGTGAGTGAATTCCGCCCAGCTGTACTGCGCCATATATTCCCCACGATAGGCATTGATACCGCACGCTCTGCCCTCGTTGAAATCGAAATAGTCGCAGTCGATTTCTTCGGGAACTATGCCCAGCATACCTCTGCTTTTGGCGAGGATACTTTCGCAACCTTTTATCTGCAAGGTTTTCAACAGGTCGCTGCGGATACTTTTAAAATAGGTTTCGTGCCCCTTGTCGTCCTCGAACAGTATCGCTTTCATCTCTCCTACGGTACAGAGCGCGCCCCGCCTGTCTACGAGATAGGCGAACAGCTCTTTGGACTTTACGTATTTGAACGCAAGCGGAATACCGTCGCAATACACTTCAAAGTTGCCGAACGCCTGCACTCTTACCCGTTTACTATTTTCAACGGGATTTCTAAGGTCGGAAAGTTCTTTTGCCACCTTTTGCGGAGTTATAGGCTTAACGACGTATCCGCTGACGTGCATATCGAACGCCACGTCTCTGTAACACCCGTAACCTGTTGTGAATATTATATTTATTTTCGGGTTAATTTTTTTTAGACGTTCGGCAAGACCCACGCCGTTCATTCCCGCCATTTCTATATCGAGAAACGCGACGTCGCAAAAGTTGCTCTCTGCATATTCCAACGCCTCGGCGGCGTATCTGAACCCCTTAACGTCCGCTTTCGGTTCGGCGGCTTTTATAGAGTCGGTAAGACCTTCCAGGGCGAGCCGCTCGTCGTCCACGGCAATAATTTTCATACAGCGCCTCCCTTTTTAGGTATTGTTATCGTAACCGTCGTTCCCTTATCCTTTTCGCTGACTATATCGAGCGTTGCGGCGCACATAGTCTGCAACCTCTGACGGGCGTTCTCTATTCCTATATGCTTTTTGCAGTAGTCCGCATAACGCTCGACGTCGAAGCCTACGCCCGTATCGCTTACGGTGACGACGTAGGCGTCGTCGGTTTCGCTCGTCGCCACTGTTACAGAACCGCCGCCCATACGCTTGGAAGTGCCGTGTTTTACGGCGTTTTCCACAAGCGGTTGCACGGACATAATGGGCAGACTGAAAGAGCTTGTCTTAATATCGTAAACGACGTTCAGCTCGTCGCCGAAACGTATCTTTTCAAGATTGAGATAGGTCTTTATGTGTTGCAGCTCTTTATCGAACGATATAAGGTCTTTATAATCGAGCGAATCGAGATTGTTGCGCAGATAGTCGGAAAATGAGCTTATCGCGTCCTGCGCGGTGCGCGTGTCTTTGCCGCAAAGATGATAGATGGCGTTCAACGAGTTGTAAAGAAAATGCGGCTGTATCTGCGAAAGTATTAAGGAAAAACGACTCTGCTGCAACTCCGCCTGCAACGCTTTGCGTTCTGCAAGCAGTTCTTTTTCCCGCATTACCGCCCGTATATTGTTGGGCATAATGCGCAACGTGAGAATGAGCAGGAACAAAAACATCAGTCCGAAGGCAATTTCGGAAGCTATGCACCCCCTCCACCAGCCGAAAGCTATAGCCGCTATGTCGATTATAAACGCCGTCGGCACCAGAGAGAAAGGCAAGTGCACGAAAAAACGGTTTTTAGTCTTACCGACAACGTCGCATATCGCAAAACCGAGCATAACCAAGGAAACGACTGCCTGTATGATGCTCCATACCAACCACAAATCGTAGAAGAACGCGCCGCCTGAAAGGGCGATAATGATTATTATAGCTGTAACCGCACCCGAAATGCCCGCCGTTATTTTCGCCGCATATCTGCGTTTGTCCGCAACGAAATACGTTATGAACATTATGACAGAGAAGAAATATAGCATAAAACACAGACCGAGCGCGGTTGTGTTGAACGCCAATACGGCGCTCCAAAGCGATACGTTAGGGTCGCTCATCAGGAAGAATCCGCCAGCAAAAAATACCGCCGAACCGAAGAACCAGATAGGTTTACCCTGCTTTATATGCAGCAGAGAAGTGTAAGTCGCTATTCCGAGCAAAACAAAACCGACTATCATAAGGACGTATCCCGTTATTCTGTAAGCGACGCTTTCGTTTAGAGTTTTGTTTTCAAAATTGACCCCTGCATAAACCCGCATCGAATCGAGAAATTCATTGACGGCTGTTTCGTTGCCGAAGCTATGGTTGTTTCTTAAAATTATGGTAACCGTATCGTTTTCCGTTCCCGTATAGTTATAGTACGTCCAATTTATTCCGCAAGCGCTTTCGCCGATAGCCGGATTCTCACAATCGAATATGTGCGGTTGACAATCGGGAACGAGAATTTCACCGCCGATATGGTGGAAATAGAACGCTATGGGCGTGCCTTCAGATACTCTGCCGACCACTTCGCCGTCGTCTGTCTCAAGCTGAAAATAGCCCCTCAAAGTTACTTCGCCCTTTGTCGAAGATATCTTTTCCCCCTTTACCAAGGGTTTGAATTCTCCGTCCGCTATCTTATATTCGCCCTGAAAGGTTACGCGAAACAATAATGCCGGCGACGCCTGCGAGCTGTTAGCAGTATTCGACCATAATAAAACGACCGCCAAAGCAATAACGACAATCGCGCTTATCAAAATAAACGGTATTTTTTTCAGCTTTTGAAACAGTTTCATTAAATTTACGCCCCCCTGTCCGTAACGTAACCGATTTTATTTTAGCACATATTTCGATATATTTCAACGTTAAGACGCCCCGACTTTTAAATTTTATCTTAAAATGCCGATACGGGAAATTTTAGCAAATAAAAATATGCGCCTGCAAAAGCCTAACGCTTTTGCAGGCGCATATATAAATTGAGTTTACGTTTTCTTTTAAGGTCCGATTATTTCGGAAAAGCTTTACTTTAAAACGCAAAGCTCTTACGATAATTTTTTACGGTAAACTCCGACGGCTCAATCGATTTTGCCCTCCGCCCGTTCGGGGGCGCTCTTTTCTTGTAACCTTAGCTTGCCTTTCCTTATAGCGGGCAACACGCTCCACGCTAAAATCGCGGCGAGAACGCTTAAAACGGCGTCCTTAGGCATATAGTACAGGTTGTATATTACTATGTTATGCCCTAAATTCGGCCAACCGTTCAACTGCCAGACGGCAATAAAATAGGGTATGCCCAATATGTAATTTGCAAGAAAACCCGCCAGAGCGAGCAGGATATATTGCCAGAACTTTTTAGGTCTGTTATAGAACAAGCCCGAAACGCCTGCTGTGGCGATAAAGCCTATTATATATCCGAACGAGGGTTTTACAACGTAGTAAATACCGCCGCCGCTTGCAAAAACAGGTATACCTATCAGTCCCATTACCATATAAACGGCCATTGCTATCATACCCTTTTTCCAACCGAGCAGAAGTCCGGAAAGCACGGCGATTACCGTCTGAAACGTCAGAGGTACCAAAGGGAAAGGTATTTGCAGGAAAGCCCCCACAACCATCAGCGCTACGAAAATAGCGCACTCAGCCATATCTACGGCGAGAAGTTTTGTATTTATCTTTTTCATAGCTATATATTATATAATTTTTTCAAAATTGTCAACCATTTTTAATAAATTAGTTTACAATAGGTTTTCCATATAACAAAGCGAATAAAATTGCTAATTTGCGCATACGCAGCATAACCGAATTGCGCTTGACAATAGAAAAAATTAAGTATATTATTTATGCGACGCAGCGGTTAATCGCTTTTTCTAATCGCTAAAACGCGTTATATTTAAAGATTTAACGTAACAGAACAATCAAAACTTTACAATTTAACCTTTTACGGCACGCCCCGATAAAATAAGGGCGTTTAATAGGGAAGTTTCAGCCAATAGCCGCACAGCCCCCGCTGCCGTTAAAGCGGAGCTTTTATTCACTGGATAACGGGAAGGATAAAAGCGCAAAACCGCTTTATTTTAAGTCGGAAGACCTACCGTGAAAGGGACGAACGTATTTCTGAGGGGACGCAGAACGACGGGACTTGAAACCTTTTTAAGCGGTTTTTACATTAAGCCGCAAGCTTTACCGCGCATTCGCCGCAGGCATAACGGCGATAGCCCGCGATTTTGCCGTAATGAAAGGTTTGATTTTGCCGCTTTTCCCCTTGAAATTTCAAGAGGAATTTTTTATTTACAGGAGATTTTATATGAAAAAAACTTTTAAACCGATTGCGGCTTTGACAGCCGTATTGCCCCTTGCTTGCGCGTTTGCGTTTGCCGCTTGTTCAGACGGCGGCAAAGCCCCCCCTGCGCCCGAATCGGGCGTAAACGGCGGATATTCTATTTGCTATGCGTTTACCGCCACGGGCGAACAGATGACCATTACGCAAAACACTTCGATGAAAGACTACCTCGACTCACTCGCCGAAGACGGCAAAATCACCTTTACGGGGAGCGACGGCTCTTACGGATTCCATATAGACAGCGTCTTCGGCATAAATGAAGTAGCCACCGAATTCACGGCAAACACATGGGCGGGGTATTCATGGATGGTTTACACCAGCCTTATTACGCTTGACGGCGTGATATATGCCGACGAATCGATAAAAGCCGAGTATAACGGCGTTGAATTTTATCTGGCGAGTTACGGCGTTTCGGGACTGCCTGTCGTCGAAGGATATTCTTACGCGCTGATTTACGAATACTCTTATTCTAGCTGGTAATATATGTTCGGCACACGAAAGGACGACTCGCTGACGGCGAAAAAAATAGCCTGTTGCGCCCTGACCGTAGCTCTGCTTATCGGCGGTCAATGCGCTTTGGGATTTGTGGCGGGAATCGAAGTGGTTACCGTAATTTTGCTGTGCTTTTCGTACTGCTTCGGCGCGGTTTGCGGCGTTCTGACCGCGATTGCGTTTTCGATTTTGAGATGTTTTATCTGGGGATTTTACCCCGCCGTGATACTGTTATATCTGATATATTATCCGCTGTTTGCGCTTATTTTCGCCCTGACGGGAAAAATCAAAGACGAATTTTTCGACGGAGCCGAGGCGGGATTGGCGATTGCCGTCAATCTTATACTCATAACCGCGGTTACAGCCTGCATTTGCGCCGTCGTATTCGACCTGATTAAAATATCGCGACTGTATAAGGCGACTATAACCGTGCTTTTATACGTTATTGCAGGGCTGTGCCTGTGCCTCGATATAGGATTCAACGCAGTTTTCGCGGCGATAAAGCGCAAGGGAACGGACGGAGGAAAAATACTTAAACTGGTTTTTCTAACCGCGATTGCCGCCGTATGCACGATTTGCTTTACTCTTATCGACGACGTTATTTCTCCGCTTTTTGTAGGAATGTCAAAAACGGGCGCGCTTGCTTATTTTTACGCTTCGTTTACCGCTATGCTGCCGCAGGTCGTGTGCACGGTGGTTACTGTGACTACGCTGTTCTATCCGCTGTGCGCGGTTATGAACAGGTTTTCGGGCAAGAAACCTACGTAAAAGTTAGTATATCGTAGCGCCCCGAAGGCAAACCTTCGGGGCGCTTATTTTAAATTTTTATTCTCATTTCTCTCAGAGCTCTGCGGTTGAGAGCGCGTCTACCTTTACAGTCTCCTAATTATTTTACGTAAACCGGTTCCTTATGTAAACGCCGCCATTAAAACCGTGCCTGCGGTCAACAGAACAAGACCTAAAACGGCTTTTTTGGACAACTTTTCTTTAAAAACCGCCACCGAAAAGACAACGGTTATCAATATACTCAACTTATCTATCGGCACGACTACGCTGACCTGCCCGTTCTGAACGGCGTAATAATAGAACAGCCAGCTTACTCCCGTTGCTACCCCCGAAAGGACGAGGAAAAGCGCTTCTCTGCCTCCTATTCGCTTCACTTCACCGATTTGCTTTTTGCACAGCACTATCAGCCACGCCATTACGAAAACGACGCAGGTTCGCACCGCCGTAGCCGCATTGGAATCCACGCCCTTTATTCCTATTTTTGCGAGTATAGAGGTTGCCGCCGCAAACGCCGCTGAAAGGACGGCGAAAATAAGCCACGCAAGCTTTGTTTTATCCTGTCCGCGCTTTATATCAGTCATAAAAAATGTTCCCGCCGCAATCGCCGCAAGACAGATAAGCTTAACCCACCACCTGCCGCGCTCTTCGGGAAATACTATGAGCGCGAACAGTACCGAAAGTACTACGCTCGATTTATCTACTGCGGCTACCTTTGAAACTTCGCCCAGAGCCAGAGCTTTATAATAGCATATCCAGCTTGCGCCCGTAGCCGCGCCGGATAATATGAGAAAGATAAACGACTGAGCGGTCGCTTCGGCAAGCGTATTATACGCGCCGGTAGCAAATACAATAATCCAGGCAAAGACCAGCACGACCGATGTACGCACCGCCGTAGCTACGTTTGAATTTAGGTTCTTTATTCCGCATTTTGAAAGAATAGCGGTTATTCCAGCAAAAAACGCAGAGAGCGCCGCGGCTAATATCCACATAACAATTCCCCTGATTTTCAATACAATTTATCTTTATCCGCGCTTTGAAACAGCCGCCTGTATTTTAAATACAATTATAGCATAACGGAGAAATAAATCAAGAGAAAAATTTGAGCGGGGTTGCCTTGCAATCCCGCTCGTCTGCTTTTATTTTTTAAAAAATTAACGTACAGAAGAGTAAAGGTTATTCTCCGCTGTGGTCGAAAAGCACCATCCAAGCGCCCTTGAAAATTATTTTTATATCCAGCCATAAACTGCGATTTTCTATGTACTCCATATCGAGCTTTACCCAATCATCGAAGCTGAGCTTGTTTCTGTCGGGCTGAATCTGCCACAGACACAGAAGCCCGCCCTTTACGTCCAGACGGTGCATCTGATAGGGCGTATATTGCTCTACCTCGAAAGGAAGAGGCGAACGCGGACCGACAACGCTCATCGTACCGTTGAATATGTTCCACAGCTGCAACAGTTCGTCTATGCTGAATTTTCTGTAAAACCTACCAATCCTTGTAATTCTGGGGTCGTTCGCCATTTTAAATGCGGGCGGATCGGCTTCGTTCAGACCTGCGTCTATAAGCTGCTGCTTCATATCCTCGGCGCCGGGACACATAGAGCGTATTTTATAGAATTTGTAACGTTTTCCGTTTTTACCCACTCTGATGGAGGAATAAACGGGGCTTTTGGAATATGTTTTAGATTTTGATTTATCCGGAACGAGCTCGCACGCGAAAACCTTGCCGTCTTTGCGCGTTACCTTATTGCGGATTTTTTTGTCGTCCTTCTCTTCCTCCGACAGCTCGCGTATATCCAGCCTGTAAGCGGGATTTTTTACGTCCTCCAACCATTTGATTATAAGACAGACGGCTATCGGCAATGCGAGGACGATCATCATCAGGCCAGACGAAACTATATCGAACAATCTTTTGAAAAAAGAGTATAAAAGTTTGCGTTCGGGTTTTTCGCCATACGACGGAATCAGGGGAGCTACTGCGGATTCGGTTGCCAGCGCGCTTGCGACGGCAAGCTCTTCCGATTGTTTAGTTTCTTTTGTTTTTTTCATAAAATCACTCCTGAACGGCGGATTCATCTCCGCCTTAACGGTGCGAAAACAGCGATTCGGCGCAAAAACCGCATCGTTAATTTTGCGGCGACTCTTGCGACCTTTTCAATCTTATTTTTTTAGCGATAAAAGTAATTAAAACAAACGCGGCGCAGCTTAAAATTATAAACGAAGTAAATCCAATAGAGTCTATGCCCACGTCGCCGAAAGAAGCAGTTCTTCCGTCTATGAAATACTGATGCATCTCGTCAAGACAGGCGTAAGCGAAACAAATTGCCAAGGCGCACAGAGATATATACAGCGGCGCGAGTTTAAACGGGCGTTTTTTTAGCCCGAACAGCGACGCCGTAAACAAAAAGCTTGTTAACCCGAGCATCATATACAAAAACAGGTGCGCCAGCTTTCGTATGTTGAGCCCTGCTACGATAGGAACGCTTGAAGCGGTTTGCCCGGGAGGTACTTCTTTATCCAGAATATCCAGCACGCCTTCGGCTACGGAATCGCTAACCTCGGAAGAGGTAGCGCCGTTCTGCCCCGAAAACGAGAAAATAGCCGCCATGACGACAATCATCGCCGCCGCGGAAACGGTTATTTTTAAAAGCTGAATTATCCTTGACCCTGACATAAAATAAATCCTGTTTTCGACTGAAATTGACCGACTGTACGCAATAATACGCGGCGGAAACTGCCGACCGAATTGCCCGTTACGACAGAGACGCTTCGGCGAATCGGGACCGTTCGCGACCATAATCGCGTACGGAAGCATATTTATTAACGGGCTGCTCCGCGTTTTCGCGCAGAGGTTAACCTATTTAAAACCGATAAAACAAAAGCGCCCGCGGGAAAACTCTTATCGGAGCGCCGCCGCGAACGCACTTTAACCTGTGAGGTTAAATTTTTTCCCCGAATAATTTATTAAATAAATTCGGATATTTTTTTCTTATAAAATTTTTGACGGGTACGAAATCTACCGACCTGTAAGCCAAGTCGTGGCAATCGGACGCTACAAAATCCACCAAATCGTTTTTGAACAGAAATTTTAAAATTTTTAAATATCCTTTAAACAATATACTCCCCGAATTGACCTGAATAAGTCCGCCGCTTTCCTTTATGAGAAAATAATCGTCTTTGGTGAGATAAGTATATCTCTCTATATGGGCGACGATAGGCGTATAGCCGGCTATACTTAAATCGTAAACTATATCCGCGATATCAGTAGGCTCGGTAACCGAAAATTCGACAAGCACGCATCTTGTGCCGTTGAGCGTAAGAAGTTTGCCGTTTTCAAGGTCGCGGAGCATTTCGGCATAGTAATAAATTTCCGCACCGAGGCATAATTCCACGGGAATATCTTTTACCGCGCTTTGAAGAGCGGCAAAAACCTGTTTTATATCTTCCGTGCGAATGCAGTCCCTGTTCTGATGGGGAGTACAAACGACTCTGCTTACGCCCTGTTCTACGTAGAGATTAAGCAGAGCCCTTGTCGTTTCCAATGAATCGGAACCGTCGTCAACATTCGGCAGGATATGACTGTGAATATCGATCATACGATTGCTCCGATAATTTTATCCGTTTACTGTTTTTTGGCGTCGCCGTCGTCGGCGGATGCAGAAATTTCCGTTATCGCCGCTTCGCGCAAGCCTTCTTCCGCGGCTGCTCCCGGCTGTAAGGGCTGTTCGGTTCCGTAATTATATTCTTTATACTTTGAATAGTAACGAGTATCGTTCTCCTCCGGCGCGCCCTTGGTTACGTTGAGACCTATTATGGAAGCGCCTACTACCCTGAGACAGTTGAGCGCGTTTTTAGCCTCTTTCTTCTTTACGTCGTTCATCGTTACGTTGAAGATAACGCCGTCGCAAAGTTTGCTGATTATTACCGCGTCGGAGCATACAAGCACGGGAGGAGTGTCGATAATAACGTAATCGTATTCCTCTTTAAGTTTTTCGATAAGCTTACCGAGCTGGGAATGTTCCAATATTACAAGAGGATTAGGTATCTTCTTGCCGGAAGTTATTACGTCTACGCCGTAATCGGAATGTTTAATTATATCCTCTTCTCCGCACGAACCTTCGATAAATTCAACCAGACCCGTCTCTTTGGGAACTTTGAAGAACTTATGCACGGCGGGTTTGCGCGTATCCAGATCGATGACTATAACGCGCTTATCGTTATTTCTAATGCACGCGGCAAGGTTGCAAGCAATCGTAGACTTCAATTCGCTTTCGTGCGAGGAAGTAATCATCACAACCTTGTTTGGTCTTTCCAGACAGGAATATTTTACGTTGGTAAACAGCGTGTTGTACGGCTCGTAATTGCGTATGCCGGGGGTCAACAGCTCGAAATGGGCGTGAGACTGATTGCTCTTACCCTTAACCTTAATCTTCTTTGCTTCGTCGTCGATGAAATAGCCGATGATTTTATCGCCGAGAACGCTTTCCACTTCGTTTTTGGTCTTGAATTTATTGGACGCGAATTCTTTGAAGAATACGACTATGCACGCTGCTACCAGACCGCCAAGGAAGAATAAAACGAGATACAAAGTTTTATTGGGCGAGGTATATACGCCGGTCTTTGCGGTAGAGGTCTGCACGATAGTGTTTTTAATAAGACCCAAATTCTCGTTGGTATTAGCGACCTCTATCAATTTTTCCACTACTGCGTTGGCAAGATTTTTAGAAAGTTCGGGGTTTGAACACTTAACGCTGACGCTGACGAGAAGGCTGTTCTCTTCATTGTATACCGAAATCATTCCCGCAAGCGCGTTTTCGGATACGTCGAAAGCTTCCGCCACTTCCCTAAGAACAATCTGTTCTTTGACGAGAGGGACTACGGTGGGAACCAGCCTCAGCGAGTTGAGATAGTCGTAGCTTTCGTCGGAATTTACGTTACCCGTAGACGAACTCAACCCGACTATGAACGACGCCTTAGAAGTGTAACTGGGTTTAACTAAAACAAACGTATATATCGCGCCTACCACAAAAACCACAGCCGTTATTATGGCTATCAGAATTTTATTTTTCCATAATTTTCTGAATAAGTCGGAAAGACTTATCGTTTTTTCGTTCTGGTTTTCTTCCGCACCCATAAAATCCTCCAAAAAATTGTACTAAAAAAATTTCATCGCTTATATTTTTATGAAATACAAATAAAAATTGCCTGTATTCCTAACGCCTTAGGAAAAATTCAGGCGCGGTTTAAAGATACTAATATTCTATCATACCGAATATTAATTATCAAGCGTTTAACATTGTAAAAATTATCAACTTCAAAAAAACGACGAATGAACAAACGAACGCTATTTTCTTCCGTCGGCATAAAAGGCTATAAGACCGTGAGTGTACCTGTCCTCTTCCGGCGGGAGCTTCATATAATCGCCGTATACGTCGGTAAGGTACGCGTTCCAATCGGCGGGTATGCGCACCGGAACGCCTTCGAATTCCCTCACCTCGTAATTATCGAAATATTCGGTTTTTACGCACTTATTGCCCCATACGAGGTCCATACAGTAAGCCGTCTTTTGTCTCAAACCGAGATTGTCCAGCTTTCTGTTCATTCGTTTAAGCGCCCTGTCGCCGCGGAAAAGGCGCAACGCGTTTTTTATCAACCTCTTTAAGGGAGTGTTCCCCTCGATTAATATATGGGAAACGCCGTGCCTCAATTTGCTTGCTTTTTTTATTAATTTTGCACGTTCGATTTCGTTCTCCGGCATATAGTCGAGGGGGAATACGTCAACGTACAGATAAGATTCGGCGTACTTTTTGGTAGAATACGGCTCGATTATTTCTATATTTTTATTATAGAATTTAGCAAACGGAAAAATATTCCCCTCGTCGCCCGGTTTTGCGATAAAATACGGTTCTTCGGGTTTAAGCGATAAAAATTTTTCGTAATCTTCCCTGAACATTAAAATATCTATATCGTCGTCCCACGGAATAAAGCCGCCGTGGCGGATAACTCCGAGGCAGCTGCCGCTGGAAACGAAATAGTTGATATGCTCCTTTTCAAGAAGCTCCGTCAGGTCTTTTAGCTGTTTTGTAAGCGCCTGCTGTTTTTGCTGCATCGTAAACTGTTGCATAAGGTTCTTTTCCCCTGAATTATTTTGCCGTATAAATGTTTTGAAGAGCTGCGATATTTTCGCTCAAATCGTAGCCCCCGTCTTTAATGTAGCTCGCGTTGTCGTGCCTTACCGTATCGGTTGCAAGAATACGTTCCGCCCAATACGCCGCGCCGTCGCCGAGAGCGCACGATTTAACGAAAGGCGTAAGCACGGCTGCCTCCGGCACGGTTGAAGATTTAATGCATTCAAGCCCCGCCGCCTGCGCTTCGACCAAAGCTAAACCCAGCCCCTCGGCAAGCGAAGGAAATACGAAAAGGTCCGCACTGCATAGCAGTTTGTTTACGTCGGTACGGTTTCCGAAAAGGCGCACGCTGTCGCCCAGATTCAAAGCGTTGATTTTATTTTCTATCAGAGTGCGGTACTCTCCGTCGCCGACGAGCCATAAAACGTACGAATCGTCGGCTTTATGAACTTTTTCGAACACTTCCGTCAAAAAGGTCTGATTTTTCTCTACGCACAGTCTGCCTACGTGAATAATTACCTTCTTGTTTTCCGCGCCGTACTCCGCGCGTATGCGCGCTCGCTCGTCTTCGCTTATATCGTAACTTGAAGCATCAAGCGCGTTGTTTATCACGAAAAAGTCTTTTCCGTCCACTATTTTTTTGCCGTACAGGGCGAGCCCCGCAATCTTCGAGCAGGCGAGGAACTTGTCCGTTTTGCGTTTGAAACCGCTTAAAAGTACGGCGTTGCGCGCCTTTTTTAAAGAAGTATAGATAAAATCCGAAACTTTGTCGCGCCTGCTGTCGTGCATGACGAACTTAGCGGCGTGCGAATGCATTATTATGTTTTTTACGCCGTTTCTGCGCGCGTTACCGATTATGAATTTCTGAACGAGGACTTCGTGGATATGCACGCAATCCCATTCTCCCTTATGCTCTTTGAAGAAGTTTTTAACCGCTCGCGAATATTTAAAAAGCGTTTTAGCCCCGGGGGCGGGGATAACGAAAATTCTGCCGCCGAGCTTTTCTATTTCGTTTTTAAAATTATTTTCGGCGTAGGCGAACACGAGAAAATCGAAAGCGATATTTTCCCTATCGATTTTACGGTAATAATTCATTATGAAATTCGCTATGCCCGACCCGATATTCAGCGTGGATAGCACATGAAGTACGCGCGTCATAACTCACCCTCTCCGTCCTTGTAATAAGCCCTGAACGTATGGTGTGTTACGCGCTTTTCTTCGGGCGGAAGCTGCATATAGTCGCCGAAGAGCGCTTTTAAATAGGAATCGTAATTTTTCATTACGAAAAACTCCTCGCCTTCGAACGTCATAGTCGTAAGCTCGGCGAATACCGACTTGTCCATTATCTCTTTAAGGCGGTACGCTCCGCACACGCACCCCGCAAGCGAAGAATTTTCAAAGCCGTGCGATTTACAATTCTTTTCGATTGAATTTACCGATTTAGTATACGAAACAAAGCGGCTTAAAAGATAGAACGCAAAGCGCGCGGGCTCGTAATACCATGCGTGAGTTTTACTGCGGAAATATTTCTTCCAGTTTGCCGCAACCAGCAGTTCGCGGCGGAACTCGGTTTTATCGTAAACTTTTTTCGCCTCGGCATAGCTTTCGCCCAGACCGTCGATGGGGAATATATCTATATAAACCCCGTATTCCGCGCCCTTGCGGTTAGTGTATATTTCCTCTATAACCGTTTCGCGCGAGCAAGCTTTCGCAAACAGGTAGCCGTACTTAGGCTGAGTCTGATTGCAAATAAGATTAAAAGGCGTATCGTTGTTTTTGCAATACAAGATAAATTTTTCGTAATCGGGACGGGGCATTAAAATATCTATATCGTCGTCCCAAGGGATATAGCCGCCGTGTCTGACCGCGCCGAGCAGAGTGCCGCCGCACAGCGAATATCTTATTCCGTTTTCGGCGCACACCTTGTGAACCTGCCTGAGTATGTCCAATTCAACCTGTTTTAACTGTTCAACGTTTAATTCTTTCATATGCGTGAACGCGCACTCAACTGCGCGCGAATTTTTTGAAAAACCACTGTCTTACGCCGTTGGGCATCAAAACCTGAACTACGAAGCGTATGAATTTCGCCTTTAAGTACTGCCCGAATGTTATAACCTTGTTATCCTTCATAAACCGGAACAGGTCGCGCTCGGATTTATAATATTTATACCCTCCGCGCCGCTTGAACGTATCGGTATTTATCCTAGCGTAGACGAGACTTTCGCCGATATTGCGGAATTTGCAGCCCGCAAGGTACATTCTTACCCAGAGATAGCTGTCCTCGTTATAGTGCCAATGAAGATAGCCGCCCGCCTTTTCCACCTCCGACTTTTTAAACATAACCGTCATATGGTTGAAAGGGCATCTCGATTTGAGATATTCACATATATCCTTATGTTCCTGCGGAACGGTGCGGCGGCTGACTACGTTGGAAATATCGCCCGTAAATTCGGAAATATCCGAACCGACGATAGAAAGATCTTTATCCTCTTCGAAGCATTTTATCTGCTTTTCAAAGCGGTCGGGCACGCATATATCGTCGGTATCCATTCTGGCTATTATTTCGTTCGAACATTCGGACGTGCCCAGCCTCAACGCTCTACCTAAGCCTAAATTTTCTTCGCTTGCGACGACGCGCATAAGGTCGGGGTATTTTTTAACGTAGTACGCGAGCGTCTGTTCGAGTTCATCGTTTAAAGGTCCGTCTTTCACTACCACTATTTCGTCGGCAGGGTAGGTCTGGGCGAGAATACTTTCCATGCACTCTTTGAAATTGGACGCTTTTTCTTTGACGTACAGCGACATCAGAACGCTTATTTTTATCTTTTCCATAATTACTTTTTGAAAACCGCGAATACGGTTGCAAACATCGTGCCTATATCGCGGAAGAACGAAAATTTTTTTATTGCGTTTAAGTTGTATTCCATCTTTTGGGGGAGAATTTCTTCGATATAGGTCTTGTCGGGGTCTTGCGCGCCCTCCAAAAGCTCAGCCTCGTCCTTGAATTTTATGCTCGCCTCTGACGTGACGCCCGCGGACAGCAGAAGCGTGGCTTTCATTTCGGGCGAGTACGCCTCAACGTATTTTTCCACCTCGGGGCGAGTGCCGACGAAGGTCATATTTCCTGCAAGAATATCGATAAGCTGGGGCAATTCGTCCATCCTGCAACCGCGGATAAGTTTACCCACCTTTGTAACGCGCATATCGTCGCCCACGGTTACCTGACTGCCCAGCTTTTCCGCGTCCTTTACCATAGTGCGGAATTTATGTATGCGGAATATCTTGCCGTAAGAAGTAACCCTGCGTTGTCTGAAAAACACGCCCCCGCGGGAATCTGCGGCGATTGCCACGGAAACTATCAAAAACACGGGCGAAAGCAGAACAAGCAAAAAGAGCGATACCGTTATGTCGAAAACGCGCTTGAAAAAGAGCGAAAATCTCTTCTTTTTAAGTATATCGTAATACGGTCTGACCTCCTCCGTGCGCATATCTTCGGGGAGTCGTTCCCATTTTTTTAACAGCACTTTAAAATCTCCGTAAAGCAGTCTATGACGTAGTCTACCTGTTCGTCCGTAAGGCAGGTGTGAAGGGGCAGAGTAATTTCGTTTTCAAAACGTGCGTAAGCGTTGGGATAGTCCTTAATATCGAATCCCAGATTTTTATACGCGGTCATCATAGGCAACGGCTTGTAATGCACGTTGCAGGCTATCTCTCTTTCCGCCATTTTTCTTATGATTTCCGAACGTTTTACGCCGTCCGCACCTGGAATACGCGTTATATACAGATGCCCCGAAGAGCTGTAATTTTCGCCGTAGTGAGCAAGCGTTTCCACTCCGAGAGGTTTAAAAGCCGCGTCGTAGCGCTCTATAATTTCCCTTCTGCGCTTTAATAGCGCAGGGTAGCGTTCAAGCTGCGCAAGCCCCATAGCCGCGGCAATATCGGTCATATTGCATTTGTACCAGGGCGCGACTATATCGTATTCCCACGCGCCAAGCCTGGTCTTTGCGAGCGCGTCCTTGGACTGCCCGTGCAATGATAAGAGCTGTATCGTGCGGTAAATGCGCTCGTCGTCCATGCCGTCTATCGGACGCCAGGTAAGCGCGCCGCCCTCCGCCGTGGTAAGATTTTTCACCGCGTGGAACGAAAACGACGAGAAATCGGCTATCGCCCCCGCCTTTACGTTATTGCGCTCCGCGCCGAATGAATGGGCGGTATCCGCCAGAACGGCTACTCTTCCGATAGCTTCCTGTACGTCAGAAGAGGGGCTGAACGCGCCCTTTGCGCCGTTGACTATCGAAAAAATCTTGTCGTAATCGCAGGGTATTCCCGCAATATCCACGGGGATAACGGCTTTCGTTTTTTCGGTTATAGCTTCTGCAAGCTTGGCGTAATCCATTTGCAGACAGTCCGCCTGAGTATCTATAAGCACGGGCTTTGCGCCTACGTGGCATATAACCGACGCGGAAGCCGTGTAAGTGTATGCGGAAGTTATAACTTCGTCGCCGGGACCAATCCCTAAAATTCTTAACGCCGTTTCGGCGCAGGCTGTCTGAGAATTGAGGCACGCCGCCCTGTTAACTCCGACGTATGCCGCGATTTCGCGCTCTAATTCCTTGGTCATTGGTCCTGTGGTTATCCAGCCCGATTTTAAAGCTTTTACTACGTTGTCAATTTCAAGCTGAGAAATGTCGGGCGGAGAAAAAGGAACTTTCATAATAAATCCTTTTACGCCTTTTATGGCGAAAGCATAAGTTTTTTTGCCGCACTTATGCGGCGTAGCGCATTTGATTAAATACTATGATATTATACCATATATAATATATTAAATCAACTGAAACTTTAAAAATTCTATTCGCGGTAATTTAAGGGAAAATCTTAAAAGAACCGCCGACGGTCGGCGCAGCGCCGTTTTTCGCTTAAAACGACCTATAAAAACGAACGACCGCCGTATACGACCGACTTTGCTTAGCACTTTACTTAGCCGACCGCCTTTATTTATTTTATTTGACCGCGTAAAAATATATAACGGCATATAAAAATCCTCCGCGCGAAAGCGGAGGATTAATATTTTTCAAGTTTTTTCCGGGGGTTGGGAAGAGTTTTCCTCTTCCTTGCTTTCCGCCTCGGCTTTGCGCTTATTTTTCATAGTAAGTCCCTCCGCCACGACCAGCAGAACCGAATACACCAACCCGGGTCCTATGCGGAAGAAATGGCAGTCCAGCAGGCTTATGAGAAGCAGGCTCAAAATGCAAAGCGCAATGATTTTATGCGCCGCGGTAGTCTTATAAAGAAGTAATTTAGCCGTCTGCCAGCGGTGATAGAGATAAATACCGAGAAGAATGATTCCGCCCGAAGCGAGCATCTGCAATATCGTATCGTGATACATCGGGGGCGCGATGGTATATTCGAGCCCCGCGCTGTTGGAATTTGCCGTACTCGCGAAAAATCCCACGCCGAGAAATACCGACCTTACCGACTGCGTGAAATGCTGAATGGCTTCCCTGTACAGTCTTTCCCTGCCGTTGCCGTCGGAGAAGCCGATATTTACTATCGAACTGAAAACCGAAGCGAGCTTATCGCGCGCTATCAACGCCAGAATCCCGACTGCGGCAATCGCCGCTCCTACGAGAATAAACTGACCTATCCTTTCCCTGCCCTTAGTTTTGATTATTACGTAAACTTCGCCCGTAATCAGCACAACCGCGGCGAACATCATTGCCGCGCGGCTCTGCGTGAACACGACGGCTATAAAGAACGCGCCCGCCAACAGGGAATAGAGCCAACCGCGCTTCTTCTTAATCGCGAAATAGAACGGGGCGGGCATACTCATAGCGAGGGCGTTGCCTATGTTGTTGTAAGTTCCCCAGCCGGGAGAGAGCATATAGCGGTCGATGCTTCCGTCCTCCTTGAACACGCCGGGGTTGAAATACATTGCTATCGTTTCAAGAACGAGAACGACGCCCATAGCTATCATCACTTTGAATATATAGCCTTCTTCTACGTTATCCCAATCTACCGTGTAATAGAAAAGGAAATAGCAGATACTTATCGATACTATCTGTATAAAGCCGAAGAATACCGAATTCCAGCCGTATTTATCGCCACCGACGCCCGCGAGAATATAGCCAGCGCCAAGCGCGACAAAGCCCCATAAGAGAGCGGGCTTGCCCTTGCCTCTTCCACCCTTGTCCTTGCGGAAGCCGAAGTCGTAAACCAGTCTTGCGGCTACCGCGAGAAAGATTATGCTTATAACTATTATTACGTTGACGAGA
>CAZDZH010000006.1:17948-26510 GCA_964509935.1 uncultured Clostridia bacterium
AGTTGTTTTTGAATTTGCAGGTGGGCACTATTACGGAAATCATACGGCGTATATCGCTGGTTTCCGCTTCCGCCTCGTCGCGCAGTTCTTTAAGCTCTTCCCAGAAAGCCTTTTCGTCGAATTCGATGGGGTTGGCGATATTTATAAGACCGTTGGGCGTCTTTTGCATACCCTCCTCGTCCATAAGCCGCTCTTCGTAAAGCTTTTCGCCGGGGCGCAGACCCGTGCACTTTATCTCTATGTCGACGTTGGGTTCTAACCCCGAAAGCTTAATCAGATTGCAAGCGAGGTCGTAAATTTTTACGGGTTCGCCCATATCGAGGACGAATATCTGACCGCCTTTGGCGTACGCGCCCGCCTGCAATACAAGCGAAACAGCCTCCGGTATGGTCATAAAATAGCGGATTATATCCTTATGAGTAACAGTTACGGGTCCGCCTTCCGCAATCTGCTTTTCAAACAGAGGTATTACCGAACCGTTTGACCCGAGAACGTTGCCGAAGCGTACGGCTACGAATTTGGTATTTAGGCTGTGTTTGCCTATCGTCTGTATTATCATCTCGCAGATACGCTTGGTCGCGCCCATGACGTTGGTGGGATTTACCGCCTTGTCCGTCGAAATCTGCACGAAAGTTTTCGCGCCGAATTCGTCAGCGCAACGCGCGACGTTCAGCGTGCCGAACACGTTATTCTTTACCGCCTCGTTGGGACTGGTTTCCATAAGGGGCACGTGCTTATGCGCCGCGGCGTGGAATATTATCTGCGGTCTGTATTTGGCGAACACGTCGCGCATCTTGGTAATATCGCGCACGCTGGCGATAAGCGCCAACAGATTGAGTTCGGGATATTTTCTTTTAAGCTCCTGCTCAATATCGTACGCGTTGTTTTCGTAAATATCTAAAATTATAAGCTGTCTGGGCTTGTGAGTGGCTATCTGACGGCAAAGCTCGCTGCCTATCGAGCCGCCTCCTCCCGTTACCATTACAACCTCGTTTTCGATATAGCCCATAATCTCGTCGAGGTTGACTTTAATCTGCTCTCTGCCGAGGAGGTCGGTTATCCGGACGGGTCTTAGGGCGGAAACCGTGGCTTCGCCGCTCATAATCTGATATATGCCGGGGAGAATTTTTATTTTGCAATCCGTGCGCTTGCATATATCGTAAATTCTGTTAATATCGGTTTTGGGCGCGGAAGGCATAGCGATGAAAATTTCTTCTATATCCAATCTTTCCGCATAATAAGGTATGGAATAGGTGTCGCCGACTATCCTGACGTTTCCTATGCTTTTGCCCTTTTTAAGTACGTCGTCGTCTATTATGCAGACGGGCGCGTATTTGACTTTTTCGGGATTCTGCAATTCCCTTATGATAGTAGTTCCCGCGTTGCCGCCTCCGACTATCATAACGCGTATTCTGCCCGTCTTGAATATCATTGAAATGACGTATCTTATGGCGTAATAGAACCTTTTATGGAAACGGACAAACGAAGCGATAATGGCTACGAGGAAACTGTACGACACGCACATACGCACGCCCAGGGTTACGTCGAACACGTACATATAAGTCATATTCATAACCAGTATGCACAGCGCGGCGCAGACTATTTTAAGCATTTCGATAATGCCCGCCGACTTGAAAACTATGGAGTACAGTCGGAATACGACGAAGAACAGATAGGTTTCTGCGATATTAATGACCAGCCAGAACCAGAACTGTATATCGGCGTAGTTTGCGTAACCCTTTGCAAACAGCGGAGAAATGAGCGTGGAAACTATTATGGCGATAAAATCGCAGAATGCTATTACGGCTATTTTGTTTGTTCCGGAAAGCGCGTTTTTACTCTTTTTCGAATGGTCAATCTTTTTCATAATCAGTCAAATTCAATCTTTTGATTTTGCTAAGGAGCGTGTCGGTTTTGCGGAAAATTCCGCTTCATATCTCTCTTTCTTTCGCTTTTATTCCACGGTTACGCTCTTTGCGAGGTTGCGTGGGTTATCCACGTCCAGCCCTTTGCCGACGCTTACGTAGTAGGCGAAAAGCTGCATAGGAATTACCGTGAGGCTGGGGGTGAAATGCTCGTCCGTTGCGGGGACGTAGACGGTGAACCGCGCCTTGTTTTCCACGAAATAATTTCCTTCCGTGGTAATTGCCATAAGGTATCCGCCGCGCGTTTTTACTTCTTCCATATTGGAAAGGGTTTTGGGAATAAGCGCGCTTTGCGTAAGCACCCCGCAGACAAGCGTTCCGTCCTCGATAAGGCTTATCGTGCCGTGTTTGAGTTCGCCCGCGGCGTATGCCTCCGAATGGATATAGCTTATTTCCTTTAATTTAAGGCTGCCTTCAAGGCACGCCGCGTAATCTTCGCCCCTCCCTATAAAGAATGCGTCCTTGGCGTTGACCGCCTTGGAGGCGAACCATTGTATCTTCTCTTTATCTTCCAGAATACGCTCTATCTTTTCGGGAAGAGAGCGAAGCTCTTCTACGTAATGCGCGTATAGCTCTTCGTCTACGGTTTTGCGCACGTAGCCGAAATGTACGGCTAAAAGATACGCCGCTACGAGCTGCGCGCTGTACGCCTTGGTCGTGGCGACCGAAATTTCCGGACCCGCCTTTATATAGAACACTCCGTCGGCTTCGCGGGCTATGGAAGAACCTACGACGTTTACTACCGCAAGCGTCTTTGCGCCCAGCTTCTTCGCTTCTCGCAGCGCGGCGAGGCTGTCCGCCGTTTCGCCCGATTGGCTGACGATTATTACAAGGTCGTTTTTATCGAGTAGCGGCTTGCGGTATCTGAATTCGGATGCGAGCTCCGCGCGGACGGGTATCTTTGCTATATCTTCAAAGACGTATTGCGCCGCGACGCAAACGTGATACGCCGAACCGCAAGCGACGGCGGTTACAGACGACAGATTTGTAATTTCTCCGTCCGTAATCCCGACTTCGGAGAGATCTATCTTTCCTCCGCGCAGAACGCAGTTTACGGTATTTCTGACTACGGAGGGCTGTTCGTAAATCTCCTTCATCATAAAATGCTCGAAACCGCCCTTTTCAGCCGCCTCCGCGTCCCACGTAATCTGAGTGAGCTGTTTTTCGGTTTGCTCTTTATCTATGTTGTAAAACGTGACAGCGCCTTTGGTAAGTCTGGCGATTTCCAAATTATCTACGTAGTATACGCTCCTCGTATATTTCAATATGGCGGGCACGTCCGAAGCGAGGTAGGTCTGCCCGTCGCCCACGCCTATTATCATAGGGCAATCCTTGCGCGCCACGTAGATTTCTTCGGGATAATCTTTAAACATTACCGCAATCGCGTAAGATCCCTGCGCGCGCAGTTCGAACTGGGCGAGCGCGTCGATGGGATTGCCGAACTTGGCATAGTACCAATGAATCAGCTTGGTAGCCACCTCCGTATCGGTGTCCGAATAGAACTTGTAACCTTTGCGCACAAGCTTTTCTTTAAGTTCGGAATAATTTTCTATTATGCCGTTATGCACGGCAACAACCCTTCTGTCGTCGCTGGCGTGGGGATGGGCGTTCTCTTCCGACGGCTCGCCGTGGGTTGCCCAACGCGTGTGACCTATTCCGCAGTTTCCTTTGACCGACAGACCGCCGTTTACCTTGGCGTTCAGCATTTTGAGTCTGCCCTTGGCTTTGACTATTTCTATCTCTCCGCCGACGTCCCTGACCGCTATACCCGCGGAATCGTAACCGCGGTATTCGAGTTTTTTAAGACCTTCGAGCAATATGGGAGCCGCCTGACGGCAGCCTATATAACCTACAATTCCGCACATATGCTTAACCTATACTGTTTTCAAGGCGCGTCAAAGCGCGTATCCTCCGTCCTTCATAACCGCAACTACTTTTTCCGCAAGCTCCTTGCATTGCTCTTCGCAGGGAGCTTCGACCATCACGCGGACGAGCGGCTCAGTACCCGACTTTCTTACAAGTATTCTGCCCGTATCGCCGAGGACGCGCTCAACCTCTTTAACCGCCGCGACGACCTTTGCGTCGTTTATCGCGCCGTCCTTATCCTTGACCTTTACGTTGACGAGAACCTGAGGATAAATCTTCAAACGTTCGGCAAGCTTTGAAAGGGGCTGCTTTTTGGCGAGCATAACTTCCATTATTTTAAGGCTAGTGAGTATGCCGTCGCCCGTAGTCGCGTATTTTGAAAAGATTATATGTCCCGACTGCTCGCCGCCGAGACGTTCGCCGTTTTGCGACATCTCCTCGTAAACGTACTTGTCGCCGACGGGAGTTTTTACGTAATTGATGCCCGCTTCGTCGAATGCCTTGTACAGACCGAAATTCGACATAACCGTTGTTACAACGGTGTTATTGAGAAGCTTGTCCCTCTCCTTCATATACATTCCGTATATGTACAGGATATGGTCGCCCGTTACCACGTCGCCGTTTTCGTCCACGCACAGACATCTGTCCGCGTCGCCGTCGTAGGCGAAGCCCACGTCCAGCTTGTTTTTAACTACTAGCTCCTGCAATCCCTCGATATGGGTAGAACCCGCGTTTCTATTGATATTGAACCCGTCGGGGCGGTCGTTTATTACGTAAGTAGTCGCGCCGAGCGCCTCGAAAACACATCTAGCGATATTCCATGCTGAACCGTTAGCGCAATCCAAACCCACCTTCAAGCCCTTGAAAGAGTACATTCCGAGAGAGATGAGATAGGCAATATAGCGGTTTCTGCCAGAAGCGTAATCCACCGTAATGCCCACCTTATCGCCTGAGGCATAGGGCAAATCGTTCCATTCTTTGCCGAAAACTTCCACTTTTCCGTCAATATAGTCCTCTATCAGCGAAATAGTGTTTTCGTCCATCTTTTCGCCGCAAGCGTCAATAAGCTTTATGCCGTTGTCGTTATAAGGATTGTGGCTAGCCGAAATCATAATGCCGCAGTCGAACTTGTCCACCCTAGTGACGTACGCCACCGACGGAGTGGTGGTTACGTGCAACATATAAGCGTCCGCGCCCGAAGCGGTAAGCCCCGCTATCAGCGTGTATTCGAACATATAGCTCGACCTGCGCGTGTCCTTTCCTATGACAATGCGCGCCGCGCCTTCCTGACCGTTTCTTCTTTTGAGTTCGCCGAAATAGAAACCTAAGAATCTGCCCACTTTATACGCCTGATCGGCGGTAAGGGTTACGTTTGCTTCTCCGCGGAATCCGTCGGTTCCGAAATATCTTCCCATAAAAAACCTCTTTTAAAATTATATCTTCCTGATTATATCTTCCTGATAATATTTTGCGCGCTTTTATAAATACAATTTGGCGGAACTACTCCGCGTACGGCGGACAGCGGATATATCGCCGAATTTCTGCCCACTACAGTACCCGGATTGAGCACGCTGTTGCAACCCACTTCGACTCCGTCGCCGAGCATTGCGCCGACCTTTTTGCGACCCGTCGGATATTTTTCGCCGCCGCAGGCGACCGTAACGGGCGTTTTGTCCGATTTTACGTTGGAAGTTATCGAGCCTGCGCCCATATGCGCTTTATAGCCGAGAATACTGTCGCCGACGTAGTTGTAATGGGGCGTCTGAACGCCGTCGAATAAAATTACGTTTTTCAGCTCGACGGAATTGCCGACAACGCAGCCATTGCCGACGAGAGCGCTTCCGCGGATAAACGCGCAGTGCCGTACTTCGGTTTCCGCGCCTATGATACAGGGCGCTCCGATGTAAGCGGTGGGCGCTATTTTAGCCGTCTTATGCACCCATACGAAGGGCGCGGGACAGTCGTACTCTTCACCGAGAGATTCCCCCAGCCGCTTTATAAGATTTTCTATCCCGCCGAGAGCTTCCCACGGATACGTAAACGAAGCGAGGTATTCCGAAGCCATAGTATGAGAAAGGTCGAAAAGTTCTTTTATTTCAATCATAAAAATTCCTTTGACGCGTCCGAGAGCGCCGATACGGCTGAATAAAGCGAATAGGCGCAGATTAACCGAGCGGGTCAGCGCGACCGAATATAGCGCGCGATATGCGCGTGCGCAATACCATTATATACTTTTACTAATCTATTTTATCATACGGCTTATTTATTTGCAAGCGTTAAATTAAATATTAGTTTATCCGCAACGGCGGTTATTAAACGCTTTTTAAGCGCATTTTCAGAGTTTTCAAACGCGTGCAAACGCGTTCATCGGCGCATATGTGCAGGGCAATTATAATAAGCAAGCCGCCGACGCTTTTATTTTAAGCGTCGGCGGCATAAAAAAATTTTTTTATCTATCGCCGTTGAATCGGTCTGTTACCCTTCCGATAATTTCCAGCACGGCGTCGTACCCCTGACGGGTACGTGCGGAAGAGGCTATTATATCGCCCGCTCCGCATTTGTAAAAGGATGCGATATTGGTAACGCTCTTGGTTATCTGCTGTCGGGACAATTTATCCGCCTTCGTCGCGACGACGGTGAACGGTATTATATGATAATAAAGAAATTCTGCCATAGATATATCGTCCGCGGTAGGGTCGTGGCGGATATCGCACAGCGCGAAAACGTGCGCTATTTTATCCTTTTCGGCGAAAAAATCGTCGAGCGTTTTCGCCCACTTCGCCTTTTCGCTCTTGGATACCCTGGCGTAGCCATACCCGGGAAGGTCTGCAAGCACGAACGAGCCGAAATCGAAATAGTTTATAAGCCTCGTTCTGCCCGGTTCCTGACTGACTTTTGCAAGCTTTTTCTGATTGGCGAGCATATTTATAAACGAGCTTTTGCCGACGTTGGACTTGCCGCACACGGCGATTACCGGTTTATCGAAGGTTAAAAACTGAGCCTTCGTAGCCGCGCTGGTAATAAATTTTGCATTGGTGATTTTTATCATAGAGTTACCGCTCTTATACTGTTTTTACTGCCGCGGGCGGCAAAATGCGCGCTATTATAGCCCGACTATCGCCGTTCTGAATACGGCGTCAACCTCCGAAACGGGGATAAAATTGATTTTTTCTTTTACGCTGTCGGGAATCTCTTCGAGGTCCTTTTTGTTGTCCTCGGGGATAATCACGTCGCGTATGCCTATGCGGTATGCCGCGAGCGCCTTTTCCTTTAACCCGCCTATCGGCAATACTTTACCGCGCAGGGTGATTTCACCCGTCATCGCTACCGTGTTTTTTACCGCCTTTTTCGTGAATGCCGAAAGAATCGCCGTAGCTATGGTTATACCCGCCGACGGTCCGTCCTTGGGCGTAGCGCCCTCGGGCACGTGAATGTGTATATCGGTAGTTTCAAAAGACTGCGCGTCAATACCGTAACTGTCCGAATTGGAGCGGATATAACTTATAGCCGCACGCGCGCTCTCCTTCATAACGTCGCCAAGCTTGCCCGTAAGAAGAATTTCTCCTTTTCCGTGCATTGCGGAAACTTCTATGGTAAGGGTAGTCCCCCCTACCGCCGTCCATGCGAGCCCGGTAGCCGCACCAACTCTGTCGTCATCGAGCATCTTATCGCGACCGTAGCGCGCCGCGCCGAGAAATTTTTCTATATTATTTTCGGTTACTTTAACCTTTCTGTGCTTGCCTTCCGCCTTGGAAACCGCCGCCTTGCGGCATACGGCGTCTATCTTTCTTTCGAGATTTCTTACGCCCGCTTCCATAGTATAACCTTCTATTATCGCGTCAATCGCTCCGTCTGAAAAGGTTATATCCCTGTCGGTCAACCCGTTTGCGTCGCGCTTTTTGGAAACGAGATAGCGCTTGGCTATTTCGCGCTTTTCTTCCTGCGTATATCCGGAAATTTCTATAATCTCCATTCTGTCGAGCAGGGGCGACGGAATAGTATCGAGGCTGTTAGCCGTGGTAATGAACAGTACCTTGGACAAATCGTACGGCACTTCGAGGTAACGGTCGCGGAAGGTGGAATTCTGAGCGGGGTCGAGCACCTCTAAAAGCGCGCCCGACGGGTCGCCGCGAAGAGAATCGGACGACAGCTTGTCTACCTCGTCAAGAAGAAAGACGGGATTGACCGATCCTGCGTTCTTTATAGCATTTATAATTCTACCCGGCATTGCGCCGACGTAGGTTTTTCTATGTCCGCGAATTTCCGATTCGTCCTTAACTCCGCCTAGACTCATTCTCACGAATTTGCGCCCGAGCGCCCTCGCGACAGACGACGCGATAGAGGTTTTGCCCACCCCGGGAGGACCTACTAAGCAGAGAATCGGCGCGTTGAGACCGTCGGTAAGCTTTAAAACGGCAAGATATTCGGTTATTCTGCTTTTTATCTTTTCAAGCCCGTAGTGGTCGGCGTTGAGTATATCCACCGCGTCCTTCAAATTTTCGGTATCTGCGGTTTTATAATTCCATTCGAGGTCGAGAAGCCAGTCCAGATACGTCCTAAGCACGTTATAATCGGGAGAGGAAGATGGCATACGAGACATACGGGAAAGCTCCTTTAAAGCTTTCTGCTCCACCTCTTCGGGCATATTTTTCGCCTTTATCTGCTGTTCAAGCTTAGCGTTTTCGTCCTCGTCGTCGCCGAGTTCTGTATGGATAGCCTTTATCTGTTCGCGAAGATAATATTCTTTCTGGTTCTTTTCTATATTCTGCCT
>CAZDZH010000006.1:26610-55893 GCA_964509935.1 uncultured Clostridia bacterium
GTACCCGTATCGAACAGGTCGTCCGGCTGAATTTTTTCCTTTTCGGCGTCGCGCTGGGCGCAAACGAACGCCAACCTGTCGTTTTCGGTTGCAAATCTTATTGCGTCGAGCGTCATAAGTCTGCCCGCGTCGAAAGTGACCTGCGTATTGGGAAAAACCACCCTGCCGCGCAGGGCGACCAAAGGTAATTTATTATTTTTTTCGTTTGCCATATTTTTTCCTTGTTTTGTCCCCGTTTTCGTCAAAATAATTAAAACGGTTTTTAACGCACGAGGGAAAGCCTTGCGCTTTCCCTCGTAGTAACGTTAAGTTTAATCTGCGGCTTTATGCGCAGCACCAAGGCGCGCTTTAAGCCGATTTTTTGTAAATAATCGTGGGTTCGGCCTTTTCGGTTATGCACTCGCGCGTAACTATTACCTCTTCCACGTCCTTTTCGGAAGGAATTTTATACATTACCGAGGTCATAAAACCTTCAATAATAGTCCTCAACCCCCTTGCGCCCGTCTTTAATTTGATAGCCGTATTAGCTATTTCCCTTACCGCCCCGTCTTCGACGGTGAGCTTTACCCCGTCGAGCGCGATGAGCTTCTGGTACTGTTTGATTATGGCGTTTTTGGGTTGGGTGAGGATATTTACAAGGGCGTCTTCGTTGAGGGGATGAAGAGCCACTACTATGGGCACGCGCCCTACGAATTCAGGTATAAGCCCGAACTTTGTCAAATCCTGCGGTTTTACGTCTTCGAGCATTTCGTACACGCCCGCGTCGTTATCCGCCTTGACGTCGCCGCCGAAACCGAGCGTGGAAGTATCCTTCCTTGCCTGCACTATTTTATCCAATCCGACGAAAGCGCCGCCGCAAATGAAAAGTATATTAGTCGTGTCTATTCTAAGACATTCCTGCTGGGGGTGCTTTCTGCCGCCCTGCGGGGGTACGTTGGCGACCGTGCTCTCTATTATTTTCAAAAGAGCCTGCTGAACGCCTTCGCCCGACACGTCGCGGGTGATGGATACGTTTTCGCTCTTCCTCGCTATTTTATCTATTTCGTCTATATAGATTATGCCGCGCTGCGCCTTATTTATATCGTAGTCGGCGTTCTGGATAAGTTTTAAGAGTATGTTCTCTACGTCCTCGCCGACGTAACCTGCTTCGGTGAGCGTTGTAGCGTCGGTGGTGGCGAAAGGCACGTTCAATATTCTTGCAAGCGTGCGCGCGAGCAGAGTTTTGCCGCAGCCGGTAGGACCTAAGAGAAGTATGTTACTCTTTTCTATTTCTACTTCCGCAAGGTCGTCCTCCGCCTTTTCGCTTTCTACGTTGTTTATGCGCTTGTAGTGATTATATACCGCTACGGACAGAACCTTTTTAGCCTCGTCCTGCCCTACGATGTATTTATCCAGCTCCGCTTTGATTTCGGCGGGTTTTTTAAGGGGAACGGGTTCGACCGAAGGTTCTTCGGTATCCTTTATCATATCCCCGCATATTTCCACGCACTCGTCGCAGATGTATGCTCCGTTCTGACCGGCTATAAGCCTTTTTACAAGATTTTCGGGCTTGCCGCAGAACGAACAGAATCTTTGTTGTTCTTTCATTAATATCTCCTGCGCGCGCCGAGCGTTTACGCCGTATTACGCGCGTTAGCGCGGCTTTGAGAAAAGCGCTTGCGCGCTTAGCCGCATTAAATCACGGACGGAAAGCGCCGTAGCAAGTAGGAATATACCCACAAGAGCGCAACCCCGCCTTTAATTATTATTGCCTTAAATTTTATCTTTTATAAAATACTTTGTCTATCAGTCCGTATTCGAGGGCTTCCTGCGCGGAAAGGTAATTGTCCCTGTCGGTATCCTTTTCTATCTGCGAAAGGGGTTTGCCCGAATTTTCGGCGAGAATGGTGTTTAATTTAAGCTTGGTCTTTAAAATGTGCTCCGCCGCTATCTTAATGTCGCTCGCCTGACCCTGCGCGCCGCCGAGGGGCTGGTGAATCATAATTTCGCTGTTGGGAAGGGCGTATCTCTTGCCCTTAGCGCCGCTTGAAAGCAGGAACGCGCCCATAGAAGCCGCCATACCTATACAGATTGTGGAAACGTCGCACTTGACGTAATTCATAGTGTCGTAAATGGCAAGACCTGCCGAAACCGAGCCGCCGGGGCTGTTGATATACAGCGAAATATCCTTTGAAGGGTCCTTGGCTTCGAGATATATAAGCTGCGCCACGACCGTGTTTGCCACGGCGTCGTCTATCTCGCCCGTCAAAAATATTATCCTGTCCTCTAAAAGCCTTGAATAAATATCGTAAGAACGCTCGCCGCGCGAAGTCTGCTCGACGATATAGGGAACCAATGCTCCTCTTTCTTTTTGCATAAAATGCCTCCTGATTGCAAAATTAGCGTTATTTGCGGCGAAACCCGCGCGTTTTCGGGCTTTACCTGATTTGCGATATTTGATATCCGAAATACGGCGCGACCGCTTATTTTAATAAAACGGGCGACCTAAAAAATTTTAAGCCGCCCCGAAATAAGATACCGATAAACGAAGTAACTTCTTTCTTTTCTGACCGTTATCTTGCGCGAATAGAAATTACTGCTTCTTCATAACGTTGTTAGCGGTGAGGAAATCGAACAACTTGGTTATGATAATATCGTTGGTGATATATTCAACCTGTCTGGGGTCGATGGTTTTCTTGTACTCTTCCGCAGTCTTTTCAACCGACTTAGCCTGCTGAGCTATCTTTTCGTCGATTTCTTCCTGAGAAGCGGAAATCTTCTCTTCTTTGATAATCTTTTCGATTACGAGCTGGGAAAGCACGCGGGACTTAGCCTGTTCTGCAAACTGAGCGCGGAACTGTTCCATAGTCTGACCCATATACTTGATGTAGTCTTCGAGCTTCAAGCCCTGATACATAAGTCTGTAAGAGAAATCCTGAACCATTCTGTCGATTTCGCTCTCTATCATCGCCTGCGGTATTTCGCAGGTAGCGGTCTTGCAGATAGCGGAAATAATGCTGTTTTCGGTTTCGTCGCGTCCGCGGTTAGCCGCCTGACCTTCGAGTCTTTCCTTTACTTTTGCGGTGTATTCGGCTACCGTTTCGCTGCCGGCATACTTTTTAACGTACTCGTCGGTGAGGAGAGGAAGCTCCTTGCCGGTAATTTTGTTGAGGTGGATAGCGAAAACCGAATCCTTGCCCCTTAAATTTTCTGCCTGATAATCTTCGGGGAATTTAACGGTGATATTCCTGTCCTCGCCTACGGACATTCCTTCAACCTGCGCTTCGAAACCGGGAATAAACGAGCCCGAGCCGAGAACGAGGTCGTAATCGTCCGCAGTTCCGCCGGCGAATTTTTCGCCGTCTACCGAACCGGAGAAATCGATGTTTACTTTATCGCCGCTCTTGCAGGGACGGTCGCAGACGTCTACTTCCTTAGCTTCTCTGTCTAAAATCTTGTTTACTTCCTTTTCGACTTCTTCGTCGGTTACATTATATTCATATTCGGCGATTTCTAAACCCTTATACTGACCGATAACCACGTCGGGCTTTACGGGAACGACTGCGGAAAGGACTACTCCGTCGTCGGATAAAGAATCTACCGAAAGCTCGGGGTCGCCAACTGCGATGAAGTTTTCCTTCTCCTTTTCGAGGATTGCGGGATAGTGTTCGGAATATAAAATATTAAACGCCTCGTCGAAGAAAACGCCCTTGCCGTAAAAATTTTCAAGCACGGCTTTGGGGGCTTTACCCTTTCTGAAACCGGGCACGGTGTACTTGCCGCGCGTCTTTGCGTACGCCTTATCGATAGCGCCGCTCCATTCTTCCTTGGAGAAAGTGATGGTAAGCTTAACGGTGCTCTTTTCTGCTGCTGTTGAAGTATATTTCATTGTAAACTCCTGATATATTGTAAATATTTTTTTCTCTTCTTTCTGACGACCGACGTTTATTCAAGACGACGCGCCGTTAACCCGCCGCGACCGAGCCTTATAATAAAAATCCAATCGCAAACCATTTTAGCACACATAAATAATTTTGAAAAGCGTTTTTTATAAACTTTAATTAATTTACAATTAATTTTTTTTACTGTATAATAAAGAAAATTTCACGCCGACGCCTTAAAGGGGCAGCCGCAGGAAAAATTTGCAATCCTGCCTCGGCTAAAAGTTAAAAGGAGACATCTTGCCGCAGGACGCATTTACTTTACAACATATCGCAAAGGAGCTTAACCAAAAGTTTACGGGCGGGAAAATTTCTAAAATAAACCAGCCGGAGCGCGACGAGCTCTCCCTTTTAATATACACGCGCGGCGGCACGGTTAAACTTGAAATTTCCGCTTCGGCGAAAAATAACCGCATAAGCCTGTCGTCAGAGGAAAAAACCAACCCCAAAACCGCGCCCAATTTCTGTATGCTGTTGCGCAAACATTTGCAGAACGCGGAAGTGCTCGGCGTATCGCAGGTAGGGTTTGAAAGGATTATTCGGTTCGACCTTAAATGTTTTTCGGAATTCGCCGTGGAAGAGATGAGTCTGTTCTGCGAAATAATGGGCAAATATTCCAACGTGATTCTCGTGCAGAACGGAATTATCCTAGGCGCGATGAAACAGACCTCGCTTGAAGAGAACGCAAAACGCATACTGTTTTCCGGCGCGGAATATACCCTGCCCGCGCCGCAGGACAAAGCCGACCCTCGGGATATTTCCGCATTGCAAGCGGTTTTTGAAGAAAAGAGCGGCGACGCCGCGAAATTCATATCCGGCAGGGTCGCGGGCATAGCCTACTCCACCGCGCTGGATATGACGGAAATTTACGGCGAGAATATTGCGGCGGAACAGGTATATTCCTACGTAAATTCGACGCAAATATGCCCGTGCGTTACTTTTTCCGACGGAGAGCCTAACGACTTCAAGGCGCGCTTTTCGGGCGATAACGAAAAGGTATTCCCCGACGTTTTGTCCGCGCAGGAATACTACTACTCTTACGTTTACCGCAAAACGCGGTTTGCGGACTGTAAACGCAGGCTGTCCTCCGCACTCTCGTCGGCATTAAAGAAGCTCGAAAAGCGGCTGGGGCAGATAGAAAGCAAGCTTGCGGAATGTTGCTCCGCGGAAGAAATAAAGCTTAAAGCCGAACTGATTACCGCCAATATATACCTTATCCAACGAGGCATGACGCACTTTGAAGCGGTGAATTATTACGACGAAAACGGCGGAAAAATCGCCATAGAACTCGACAGACAGCTTTCTCCGTCGCAGAACGCGCAGAAATACTACAAGAAATACGCAAAGCTTAAAAGGACGGAAGCGAATTTAACCGTGCAAAGGCGGGAAGCCATGTCGGAATCGGACTATTTGAAAAGCATTGAGTGCCACATATGCGCCGCCGAAACGCTTTCCGACCTCGAAGGGACGGAAGAGGAGCTTATCTCTCTGGGTCTTTTGAAAAAGGTTGAGGAAAGGAAGAAACAGAAATCCGACCCTTCGCCTTTCCGCGAATATTCAATAGACGGCTTTACCGTCCTTTCGGGCAGAAACAACGCGCAGAACGACAGATTGCTTAAAGTCCTTTCGGACGGGGATATCTGGCTTCATACGCAGAAATACCACTCCGCGCACGTAGGGATAATAACCGAAGGAAAACGCGTGCCCGACGAAACGGTAATAAAAGCCGCGCAGATATGCGCGTATTATTCAGACGCTAAGGAGCGCGACAAAACGCCCGTGGATTATACTTTAAGAAAATTCGTGAAAAAGCCGCCGAAGTCCAACTCGGGTTTCGTCACTTACACGGAACAGAAAACGGTTTTGGTTGCGCCCGACGCGCACAGGGAGTTAAAAAATGAGTGATTATATAAATAAGGGCAAGGACAACGGACAGGAAAGCGAACCCGTCAATCAGACCAAAAAATATTTCCTTATTGCGCTGGGCTGTTGCGTTTTGGGCGCGATACTTCTGGGGCTGTCGTTTATTCCGTTTAAAGTAAACGCGGGGCAATATTTTATTTTCGCCTCTATGATAGTCGAACTTGCGGCTATCACCTTTCTCAACGTTCAGAAAAAATACGGCTATTTTACGGCTTGCAAGGCTGTAAGGGTGATAAGTTACGCCGTAATGCTCGTCGGAGCCGGCATTATAGGCTACGTTGCGGCGTTTAAGCTTGCCAACTCCTGATCAGGCGAATAATTTCGCGTATTACGCGCCATAATTATATACTATGGACGAAATATGCGAAGCGGTCTGCCGTAAAATTATTTCGGCAAGCAAGGGGCAATACGGCGTGTTTTACGAGGACGAGCTGATGGAAGCTATTCCCGACGAAGAGAACAAGACGCGCGAAACGCTTGAAGCGGCGTTGAAAACGCTGGTAAACGGCGGATATATCGACGTCAAATATGCCCGCGGTTCTGCGTTCTGCCTTGCGGGGATTAAGCAATACGTTGCGGAACAGCCCGTTGCGGAAGTCGAAACCGTGCAGAAAGGCGAAAGCGCGCAGGAGGGCGAGAGGGCGCGGTCTTTTAAAAGCTACATTTTTTATTTTGCGGCGGGGTTTGCGGGAAGCTTCGTCGGCGGTATTCTGGGCGGTCTGATAGCAAGTGCTTTCTAAATACGAAAACGACGTTATGTCCGCGGTGTACAGTCTATGCGACGGAACCGACGGCTGCCTTATTTCTTCCGTAGATATTTTGTCCGTACTGCCGTCCAATAAAAAATATAACCTTGAAAGAATAGACGATACTCTCAACGCCCTGCATATGGACGGATATTTCGATTTGATTACTTCCGAACGCAAGGGGGAAAAGATGTACGTCATTTCCTTAAAAGAATCGGGCATAAACTTCAAGCGTGCGGCTAAACAAAAGCGGCGCGATTTGATTTTTAAAATTTTTATGGCTTTCGTCGGCGCGTTTGCGACTTTTATATTCGGTCTTATTTTAAAAGCTTTATCCGGAGGTTGATTCAATCGACTTGCAGGGCACTTTAATCTCCGCTACGGCGCAATGACAAAAAAGCTGTTTCGACGCAGTGTTTGACGCGGAAAGCGCCGCTCTCCCTTTTTGGGAGAGCGGCGCTTCGATTTTTAAATCAACGTCGGTTATTCTTAATATAAAGCCCGTCGGCGTTGCTATCTATTTCAATAAGCGTTCCCGCTTCGGGATTGTTGCCGACTATATATCTCGCAACGGGCGTTTCCACGCGCGACTGAATGAATCTCTTCAACGGGCGCGCGCCGTAAACGCTGTCGTAGCCGTTATCCGCGATATATTGCCGTGCGTTTTCGCTTACGTGCAATTTAAGATTTTCCCTTTCGAGTCTGTCTGCGAGGCGGTTGAGAAGTATATTCACTATGCCGCCGATATTTTCGCGGGAGAGCGGCTTGAACATTATAATCTCGTCGAGCCTGTTCAAAAATTCGGGGCGGAACGAACGTTTTAATATATCGTTGACCTGCGCCCTCGCGCCTTCGCTTATTTCGCCGTCCTTAATCCCCTCTATAATTTCCGAAGAGCCGAGGTTGGACGTAAGAATAATAATCGTATTTTTAAAGTCAACGGTGCGACCCTGCGAATCGGTAACTCTGCCGTCGTCGAGTATCTGCAACAGAATATTGAACACGTCGGGATGAGCTTTTTCTATTTCGTCGAAAAGTATTATGGAATAAGGTTTCCTGCGCACCGCTTCGGTAAGCGTGCCGCCCTCCTCATAGCCCACGTATCCCGGAGGCGCGCCCACGAGGCGGGATACCGAAAACTTTTCCATATATTCCGACATATCTATGCGCACTATGTTCTTTTCGTCGTCGAACAGATTTTCCGCAAGCGATTTGGCGAGTTCGGTTTTACCTACGCCCGTAGGACCTAAGAACAGAAAAGAGCCTATGGGGCGGTTGGGGTCGGAAATGCCCGCGCGCGAACGAAGAATAGCTTCGCACACCTTGTCTACCGCCTCTTCCTGACCAACTACCCTCTTGTGAATATCTTCGCCGAGGCGCAAAAGCTTTTGCCGTTCGCCCTCTTTAAGTCTTGATACGGGAATACCCGTCCAGCGCGCAACAATCTGAGTAATCTGCTCTTCGGTAACTTCGTCCTGTACGAGACCGCCGTTGCGCTCTGAATTATGCGCCTTAGCTTCTGCCAGCTTCTTTTCGATAGCGGGCAGATCGCCGTAGCGCAGACGCGCGGCTCTTTCAAAATCCCCGCGGTTGGTAGCCGCGTCTATCTCGCTCTTCAAAGCGTCCGCCTGCTCTTTAAGCTGTTTTTCCGCGCTTACCGCCGCCTTTTCGTCCTCCCATTTCGTTTTCATTGCAGCGAAGGTATGCTTGTTCTCCGCAAGCTCCTTTTTCAACGCTTCGAGCCGAGCCGCCGACAGGTTATCCTTTTCCTTGGAAAGCGCCTTTTCTTCTATTTCCTGCTGGATTATTCTGCGGTTGAGCGCGTCCATTTCTGACGGCATAGAATCTATCTCCGTCCTGATCATCGCCGCCGCTTCATCCACAAGATCTATCGCCTTGTCGGGCAGAAAACGATCGGTAATATACCTGTTTGAAAGGGTTGCCGCGGCTACGAGGGCGTTGTCGTGTATACGCACGCCGTGGTAAATTTCAAGCCTTTCTTTAAGCCCTCGCAATATCGAAACGGTATCCTCTACCGTCGGCTCGTTTACGAGCACGGGCTGAAATCGCCTTGCCAGAGCGGCGTCCTTTTCGATATATTTTCTGTATTCGTCGAGCGTGGTGGCGCCTATGCAGTGGAGTTCGCCGCGAGCAAGCAGAGGCTTTAAAAGGTTGCCCGCGTCCATCGCCCCATCGGTTTTTCCCGCGCCGACTACTGTATGAAGTTCGTCGATGAACAGGAGTATTCTGCCTTCCGATTTGGTAACTTCCGCAAGCACGGCTTTAAGTCTCTCTTCAAATTCTCCGCGGTATTTCGCGCCCGCTATCAGCGCGCCCATATCCAGCGAGAACAGCGTTTTGTCTTTCAGCCCCTCGGGCACGTCGCCCTTGACTATTCTTTGAGCAAGCCCCTCCGCTATCGCCGTCTTACCCACGCCGGGGTCGCCGATAAGCACGGGGTTGTTTTTGGTCTTTCTTGACAGTATGCGAATGACGTTTCGTATTTCTTCGTCCCTGCCGATAACCGGCTCTAATTTATGTTTCCTAGCCCGTTCCGTAAGGTCCGAGCCGTATTTTTCAAGCGCTTCGTAGGTCTCTTCGGGGTTATCGGTAGTAACGCTCGTGTTGCCGCGTACCTTCTTCAACCCCTGCAAGAACGCATTTTCGGTAACGCCGAATCTCCTGAAAAGCTTTGTCGTGCAATCGTCGTCGGAACGTAAAAGAGCGAGGAACAGATGCTCTACCGAAACGTAATCGTCCTTCATCTTCTCCGCCGCGTTCAACGCGCCGGAAAGAACCGCGTTCAGCTCCGAGGACAGATAAACGCTGCCCGCGGAAGAGGTTTTGGGTAATTTTTCGATTTCTTCCTTGGCAGACGAAGCCAAACCGTCCGCGTCCACGCCGAGTCGGGCGAGGATACGGTATATTATACCGTCTTTATCGCACAGCGAATACAGAAGATGAACGGGCATTATCTGCGTATTGCCGTATCGATTGGCAAGACTTTCGCAGCGAGTCAACGCCTGTACGCTGTTTTGCGTAAATTTATTTGCGTCCATAATTATATCCTCCCGTAAGGTTTCCGCAAACGGCAAATACTGCCGCCGTGCGGGAATATTTTCTTTCGTTAGTAATATAACGCAAATAATTAATATTTAAACGCTGTTTCGGCGTAAATTTTTCACAATCATTACTGAAAAAGGACAAGGCGCGTCGCTTATGGTTTTTTAGCGACGCGCCTTTAAATACGGTTTAAATTAATTGTTATTTTTTATTGCAGAATGCAAGCATAGCCTTGTGCATAGAATACAGGTCGCCCTTAGAGATAAGCTCGTAGGGAGCGTGCATAGAGAGCACGGGCACTCCCATATCTATGGTATCTATGCCGAGGTTAGCTATGAACTTAGCGACCGTGCCGCCTCCGCCTATATCTATTCTTCCCAGCTCGCCCGTCTGATAAATGACTCCGTTATCTTCGAGCGCGTCCCTGAGATAGCCTACCATTTCCGCGGAAGCGTCGTTTGTGGACGACTTGCCGCGCGCACCGTGATATTTTGTAACCGACGCGCCGCAGGATATGAAGGAAGCGTTTCTCTTTTCGTATACGTTCGAATAAGCGGGGTCGTATGCAGAGCAGACGTCTGCGGAAACGCACTTGGAATTGTATCTTACGAGCACGGGGTTGGCGCCCAACTCTGCGGAGAGACAGTCTATTAAATCGAGAATTACCCTCGACTGCATACCCGTTACGCCGTCCGAGCCGGTTTCTTCCTTATCCGCGAAAATAGCCATCAGAGTATCTTCGGAATCGCTTTCGAAGAGCGCGGTCATTTCGGGATACGCGCACACCTTATCGTCGTGCCCGTAAGCGGAGACGAGAGCCCTGTCGAAGCCAACGTCCCTCGGTTTGCCCGCGGGGACGAAACACAGCTCGGAGGACTGGAAATCCACCTCTTCTATGCCGTATTTGTCGTTTAAGAGCTTTAAAACCGCCGCCTTGACAGCGTTCGATTCCTCTTCCTTATCGGGGATATTGCCGACTACCGCGTTTAGATTTTCGCCGTCGATAGCTTTACCCAAAGTCTTTTCGCTCTGCTCCTGCGCGAGGTGGGGTAGAAGGTCGGTAATGTAGAATATGGGGTCGCCCTCTTCTTCGCCGACGTTGATTTCAAGCCGCTTGCCTCCGCGCAAGACAACCACGCCCTCCAACGCGAGGGGAATGGTGGGCCATTGATACTTTTTAATTCCGCCGTAATAATGAGTCTTTAAAAACGCGATTCCGCCGTCCTCAAACAGGGGATTGGGCTTTAAATCGAGACGGGGGCTGTCGACGTGAGCTGCCATTATTTTAATGCCGCGTTCGGACAGGTCGTTCGTTCCTACCTTGATGAGGAAAATATTCTTGTCGCGGTTGATAAAATACAGTTTATCGCCCGCCTTTACCTTATCGCCGAAATTATATCTTTTAAATCCTTTTTCTTCGGCGAGAGCCGCCGCCGTTCGCGTTGCGCCGCGTTCGGTTTTGGAGGCGTATAAAAAGCTTTTATAGCCTTCGGCGTAATCGAAAATAGCTTTAAGCTCCTTTTCGTCCGCCTCTTTGAAAATGTTCTTTTTTACGTATTCGTGTTTCATATTATCCTTGCTCCTTAACAAGGCATTATTATACACAAAACGCGTATTTTTGTCAATAGCAGGTATACTAAGCTCTGGTAAAATTTTTTTGACGGAATTTTGGGGTTTGCTATTTACTAATTATAATATTTGGTATATAATTGATACGTATGAATAATAGCAGATATGCGGCGAAAAAAATCGCTACTCTCGCCGTATTCACGGCGCTTAGTCTTATAACGTTCATTATCGAAAACGCGCTCCCGCCGCTTATTATCCCCGGCGCGAAGATGGGGCTTGCAAATATCTTTTCTTTTGCCGCCCTGATTCTCTATTCCCCTTTGGAGGGATTCGCCGTCGTCGCGGTGCGCTCTGTTCTCGGCGCGGTTTTCGCGGGCAACGTTTCTTCGGTTATGTATTCGTTTACGGGGGGAATGGTTTCTATGGCGGTATCTTCGGTTCTTCTTTATGCCGTTCACCCAGGAATAAGCGTTACGGCTGTTTCCGTCGCGGCGGCGGTGATGAACAACGTCACCCAGAATCTCGTTTACGTTGCGGTGGTGGGGAACGCCGTTATGCTGTCTTATATGCCGTACCTCGCTTTGATAGGTATAGTTTCGGGCGCGATAGTCGGCGCGACGGTTATGCTGTTATTCAAAAAAGTGCCGCTTTCCGTCTATGAAAAGGCGCTTAAAAATCCCATTGAACAGACGGCTAACAGCAATTGAATCGATAAGGCTGCGATACCGCCCGACGCGCTTAAACGCGTCCGCGGCGTAGAGGCGGCGTAGAGGCGGCGTAGAGTACGTCTTAGCGCTCTTTAACGCGCCTGCGGCGCGAAAGTTCGGTTTTAAAGGTTTTTAAAACTTTTATCATAAAAATTATATGGAGGTAAATTTTGAAAGCAGTAAAAGGAAAAAACTTCTTTGCGGGCATTCACATTCACGATATGAAATATCTTGCTTGCGATAAGCCGACGGAAGTTCTTCCCGCCCCCACCGAGGTTGCCATTTCCACCTCTCAGTCGCTGGGTAAGCCCGCGGCCGTTTGCGTAGAGAAAGGGCAAAAGGTAAAGGAAGGTCAGCTTATCGCCGACGCCGACGGCGTTATATCTTCCGATGTGTTCGCCAGCATAGCGGGCGAAGTCGTGGATATAAAGCCTATGATTTCGGCAAACGGCGTTTCGGAAACTTATATAGTTATAAAATCCGACGGCAGCGGCGAAAAGCAGTATCTCCCTCCCCTTTCGGACCCTACGGCGGAAGAAATCAAAACGAGAATCAAGGAGTCGGGCATTGTCGGACTCGGAGGTGCGGGATTCCCCGCGGCGGTAAAGAGCGCGCCGAGGACGCCCGTAGACACGCTTATTTTAAACGGCGCGGAATGCGAGCCTTACCTCACGTGCGACCACAGACTTATGATTGAAAATACGGACGAAATCGTGCGCGGCGCGCGCCTTATAGCAAAGGCGTTGGGCGGCGTTCAGATAGTCGTAGGCATCGAAGCCAACAAACCCGACTGCATAGCGGCGTTCGAGCCGTACGACGATATAAAGGTAATCATACTGAAAAAGCAATACCCTATGGGCAGTGAAAAACACCTTATATACGTTACAACGGGCAGAAAGGTCGGTTTAGGCAAGCTGCCCGCCGACAGCGGAGTCGTCGTTCAGAACGTAGCTACCTGCTTTGCCGTATGCGAAGCGGTTGAAAAGGGAAAGCCCCTCTACGAAAGGATTCTGACAGTATCGGGGCAGGCAGTGAAAGAGCCGAAAAACCTCTGGGTAAAGCTGGGAACGCCCGTAAAAGAAATAGTTGAGTTTTGCGGCGGAGAGAGCGAAAACCCCAAAAAGGTAGTTCAGGGCGGACCTATGACGGGCGTGGCTTTGGCGACTTACGACGTTTACACTCATAAGACGACGTCGGGCGTTTTGCTACTTTCCGCAAAGGAGGCGGCCGCGGAAGAGCCTACCCCCTGTTTGAACTGCGGGAAATGCGCGGACGTTTGCCCGATGCACCTTATGCCTATGCAGACGGCGTTTTACGCCGCCGCGGGAGATTACGACTCTGCGGCTAAGCTCGGCAGTACGCTAAGCTGCATTGAGTGCGGCGCTTGCGAATATATCTGCCCCGCAAAGCGACCGCTGATTCAGGCTATAAGAAAAACCAAAGCGGCTATGCGCGCGAAAAAGAAGTAAGGAGGAACATAAGCAATGGATAACACGATAGTAATTTCTACCCCTCCTCACGTAAAATCGAAGAGAACCACGAGGGGGATTATGCTGGACGTTATAATCGCCCTGCTCCCCGCGGCGATAGCCGGCATAGTGTTCTTCGGCTGGCAAGCGGCGGTAATCGAAGTCGTTTCGGTCACAACCGCCGTCGCGACGGAATTTATCTATTACTTCATATTGAACGGCGGCTTTAAAAACGCCGGAGCGGTGTGCAAAAAATGGCTTAAAACCTTCGACTTTACTTCGATAATCACAGGTCTGATACTCGCCCTCGTGCTTCCGCCCAACGTTAAATGGTACGAGGTAATGATAGGCGATATTTTCGCCATAGCGGTCGTTAAAATGCTTTTCGGCGGCACGGGCAAAAACCTTGTAAGCCCCTCCACCGCGGGAAGAGTTATGATGTTTTTAAGCTTTTCCATAACGACGTACACCGCCGCTAACGTAGCGGCGATAGGCGAAGGCAGCCAGATTTTTACGGGCGCGACCTATCTTTCGGGATTCCTTCTCAAAGGCGACGCTACGGCTGAAATGTCGCTTCTGGATATGTTCCTCGGAACGGGCGTAGCCGGCTGTATCGGCGAAACCTGCAAAGCGGCGATTCTTATCGGTTATATCTATCTGGTAGTCAGAAAGGTTATCAAGTGGTGGCAACCCGTGCTTTACGTGGTTCTATCCTCCTTCCTTTCGGTTTGCCTTGCGGCGACTGGCGGCACTTTCGATATAACTCTATTCCCCGCATACGCGCTTTCGGGTGGTCTTATGTTCGGCGCTGTGTATATGGCGACCGACTACGTTACCTCGCCCAAAGGAATTTACGGACAGATAATTTATCTTATCGCGCTTGCCGTTCTTACTTCGGTGTTGCGGTTCTTCACGAAGATAGAAGTAATATCCTTCGCAATACTTATAATGAATCTGTTCGTTCCGCTTATCGATACCTATATAGTAAGAAAACCCTTCGGCTATAAAAAAGAGAAAAAGCAAAAGGAGGGCAAGTAAATGAGCGCAAAACAGTTTTTCAAGGGCACCGCTTTCAAATGCATTGCCGTCCTGCTCGGCATAACGGTAATCTGCTCCGCCATTCTTACAATCTGTAATTCCCTGTTTTACGTTTCAGCAGAGGAAAGATTTCAGAGGGCGGTTTCAAAGCTTTACGGAGAAACCGTGGAATATACGGAACTCGAAGTTGACAAAACCGTAAACGTGACTTCCGCGGAGATAAACAGCATTTACGAAATAACCACCGAAAGCTATGTCGGCGACTACTTGCTTAACGTAAAAGGTAAAGGCGGCTACGGAGGCGGAAGCGTAACATGCTGGATTATAGTTAACGTTGACCTCGACGCTCAACAGATAAACGGAATAAGGAAGGCGACTATCGCCTCTAACGTAGGTCAGTCTTATATATCCAAAATAAAAGACAGCGCGATTGACGCATTGATAAACGAGCAAACCGAAGGCGGATTTACCGAATATGAGGTCGGCGACATTAAAACGGGCGCTTCGTTTTCTATGGGCGCGATTGCCAATGCCCTGAACGCGGCGCGCAGCTACGTTAATCAGGCAATATGCTCAAATCTTCCTAAATACGCAGGTTATAAGTACCACACTTATATAGCCGACGAGACTGAAATTACGGTGAATAACGGCGTTGTTACCTACAACGTAGTAACAAAAACGTCGATTTCTCTCCTAAACGCATTCAATCTTACGATAACGGTAGACGACAGTAAAAAGGTTACTTCCTGCACGCTGGTTACAGACGGCTCTTCCAAGGCTTCATTTACGAGTAAAATGATTGCGAACATAGAAAGCTTTATCACCGGCAAATCGATTGAAGAAATCGAGGCTGTGATTGAACCCGTTATGACAAACGGCGAATACGACGATAGCAGGGAAAATACCGACGGCGTAACGATTTGTACGGGCGCGACGCGTTCCAACTTTATGTGCCTGTACGCGGCGGCTTTTGCGACAGCAAATTACGACCACGTAATTGCGCTGAACGGTCAAGGAGGTAATTGAAGATGAATAAGTATAAAAAGATTACTCTCGACGGATTGATTTTTTCCAATCCCACTTTTATGCTGGTTTTAGGCACCTGTCCTACTCTCGGACTTATTTCCTCCGCAACTTCCGCCGCAGGTATGGGTTTGACGGTCGTAGTTATTCTTACGCTCAGCAATATGCTTATTTCAGCTTTCCGCAAGATTATACCCAACGAAGTGCGAATACCCGCTTATATAGTAATAATAGCAACGCTGGTTACTCTTGCGAGAATGATTCTGGAAAAGTTGATTCCCGACCTTTACGATTCGTTAGGCGGATTCCTTGCGCTGATAGTCGTAAACTGTATAATTTTAGGCAGAGCGGAAGCGTTTGCAAACAAACATACCGTTCTTGAAAGCGCGGTTGACGGACTTGCAAACGGTTTCGGTTTTACTATCGCTCTTACCGTGATGGGCATTATCTGCGAATTCCTCGGCAGCGGCTCGGTTTTCGGAATAACGATTATGAACTTTACGATAGGAATGTTCGCCACGCCGGCAGGAGCATTCATTGTTTACGGTCTCTCGATTGCCGCGTTTACGGCGATTATAGACAGTATTTTAAGAAAACAGCGAGTAAAGCAGAACAGACTTTCTCGCGAAAACCTGCTGGATTCGGAACAGGTGGAACAGGCGCAGGAGAAAGCTAACGTTGCCGAGCCTGCGATGCAGACAGTTAAGGAGGGCGAATAAGTATGGGCACTTTTATTGCGATCGTACTTGCCGCAGTGCTTACCAACAACTTCATAACCGTTAAGACTTACGGCATTTGCCCCTTCCTGGGCGTATCGAAGAAAACCTCTTCCGCACTCGGAATGGGCGTGGCGGTTACTTTGGTTATGGTGCTCGCCACGGCGGTAACCTACCCTATTTACGAATACGTGATGGTTCCGCTCGGTTTCGACTTCCTCGAAATAATAGTTTTCATATTCATAATAGCTTCGCTCGTTCAGATGCTTGAAAAGATAATCCAGAAGGTTTCTCCCTCGCTCTACAACGCAATGGGCATATATCTTCCACTTATTACCACCAACTGCGCCGTACTCGGCGTCACCGAACTGGTTATAGGAGATATGTCCGCGATAATAGGCGAAGCCTCGATGAATATGGGCTGGGCGGTGCTTTACGCGCTATTCGCGGGACTCGGATTTACGCTGATTATGGTTATTATGAGCGGTATGAGAGAAAAGCTAAACAACGTCAAGGTAGGTAAATATCTTGCAGGGTTCCCCATATCGATGATAACCGCGGCGTTTATTTGTATGGCGTTTATGGTTTTCACCTATATAGTTTAAGGAGGCATTAGAAAATGAATTTACTTGTAACGTTAGGTGAAATCAATCAACAGACCTGGATTACTTTGGGTATCGTCGTGGGAATCGTAGCCGCCATAGCTATCGTCATTACCGTTGCAATTTTAGTCGTCGGAAAGGTTTTCAAGGTGAATATGGACGAAAAGGTTACGAAGATTTTAGAAAACCTTGCGGGCGCTAACTGCGGCGGATGCGGCTGTTCGGGCTGCGCAGGTTTTGCGGCTAAACTCGCCTCCGGCGAGGGCGACCTTTCCGCCTGCCACGTAACCTCGCCCGAAAAGAAAGCCGAAATAGCCGCTCTGTTAGGCGTCGAACTCAAAGACGAAGAGCGCACGGTAGCCGTAGTTAAATGCAACGGCGGACTTGCCAATGCGCCCGAAGCTTTCGAATACAAGGGCAACCCCACCTGCGCTTCCGTCTCCACTCTGCTGGGCGGCAATAAGGTATGCAAATACGGCTGTTTAGGCTGCGGCGACTGCAAAAACGTATGCCCCGAAAACGCTATAAAGGTGAACGACAAACTTTCGGAAGTCAATCCGGATATATGTATAAGTTGCGGCGCATGCATAAGCGAATGTCCAAAAAAGATTATAGAGCGCATTCCCGCTTCCGCTCCCGTGTACGTAGCTTGCTCTTCGGAATGTAAGGGCAAAGAGGTTATGAACTCCTGCAAAGTCGGCTGTATAGCCTGCGGACTTTGCGCGAAAAAATGCCCCCACGGCGCGATAACTATGGTAAACAACCTTCCCGTGTTCGACTATACGAAGTGTACGGGCTGCAAAACCTGCGTTTCGGTTTGCCCCAGGCACATAATTATAGACAGGGCTTAAAACGCTTTCCGCACGCGTTACGCTACGCACGCGATTCATTAAAAAAGTTTATACGCTTGCGCCCGCTCGCATAGCGAGCGGGCGTTAATATTCCGATACGAGCGTAACAGTACAGAAACCGCCCCCATAAGTTTGACTCTTATGGGGGGCGGTTAATTCATAAACGTCCGCCTATTTATCCTGATAAGATTATTGGTAATTAGCCGTAAGGTTTTACGGTAACCCGACAATTATATCAAACGTATATACTCCGAAAGGCTTAAAAGCTTCGCGTCGGTCTTGAAAGCGAAATACTCCTTTAAGAGTTTCAGAGCGCGCTTTCTGCCGTCGGCGGTAATATACGCGCCGTCGTAGGATCTGCCCGAAGCCAGCCTTAAAACGTTATACGTCACGCCGCTCACCCCCGCTCCGTCGCCGCAATCCCAGCAAGTAAAACTGCCCGAATTCATGTCGAAGCGCATTCTGTCGGCAGCAAGGAGCGGAGAACCGCACTCGGTACAGTTATCCAACCCGACCGCATAGCCCGATTTATCCAGCGCGCAGAGCAGAAAGCTAATAAGCGCCGAACATTCGTCGCCGTTACACATCTTAGTGAGAGCGTCGACGCACAAACGGAAAACGCCGTAACATTCCGCGCTGTCGTAGGTTACGGCGCAAGCCGCTTCGCAAACGGCGCAGGCGGCATAGAATTTATTTATATCCGAACGGAGTTCGTAAAAGCTTTCGGCTTCCGAAGCCTGAATCACCGTATATTTACCGCCCTTTTCGGCAAGCACGTATTCGGCAAAGCAAAAAGGCTGGGCGGCGAATTTAAGCTTCGCTCCCGCCTTTTTCACGCCCTTTATCCCCGCAGAAATTTTACCCGTTTCCGCTGTTAAAAGGGTCAGTATTTTGTCGTTGTCGCGGTAATCCGTAGCGCGCAGCATAAGCGCGTTTACCTTTATTTCTCCCACGATAGCCACCCGTAACCGCCGTATCCTCCGCTCCTATAAGCGGAAAGACGGCGTATGCCTGCCATAAGTCCACTTAATTAGGCGTTACTTTCCTTTGAGTTCTTTATATAACATATAGTAGCTTATAGAACCCGTCTTTTCAAACATTTTCCAGGCGAGTTCCGCAGCGTCGTCGTCTCTGCGCATATAATACCCCCTTAACGGGAGTATGCGCAAAAACGCGTTAAATATCAGTTCCAAATATACGTTTAAACAAACTAACGTCTGCCGCGCATAAACTGTTATTATTGTTTGCCGTCGTAGCCGTAGTCGCGTATAAGACCGGGACGGTCGCGCCAGTCCTCCTTGACCTTAACGTAAGTGGTTAAAAACACTTTTGCGCCGAGGAATTTTTCCATATCCGCCCTTGCGAAAGAGGAAACTTCCTTTATGGCTTTACCCTGTTTGCCTATGAGTATGGCTTTGTGATTGGGTTTTTCGCAAACTATATCCAGGTTTATATCGTAAACGCCGTTGTCCTTCTTTTCAAACGTATTTACGACTATTGCAACGCCGTGGGGAATTTCCTTATCGAATTTAAGCAGAATTTTTTCGCGCATTATTTCGGAAACCATAAACTTTTCGCTCTTGTCCGAAACTATGTCGTCCTCTATTACCCTGCCGCCCTCGGGAAGGCGCTTTGCAATCTCCTCTTCAAGCTGTTTAATATTCGTATATTTGCGGGCGGATACGGGAAACACGTCGCATTCTATCCCCTCGTCATAAAGCTTTTTTACGTCGGTAAGAATGTTTTCTTTCTGCATTATATCTATCTTGGTATAAGCGATCAGCACAGGAATATCCCCCGACGAATAGCGTTTTATAAGATTTACGTCGCCTTCCGTCAGTCCAGAGTGCCCGTCGTGGACGTACAGTATAAGATCCACGTCGCGAGCCGTCGTTTCGGTAGTTTTCATCATTACGTCCGAAAGGGCGTTTTTAGCCTTGTAAAGACCGGGCGTGTCCACGAAAACTATCTGATAATTTTCTTTGGTCAAAACGCCCATAATGGCGTTGCGCGTAGTCTGCGGCTTGGGCGAAACTATGGCAACCTTTTCGCCCACCAGAACGTTTATCAGCGTAGATTTACCCGCGTTTGCTTTTCCTATTACCGCTACGTATCCGCTGTTCATTGTCCGCACCTCGCAAGATTGAGTTTCGCAAGCACCTTTTCTTCCTTTTCCCGCATATGCGCTTTATCCTCGTCGTTCATATGGTCGTAGCCCAGAAGATGGCATGCGCCGTGGGTTGCAAGATAGAACAGCTCCCTTTCGTAAGAATGACCGTATTCCTTTGCCTGCTCCTCAGCGATTTCCGTACAGATTACAACCGAACCGATAAACAGATTGCCCTGTTCGTCGAAGTCGTAGGGGAATTGCTTTTTGTCTATCCTTTTATCCCTTATACCGTCGAGAGTAGGAAATGAAAGAACGTCGGTAACGCTGTCGTTTTTGCGCTGTTCGGCGTTGAGGCGGCGTATCTCTTCCCTGCTTACGAAAAGAATTTCCATGGCAAGCGCGCAGTTGCTTTTAAACTCGCCCGAGAACGCCTGCGAGAGTGCTGAAAAATCATATTGATCGCAATATATGTTGAGGTTATTCATTATTTAGCCTTCTTTAAAACGCTTAATTTAGGGTATGAAACGCGCGAATGGTACACACCCGAAAGCGAAGCCGCCACCGCGTGAGTGATTATATTAAGCTCGCGCATAGTTATATCGCAATTATCGAACTGACCGAGGTCTAACCGCTCTTCTATAAGCGATTTGACGAGGGCGGTTACCGCCTCCTGCGAGCGGTCGGAAAGAGAGCGGGTAGCCGCTTCAGCCGCGTCCGCTATCATAATGATCGCGGCTATTTTTGTCTGTGGAGTAGGTCCTGAATAAGAATACGTCGCGGCGTTGATTTCGCCGTCGCTCATTTTAAGCGCTTTCGCGTAGAAATATTTTATGGGCATAGTGCCGTGATGCTGAACCGCGACTTCCGCGAAAAATTCGGGCAGGCGGTTCTTCCTTATAAGCTGTGCGCCGTCGCGCGCGTGGGAACGTATTATATCTGCCGAAAGCTCGGGAGAAAGCTCGTCGTGAACGTTCTTGCCGCCTTGATTTTCGGTGAACATTTCAGGATTTTTAAGCTTGCCCATATCATGATAATACGCCGCGGCGCGGGCAAGTTCGCCGTTTTCGCCTATGGCGGACGCCGCCGCTTCGACGAGCTGGGCTACCACTACCGAGTGGTTGTACGTACCAGGGGCGTTCTGTTTTAATTTTTTAATTAGCTTTGCGTCGTCGGAGGTTAGCTCTCTCAGGCGGAATACCGTGAGTTCGGCAAACATCACCTCGAAAACGGGCAGAAGTAAAATATAGAGCAACACCGAAAAGAGAGCGCCGAGCGCGCCGTAGGCGAGCAGAATGAAATTGCCCTCTACGTCTTCGGCAAACACCACTTCCATAAGCCCTATTATCAATTCGATAGGTATCAGGATTACGAAAATCAGCAATACGCTCTGAATTCTCGATTTTATAAGGTGTGAAACGAACACGACAGACGTGCCCGCGCAGAACGAAATCAAAAGCCCCGCGCAACACTCCCACATATTCACTGCGGTAAGATTTATATCCAGCACGAACAGCAAAAGCGAATAGACGAAATTGAGAAAGATAGCCTCTCTCCTGCCCATAAGCGTAGCCGCCATAATGGCGAGGAACGCGAACGGACGCGCGTCTGGGTCGAGCAAAGAGCCGATAGAAAAGGATATTACGAGGGATATATCCAGCAAAACGAAACACTCTACTATCTTTACCAGATTTTCAAGCACGACCTGACACTCGAAATAGAAATAGGCGTACAGAAGTATGGACAGTATGATAATGGTTGCGCCGACGAAAAGTATGCGGTTAACGTTTTCTCTTATATAATGCAACACGTTTCCGCCCTGACTTACCTGCATTATAAGCATTATCAGGGTAAACAGAAGCACTACGTTCAAAACGAACAGCAATATTCCCAGACTGCGCGTCTTTCTACTCAGTTTTTTCTTCATTGCGTTCACTCCTGTCCGCAACCTTTTCGTATGCGCGAACTATCTGCATTACCAAAGGATTGCGTACGACGTCTTTTGCTGTCAAATTAATTATAGAAATGCCCTCTATGCCCGAAAGTATGCTCGTCGCGTGTATTAGTCCGCTCTTCTTACCGTCGGGAAGGTCGATCTGCGAAATATCGCCCGTTATCACCATTTTAGAGCCGTCGCCCATACGCGTTAAAAACATTTTCATCTGCTCTTTGGTGGTATTTTGAGCTTCGTCAAGAATAATAAAGGCGTTGGAAAGCGTTCTGCCTCGCATATAGGCGAGCGGAGCGATTTCTATCGAGCCCCTTTCCATATATTTTGTATAATTTTCAAGCCCCAGCATTTCCTGCAACGCGTCGTACAGAGGGCGGAGATAGGGGTCTACCTTGGTTTGAAGGTCGCCGGGCAGAAAGCCGAGTTTTTCGCCCGCTTCTACCGCGGGACGGGTGAGAATTATCTTTTCGACCTGTTTCTGCTTCATAGCCTGAACGGCGAGACACACTGCAAGATAGGTTTTGCCCGTGCCGGCAGGCCCTACCCCGAACACCACGTCGTTTTTTCTGATAGCGTCTACGTAGCGTTTTTGACCTACGGTTTTGCACTTTACGGGCTTGCCGCGGTAGGTTACCGTAACCGTACCCGAAGATAGCGCGGTAATCTCCTGCGCGTTGCCCTCTTTGGCAAGCTCTATGCAATAGACCACTCTGCCTTTATCTACCGATTCCCCGCGGGAAGCGAGGACAAGAAGATTTTTTACGACCTCCTCTGCCTGACGCGCAGACTCTTCGTCGCCGATAATGATTACGTCCAGCCCCTCCACGCGGATATTTACCGAAAGTCCGTGCATTATTACATTTAGATTTTCGTCGAACGTGCCTACGACTCTGGATAGCACGTCCACCGTGCCTGCGTTTACTCTTTTAGTTACCGACATTAATACTCCGATGTAAAAATAACTTTTACCGAACGGGCTCAACCATTCCGCGCCCGTATCGGCTTATATTTTCAGGCTTTGCCCCGAAAGCGCGGCAAGCCGACTTTTATATCATACTACTCCATATTTACGGATACGGTTACCGTATATACGAACGAAACTTCGTATATTACCCCGTCCGCGCAGACCTTGACCGAAAGCGAGCGTTCGACTACGTTTTCGGAATACAGTTCGGCGGCTTTAAGCGCCGCCTGCGCGTTATCTTCGTTATCCTCGCGTGCGGGAACGGAAATTACTGCGCTTACCGATACAACGGCGTAACCCGCCGCAATACAGCTCTGCGTTCCGCCGTCGGAGGCGATATTGTAGGCGGCTATAAGCGTGTCGCCCGCCTCCACGCAATCCCCTGCGGCGACGACGGGCGTGCCGCTGAGCGCGACTATTTTTTCCACTTTGCCGCGAACCGTGCTTTTAAGCGCGCCTTGGGGGGAGAGAGATTGCTCCTCGTCAATCTGCACGTCCACCACTACTACGCTTCCGCTCTTTGTTACCGAACAGAAGGTCACGTTTGGCAGAGCGAGGATACGCGCCTGCACCAAGGGCTTATTTACGCCCTTATAAAAGCTTCCGCATTTTACGCCCTGAGAGCCGAGGATATTAACCACCTCTTCCCTCAGATAGCTGCCGCTGCCCGTTACCGTTATCTTAAATACGAAATTCTGAGCGATTGCGACGGCGCACACGAACAGCGCGAAACCTATAAACACTCCGAACCGACAAGCGGAAAAAGATAAAAACGCGTTTTTTTTGCTTTTTTTCTTTATGCGTATATTATAACACGGGTGTTTAAAAATTGCAAAAACTTTTTTTATATTCTCATCGCGCACGCAAAAATTGACGGCTGCGCCCTCTTTTTTTACGTTATATGCGGCTATATTTGACTTTTTAAGCTTTTTTAACACCGATTCTACGGGAGCGGTAACGCAAACGCAAGTTAAATTATTCAATCTGCACGCCCCTTATATCGCCGGTTATCAATAAATCCTGCTGAAAGTATTTTGCTATAATCAGGTTATCTCCCAAAACCGTAATACGCGTTTTTGCCACCTGCAACACTATTTTTACGGTCGAATATTCCGAAACGCCTTTAACGCTTTTAAAGTAACCTCCGAAACCGCCGACTACCGTAAAGGCTTTTGAAGTATCCGCGCCCTCTTCGTCCAACATCTGCCAGATAAGATTCATACCTTATTATATGTAAACTACGGATTTGGTATGCAAGTAAAAGCCGCACGCGCTTTATCGCGCGTGCGGCAAATGGCATAATATTTTTAATTGCTAATCCTTTACGATGTTATAGAAATGCTTGCATTTCCGCTTGCGGTAAACGTCTGAACGCAAGAGGAATTAATCGATTTATCTTCATACCAAGTAACAATAAATGTCTTTTTTGTTTGAAGTTTTACCGTCAACACTGTTTCACCGTCAATTTTTACACAGCAAGTCGTACTGTCGGTTAATTCTACTATTACCTCCTGTCCTTCAAGCACATCGATACTTCCCGAATATGTAGCATCTTTATTTTCACCATTTATAACGCATCTATTAGGTGCGGTAGCCGTGTAGGAAACCGTATACTTCCATCTTGCAAAGAGCACGGTATTTTCAGCAGAGATAGCGGAAACTGCGGTTGAGAACGCAGCGTCAGCGTACCAATTATAGAAAGTTCCGTCGGTTGCGGTGAACTCGTTGGGAAGACTTCCGCTCTCATTAGCGGCGTAACCGTTTGTCGTCGCGTTATTGTTTACTCCCCATACGGCGTAGTAGGTTACGTCTTTGTCGGTAAGTTGAGTAAATACCAACGCTCCGTCCGATTCTGCCGCCCAGCCGAGGAATACGTAACCTTCCGCTTCGGGCTGTGCGGGGGCGAGCGCTCCGCTATCCTTATCCTTTGCAATCGCAACCGAAACGAGGTTGTTTTCAGCAGAGGAGGAATCGTAAACGGTTCCCGCATAATTGAACGATACTTTGCTTATTATGTTTACGTATTCAATGTTGGCGATATAGTTTACGGTAATTTCGGTTACTCCGCTTATTGTTATGTTTGCGGGATTGCTTTCGATTACGTTTACTCCGTACGTAAAGTTTTCAAATTCGTAGCCGTTGCTTATATCGGTTGCGGTAAACGTTACTTCGCCGCGAGCGTACAGATTGCCGTTAAACAGAGCGCATTCGCCCGAATACTCAACGTTGCCCGCGCCCCTGTTTATCGTTACGAGGTACTTGGGTTCGCCGTCGGCGAGAGTCGCCTTGATTACGTACGCGCCGAACGCGTTCTTTTCCGCGGTTATATTCACCGTATACAGAGTTATACAACCGTAATATTCGGATGTGTACAAATCTATTTCGCTTTGAATTTCAGACTGAATTGCGGCTAAATCGTAAGTTTCGGTGGTAACGCCTTGGGCGATACGATCGTTGACCTTAGCGTCGAACGCGGCAAATTCCGTCTGATTATCTATTTCCGCCTGAACGTAATTCCATCCCGACGATACAAGCGCGCCGCCGTTGGAACCGATATAGAATCTGAAAGATATAACCTTGTTAACGTAGCGGAAAACCTTCCAGTTATCGTCGTTTGCGGTAATATTGTTATAGTAGATAGTAAGGCTTGTTATTTCGTTGCCGTACTTACCGTCTACCTTTTCGGCGGTCGCATATGTTGAACAGCCGTAGAAGGGATAAGAGCTAGCATCGGTGCTGCCCGAACCTTTGAAGTGAACGCTGTCGGCAAGGAATACTATGCTTTGGATTCCGAAGTTGTCGGTAAAGGCGTTTTCTCCTACCGTTACTATATTGGCGGGAACCACTACGCTTTTGAGGCAGGCGTCGTTTAAATTTCTGAAAGCTTCCTTTTCGATAGCGGTTACCTTAAAGCCGCCTATCTCGTTTTCGAGGACGAGAGTGTTGCCATTCGTGCAATATTCGTTTACGTAGCCTGCCGCCGAGCCGATAACGTGGTAAACGAACTGCCCGTTCTCCTCTACTATCTTATAATTTACGTAATTCACCGTAATTTCCGTCTGCGCGAACAAGCCGTAGATAACCGTATTACCCGTAACCGTGCCCGTCGCGGAAACGGCTAGCTCGGGGTCGAGATAAGTTCCGTCGGACAGGGTGGTATAGCCCGGAACGGACGAGGGCATTTCATCGCCGACGAAAGAGGATATTTCGGTAAAGTATTCGCCGTTGTTGTATACCGATATCACCGCGGGCGCGTATTCCGCCGCCCATATCTCCGTATCGGCGGCAAAGTCTGTTATAACGGTGCCAAGCAGATTTCCGTTCTCGTCTGTATAGGCTATTCGGTTGCCGCTTGCAGAATATACGGGGAAGCTGTTGTCGTACAGGCGAACGGTTGCGCCGAAGCTTACTTCGTATTCTTTTGTCACCTCTTCCAAGCCGTTTTCGGTCATAACAGATTCGTGCACGGTAAGAGTGTATGTATACAAAGGTTTAGACTTTTCGACCGAGCCGTCGGAAGAATTGTACGCGCCGAACACTTCCTTATATTCGCCCTCTACCGAAGTATACGTTACGTTTTCAAGCGCGGCGTTGAACTGCTCTTCTATAAGCGCATAGAAATCGGGGGCTTTTACGTTGCCCGTATCGGGCGCTCCGCTACCCACCGCGTAGTCGCTCTCCAACCCTTCGCAATAAACGAGGTCGGCGGTGAACTTGATATACGACTGCAAATCGCCGTAAGCTTTTATACCGTTAATGCCCGTCTCATCATCGCGAGTTATGGCGAGATACAGCTCGGTGAGGACGTCGCCGGTTATGAGCCCTGCGTTGAGGTCAACGCCGTAATAGTTATCGGTCAAACCGAATTTGCTTTCGAGCGCGTTTATATCGTTTTTATTCGTTATATTCGCCGTCTGATTGCCGTTTATAATTATATTCAGCGCGTCTATGTAATCGTAGATTGATATTTCTTCGTTTACGGAAGTCTGCTTATAGTCGTAAAGGTAAACGTCGTGAGCGGTGGTAAGTCCCGAATCCACGTTCTTTACGTCGGCAGGCAACGCGGAAACTACCGTACCCCACAGCGAGGACTGCAACAGCCAGTTTACGGGGCTTTGGTCGCCGCTTGCAAAAATATTGTCGAGGAAGTACGCCATCGTCATTACCTTGTATTGCGGTTCTGCCGTATCTATATAGCGCGCGAGCGTAAGGTAATTATTGCGATAGGTTACGCCTACGTAGTGGTCGTCTACCGACGTGCCTGAAATTTTGCCCATAAACGAGAAGTAGAATTCGTTGTTTTCGGTGAAGCCCAAGGTCAACGCTATATCGCTTACGGTTATGTGCAGATTCAGGAACCCGATATTGGGCAAAATGTCAGCGTAAATGTTGCCGCTGAACGTAAAGCTCTTATATACATCTCCCGATGAATCTGTTGCGGTTTTTACGAGGTCGTCTATAAGATCGGGCAGGAACGCCACGCTTATATATTCCGTCTTGTCGAAATCAGTATAATCCCTTGCCGAAGTCAGAGCGGAGGAAAGGAACATCCATTCCTTGATTTCCGTCCTGCCGAGGGCGTCGGTTACTTCCGCGGTCGCGCTGGTCTTTATAGAGTGAGACGAATGGTTGATAACCGCCTCCACGCAACCGAAAGGTCCGCCGCTTATGCCGAACTGAGAAGCAACGCTGTCGAGGTCGAGAACGGCGGTGGTAATATCGTCGGCTCTCGCCAAAACGAACGCAGAGTTTATATCGAAGTTAAGAAGCGAGTAAATCAGGTCGGTAGTCGTCCTGCCCGTCGCGCCGTCGGTTATCTCTTCTGCCTGTTGCTCCGTCTGTTCGGAAGAGCTTTGCGATCCGGATACCATTCCCTTTACGAAGTCGATAACGTTTGTATCGAGGACCGCCGAAACGAGCGAATCTATCGTATCGTACAGGTCGCTTTGGGTTGCAACCACTTTGAGGTCGGGCAGCATTATATTCATTACCTGCGAAAGGTTGATATAGAAATACTGCTCGCCCGCGTTTCGGTCAATGACCGCGTTGATTTTTATTGCCGCGCCCTTTACGTCCATATCGAGTTGGAGTTCGGTAAGTCTGCCTTGATTGCCGCCCTTGCCCGTAAAGTACATATTGGCGTTTACGTAGACGTCTTTAAGCTCGGACAGATTGAAATTGCCGCCGTCGAGCAAAAATTCTATCGCATAGGTGTTAGAACCGAGTATGTTTTCCACCGAAACGGCGTTGATTGCGTCGAACAGATAGTCGTACGCAAGCCTTATAAACGAAGCTTCGCCGTCGGCAGAGCTTGCCATTTTATAATCTTTTGCGGCGTTGATTATTTCGCCGAGGAGATTGCCCGCGGGGGAAACGGTTATTTTCATTCCCGTTGCGAACGCGACGTTTTGTTCCTCTTCTTCTCCGCTTTCCGCCTTCGCGAAATCGTATTCGAGAGTCAACGCGCCGTCGGAAGAGATTTTAACGTCCGCAAGATAGTCGGATTTGAAAATCACGTTCAGCATATATGCCGTAGCTCCGTTTTCGGCTTGTTCCTGACTGCACGATATCGAGAAGCCCTGCAAAATCGCGTCGAAATCGGCGTTGCAAATCAAATCCAGAGCCATAGCCGCAAGCGCGTCCGTATCGGCGGCGACGTTAATATCCGTTTCGGGAAGGGCGAACGAAGAGCCCGTAAGCGTTACGCCGAATTTATCCAGAAGCTTGCTTATTCCGTCTTTTACGCTTTGAATATCTTCGTCGTAGACGTAAATGCCCACGCCGTTTACGGCTATTATAAATTTAGCCTGACCTTCCGCGGGAGCGGCCGCATACGTAAAGTCTAAGTTAAGTTCGTCCCAAGCGGCGTTGCCCTGCTCTATTATGAATAAGCGCAGTTTAAGCGCGACGGAATCTACCGAAGCGGTCAGAGTTACGTTACCTTGCTCGTCGGGGGCGGAAGTCTTTTCGCTCCACGTAATTTCTCCTGCGCCGTCGATTCCCGCGGTTATGCCGTCCACGGTTATGTAAGTGCGGTTTTCGGCAAGCTCGAAACGGAGCGATTGAGAATTTATTATGTTAAGTACGTCGTTATACACGCTCTCGGCGGTCTTTACCAAAGTTACGAGGTCCAGGGCGTTTTCGGTCACGGGATTAGTAATTTCCCCGTCCGCGCCTGTTACCGTAAGAGAGAATCCCACGGCGGGGAAGTATGCGCCGAGTTCGCCGATTCCGTTGTCGCCGCCGTAGTTATATTCGAGGCGGAACCCGCCGAAATTAATTCCCGTATCAACGCCGAACATCTGAAGCACGGTATCGATATTAAGATCTATCGCAAGACACGCGCCGTCGGCATAAAGACCTGTTACGAGTTGAGAGAGGTCGGCGGAGAATACGGCGTTTACTATATCGGCTATATCGGTCGGGAAAGTAGCCGTTGCACCGAATACTTCGGTCTGCGCGCTAGCAAGAGTAAGCAAGCCTTTAACCGCTTCGATAAGTTCTGATATGCCGCATTTGACCTGCAAGCAATTAGTGAGGGGTTTGCCGTTCAGCGACGTAACGCCTACCACGAGATTGCCGTAACCGGTCGAAGCGGGGTCGTAGTCGTAGAAAGCGTAAATATCCGCAGAGA
>CAZDZH010000006.1:55993-68110 GCA_964509935.1 uncultured Clostridia bacterium
GCTCTCCTCGCCCGATTGTTCGGGAGGGAGCTCGGATTCAGTCAAGCCTGCGGAGAATATCGAATCGAGATTTTCCGCCCACTGTGCAAACTGCTCGGCAATCGGCTTTATCGCGCTTAAATTGAACGATACGGCAAAGTCGGGGTTATAATACGCGAAAAACTCGCCGTCGGCGTATTCGAGATAGACAGCCTGCTCGGACAGGGTTTTACCCAGACTCAATTTTAATTTCAGGGTGCTCAGGGGGTCGGAAATGTCTAACCCTACGAACAGATAGCCCGAATAAGTATTTCTGCCGAGGGACGCCTTTATCTGAAACTGCTGTCCGCCTTCCAGAATCTTAGAAAATCCGTTGGAAAGAACGGTGGTTACGTCCAGCACGAATTCCTCTTCGCCGCCCCCGATCACCACGTCGTCCGAGCCTATATATTTTTTGAAATAAGAGTCGTAGAACGCGAAATGCTCTTCGGAAAAGTCCTGTTCGTCGTAGGAATATTCCACGGTTATCCTGGAAGAGCTGTCCATAGTGAAGCCCTTATTTATCTTGCTGTCCTCGGTTATGACGTTGCTTAAAACGCGCCACGATGAATCGAAGGTAAGCGTCATTTCTATGCGCTGAAATTCGGGATAGCCGTTAAGTCCTCCCCTCGTCTTCATTCCGAACTGCAAATAATAGGTACTAGCTTCGGGGTCGAGAACGAACTTCTGCGTATAAGTGCCGTCGCGATTGTCTATTACCTCGCCGAAGCTTAACACGGTTTCATCGTTCAATATATAGTTGGTCATTTCCGTCTGTAAAAGACCGTAAGTATACAGATAGGAGTTGAGGTTGTAAAAGACGGGCACGCCCTCGTCCCACTTCGCGTTGAGATTGTCGGTGTTAGCGTCGGGAGTCGCGCTGGTGCGCATATACGCTTCGTACACGCCGTCGGAATTTTTCACGAACGCCGTCTGCGTGCCCGACTTGACCATAGACGAATAAGAAACGTCGGAGGACACCAAAACTCCGTCCCTGAAATCTTTATAGCTCTTCGTAACCTGCGTCGCAATAGAAGCCGTTGTAACGGTTTCCGAATAGCAATGATACTGCGTCTGCGAATCGAGCACGGCAGCCATAAACGCAAGATTCTGCGTGCCGTAATAGGCGGTGGGCAGACTGCCGTCTTTGGGAGCTTCGGTTTTGGTTATGTCTACGTTTGCGGGAGCGTCTGAAACCTGAGATTTAGCCGCGCACGACGGTACGCCGCATAAAACCGCGCCCGTACCTAATACCGTAATAAGCCCTAAGGCTATTTTTTTAATTATTCTATTATTCATAATTTACTCTCTTACGATTCAATATAATTTTTGTTGTGACGATAATCCAACATTATACTTTATCATTATAGTCTATCACAATCCGACTGTCAAATAAATTAAACGCTTTGTCATAAATAATTATTACTTTACCTGATAGATTATTACAAATATAGTCAAAAGACAACAAAAAAACGCCTATTCTAAATTATATAATAAATTTGCAAAAAAACAGAGCCCGCTATGAGCGGGCTGAGAGGATTGTATGGCGGAAAAAATTTACTTTACCTCTTTAAAGGGAGGAACGGGTGTTACCACCTGCGCGGCGGGAATAGCGCTTGCACTCGCCGCCGCGGGAGAAAGAACTTTGCTTTTAGACGGCGACCGCGAAGCCTCCTGCGCGCTCGACGCGGTTGGATGTTCGGGGCTCGCCACGTACACTCTCGCCGACGTTGAAAAGGGCGCGTGCAGAGCGAAACAGGCTGTGATAAGCCACCCGCGTTCGCCCAATCTGTATATTTTCCCTACGCAGGGCTGTCAGAACGTTCTTTCCGCAGACGCGGCTTTGAAGCAGATAGAGGGCACGTTCGATTACGTCGTTTGCGATAAGTGCGCAGGCAGCTGTTGCGACCGCGCGATTGTGGTATGCGAGCCTTACGCTCTTTCGGTAAAGAGCGCGGACAGATGTCTTTCCGCGCTGAAAGACGGGGGATTCAAGCGGGTAGAGCTTATTGTAAACAAGGTTAACGGGGGATTGATAATGAGCGGAGAAATAATGACCCCGCAGGAGATCGCCGCTCTGCTGAGATGCGGTCTTTCGGCGGTAATTCCCGAAGACCTAGAAATACCGCTGGGAAGAATGAAGTCCGCCAGCGTGAAGGCTTTTAAAATCGCGGCGCAAAAAATTTCGGGGAAGGGCGATAAGATTTACGGAGTGATAAAGCAGTACCTAGGCGTCGGCGGATTTATCAGGAGAAAAATGAGGAACAGATTATGAACGATAATATTCTTCGCGCGGCCGAGCTTTTCGACCGCGGAGAAATGACTGAGGAAGAAAAAGAGCTTTTTATCTGCGATTTCAGAAAGGTTTGTACGGAATATTTTGAAACCGACGGTAAATTTACGCTCGACGTCGCTCCTAACGGAAGCGGGTATTCTGTTTGCATAATTTTCGACGCTCACAGAATCAAACGTTTCAAAAAGCCCAGATAATATATGCCGTTCATCGCGCAAACAGCTTGCAAATAACTGCAAACAGCTCTAAGTTGCAGAAAGTTTCGCGCAACTCGCTAAAAGCGGCGGAAAAGCTATGCTCGATTTATATATTGCCAATCCGTAAACAAGCGGCGGAGAAAAAACTATTCCTCCGCCTCTGATTAAATCCCTGTTGAATATTTAAAATATTAAATTGAGGCGCGCATATGCCGCACCCAACGCATTTTATTGCGAACCGTAAATATCGGCTATTACCTTCTGCAACTCATCGTCGCCGTAGGTAGCGTTCCAGTAAGCGGAAACGGTTTTACACCCGTCCGCTTCGGTAATTCCCCTGTCGTGAATACAGGTGCCGTCGGGCCAATAAATTTTGGCGGTGGTCAGTTTTACGGCTTCGCCCGTGAACTTATTTACGAAAGTGGTCTGCATTATGCCCTTGCCGTAGGTGCGCTTGTTTTTGGCGCTAGTATTTGCGTCGAGATACTCCTGCGAAAAATCAGACAGATACACCTGTCCATAAGACGTTACTCCTCCGCTTATCAACACGCCCATAAGCGCTTCGGAAGCGCTTGCCGTACCGCTGTTAGCCATTACGTAGACGCGCGTTCCCGCAGGTATCAGCGTATCGCCCGAAGTCCACTTTTTAACGGGATACACCGCCGTTTTGCCGCTCTTGTAAACCGCCGTCATCGCCGTACTCGACGCGCCCGCGACGTCGCCTATAAAAAGCTGAGCGATATATTGCATTACATCCACGCTGCCGCCGCCGTTATTGCGAAGGTCGAGTATGAGCGAAGTGCAGTTTTCCGCATTGAATTTTTTAATTAGCTCCGCCGCCTGATACGCCGCGTCGCCGTAGAATTTGGATAAACTCAGATACGCCGCGCCCTCCGGCAGACAGTCTATTCCTTCCGCCGTTTCGGATACTTTAAGACGGCCCCCGTCGTAAACGCACTCCCACGACTTCGTACCCGTCGAAAGGCTGCAATAGGAAGTGACGTAATCGCAATTATATGTTTCGAATCTGCCTTTGTCGGTTATAAGCGTATATTCCTTTCCCGCCGTCTGAGCCTGAATGAAGTCGGCAAATTCGGACGATGAAGAGAAATTAACCTGCGTTCCGCCGGATATTCCGCCCGTTATAATCATTCCTTTTTTTATTCCGCACCTGTACGCGGGGGAATTACCCATTACCGATACGACCAACACTCCCGTCCCTATCGGAGAATCGGAATAAAACTTGTAGGAAACGCCCAATCCGCTTCCGTTACCCGCGTTTTCGGAAGTAATTTTTTTATATTCTTCCGCTGTATAATATTCTGAATAGGAATCGAGCACGCCGCCCGTAAGCCCCTTTAAAGTACTGTTTAAAAAGTCCCCTTCGCTTACGTCGTCGTAATAGTTTTTCTGAATTTCTCCCCACACCCATTCGTAGGAAGATACCGCGGACGGCTGCGTCCAGATCCGCGTGAAATATCCGAGAGTAAATCCCGCCGCAGACAAAGCTATCGCCGCCACGGTGAACAGAGCCCAGAATCTGCGGAAAATATCGTTAATTTTCAATTTACGCTCCAAGAAAATTTATTTTAATATGTAAAGCGTATGCAGAATGCGGAATGTTTCCGCCTCGTAAAAATTTCTCACGTCCAGACCGGTGGTACGTTTTATCTTATTAAGCCTGTAAATGAGAGTGTTACGGTGCATATAAAGCTTTCTTGCCGTTTCGCTTACGTTGAGATTTTCCGAAAAGAAACAGAACAGAGTGCCCATCATATCCCTGTCCTCGAACACTTTCGCAAACAGTTTAAGGTCGTACCCTTCGATTAGCTTTTCTCTCTGCGCTTTACTGAGTGAATTGACGGCTCGGTCCAACAAAACTTCGCCGTCGGATACAGATAACTTGGGCATATATGCGCTCCTTTTGCGTCTTAACGCCGTTTTACCACCTGCGCCGTCGCCTTAAACGACCGCACAGAAGTTAGAATCGTATTCATTATAACACAGACGTTAAAAATTTTCAACAGCTTTTTAAACGTGCGTAAGGCGAAAATCTTTGAAGCGCGAGACCGAGAAAAAATGACTGAAACTTAAAATCATGAGCGGATTGAAACTCAGGTTCGGAGGTTGTTTTACGCAAACGCCGCAAGCGTAGAGCGGCAAACGCAGAGCGGCATAAATTAATTTTATTTTACAAACAATAATCCTGTAAAACCGTCATACAATAAAAAGAGGGTCACGGTTACAACGAGCAGTTTCCGCGCTCGCTAACCCGCCGAAAGTCGCGTGAACGCGGCGGATTTTCGCCGCCTTGCCGCTTCGCGAAACGCTTTTGAAAAAAATTATTGTAAAAAGAGAGTAAAAGTACGACAAAATTTTACTTTTAACCTTGACATATATTTAAATTTGTATTAAAATATGGTTTGTAATAAGTTTACTTTACTTATTTAACACGTGCAAGAAACGCCGCGCGGCAAGCGCCGCCGTCGGTTACTCTCAAATAAAAATCTAACGGAGAAAATTTATGGCTAACACTAACATCAGAAAGTCAACCAAGACCGCAACGATAGTTACATATTCGATTGCTTTGGTTTGCCTTTTGGCAGGCTTTTTCGCTCCCCTTTACGGCGTAGTCGGCAGTTCGTCGATAGAGCAATCGATGCTCGCCTTCTACCTTCCCGACGCGCTGAATAAAGCTCTCGGAACGCAGCTAATCACAGGCGAATTCGTTGCCAACCACGCTTTTACCGACGCTCCTTTCACGGTATTCAAATTAGACGTGAACGTTGCCGCTTGGACTTTGCTTCTTTACGCTGTTGTAACCCTGGTCGGCTTATTTATGCTTATACCCGTAATTTGCGGTAAAAAAGGCAAGAAAACGAGCGCCGTATGCGCATACGTCATAGAAATTTTAGCCGCTCTTGCCATAACGCTGTATCTTATTTGCGTTTTAAGATTCTATATAGGCGGGGATTTCAAATATTATAACTTCTTAATCGCGCTCGGCGGAACTCTGCTTATGCTCGTCATTCAGTCGATACTGAACAAGGGCAAGCTCGGAACAATGAAGCTCGTGCTCTTTATCCTTTCCGCAATTTGCCTGCTTTGTCTTTTCCCTCTCAGTATGTGGATTACGGCGCTTGCAGACCCGTTCGAAAGCTTTGCGGGAAGCATCGGCGCGGTTGACGGTTTCTCAAATTACCCTTTATTCGTTTTCGGTTATAAAGGCATCGACCTCGCTTTCAAACCTAACTATACGCTCAACCTTATTTCCGCAGCGCCTACTTACGAGAAGATTCTTATCATATCCGTAATTATTACCTCGATTATGGTAGTTTTAAACCTGCTTATTGACCTTTTGGGGCTTTGCACGGGTTCGGCTTACGGCAAGAACGGCGTGCGCAACGCAAACGCAGGTTCTAAAATATTCGGTCTTATAAGATATATCGTTCAGTTGATTGCGGCAGGTATGACGATAATCGCGTTGCTTCTGCTTAAACGCGACTCAGGCGCGAAGATAGGTTTATACCTCTATCTGATTACTATCGTTTCTCTTATTCTCGTTATCATAGCCATAGTAAGAGTTGCAAGGATAAAGAAGATTAAGAGTCAGGCAAAGGCGGAAGAAAGGCTGCACTTCTCCGACGGCGAACTTGAAAAGGAATATTCCGAAGACCTTGAAGTAGTAAGCGACGTTCCCGCGGAACAGACCGAAGAAGTTGCGGTTGCGCCCGTAGCCGAAGAAACGGCAGCAGCTCCCGTTGCCGAAACCGCGGTTGAAGAGACCGTTGAGCCCGATAAGACCGAAGAAGTTGCGGTTGTGCCCGTAACCGAAGAAACGGTTGAAGAAAACGAACAGGCGGCTCCCGCAACCACAGAATACGTATCCGAAGAAATCGATGAGGACGAACAGCTTGAAATAGCCGTAGAGGATACCATAAAAGAAGAGACTCATACGATAGTTTACAATCTTAAAACTATTTACAACGGACCTTCCGACGAGTTTATGGATACCCTTACAGACGAAGAAAAGGTTGAATTCGCTAAGGTGTTCATCGAAAAGAGCAAGTGCGCTCTTCCCAGAATTCCCGATTATGAAATCGGAGGACATAACGACGACTTCTTCCCCGCGATATTCATCTATCTCAACAAATTCCGTTCTATTCTTTCGAGCAACCTGCTTGCAAAGATATACAAGCACATCAATTCAGTAAAGTAATATAACTTAAAGATGCGGCGACCGCGTATTCAGCGCGGTCGCCGCTTTATTATATAAAAATGATTAAAACTATAACAAAATGCCTCAACATCGATACGCTCACGCTCGAATAAAAAGTCGCATCAACTAATAACCGCGCCCGAAAAACAAATCGTCGCAACCCGAATAAACTCGCCGGGAAATAAAAATCAGCCGAGTAAAGCGCAGTTTCCATAGAGATTTTTTAGATAACGTAAAAGACTGACGAAAATTTTCGTCAGTCTTTTCCTTTTGCCTTACAAAACACGCAACTTTCATTTGAAAGTATAGTGCGCTACACTTAAAAAAGTGCGCCATCAAAGTTTTTATATAAATTGATAATAGTTTTATTTCTTTTTATAGCATAGTTATATGCAATTTTTGTGCCACTATTACGTTTAGATAGTAATAATACATTGTGTTTAGATTGTCGGCTTAACGAAGGAACGTAGTTTTCATTATAATAAAATACACAATACGCAAAGAATCAATCATCTCATAGTTTCGCTCTACATAAGAATATTTACCCGCATTTTTTAATTTAGGTGGAAAATATATTTCTTCGTAAGATTCAAGTAAATATTTTTCATAACATTTATCTATATATTGGTAAGCAGACCTAACATACACTCTTTTAATGAAAGGATATTTTGCTATAAGTGTTGTAACAATTTCCCAGGACAAGTCGTCAAATTCACTCATACTACCAAAAAGAAAAGTTGTAGCCCCCTTATTGATAAGGTCTATAATTGTTTGTTTTAGTAAAGATATAAGCTCTTCGTCTTTTCGTATAGTTCTATGTCCTATAAAGCAAACTTTTATACTTTTGTCCTTATGTTCGTGGAATTCCATAAAGAATATATTATAAAAGATGAAGCAAGTCAATTTCGTGGAACTCCACGAGATAAGAAATTTAAGAATTCATATAATATTTCGTGGAATAACGATAAGAAGTTCCACGAAGGTGGCTATATGAACTTAAATGATGCAATCATTAAAAGGATTGAAGAAATTTGTAAAGAAAAAAATATCAATGTATGCGAAGCATCATTGAATGGTGGAAAATCACCGTCTGCGATATATGATTTGATTAAAGGAAGAACAAAATGCTCTAAGGTCTCTACGATAAAAGCCTTTTGTCAAGGTGCAGGGATAACTTTATCAGAGTTTTTTGATAAAGACTATTTTAATGATTTTGAAGAATAAGCGATATAGATAAAAAAACCACGGGGACAACCCGTGGAGCAGCAAATACCGCCGCAGTTTTTAACTGCGGCGGTATGCGTTTTATTCTAATTGCTTTTTGTTCGTCCTTTAATTCGTATTTACTTGTTCGTTTTTGTTTTGACTTACGTCGCTTACGGCAATATCCCGTATGCCTGCATTTGCAACAGCGTTTAAAGCGTTCTTTTGATATAGACTACTATTTCGTTACCGACGACCTTAATATCTCCGTCGCAGATGGAATTCACTATATACAGCCCCCTGCCGCTCTCGGCGAATACGTCGGGCAGAGTGGGCTTTAAAGTCACCCCTCCGCTGCTTTGCGACCACACTCTTATTCTTATTCCGTCTCCGCACAGCTCGCCCGAAAAAAACGCGCTTTCTCCCAGATGGCGTATTACGTTGGTTATAAGCTCGCACGACACCAGACGGCTGTCGAAAACGTCGTCCTCCGCTACGTTCTGTTCCCTGAGGTAATCGCTGAAATCCTGCAAGGCGGCGTTCATATATATTAAATTATCCACCTTGAAATTAATCATTATATTAAAGCTTCCTTTAATTTTTCGATTATTTTGCGCTCCGCGCGCGAAACGAACATCTGGCTCACGCCGAGAATTTTGCCCACTTCCGCCTGAGACTTACCCTGCAAAAACCGTAAAGCCACCACCTGCTGTTCGGTGGGGGCGAGCTTTTTGATTTCGGTTTTAAGGGCTTCCGCATCCTCGAATTTTTCAAAAGTCTGACTGTCGTCCGCTATGACCTCATACAGCGGCACTTCGGAATCTTCGCCCTTGACGGTAGTATCCAGGCTTACGGGCGCTCTGCATTCCATAGCTTCGATTATCGACTCTTCGTCGCAACCGAGAATTTCGGAAAGCTGTTTTACCGTGGGCTTAACGCCGTTTTGTTTATAGAAATCGTTAACCGCGCTTTTGACCTTTGACGACAGCGCGTAAATGCGCCGAGGCAGGCGCACCGAACGCGAATAATCCCTGAAATAATTGCGGATAATTCCCGTTATGGTGGGGGTTATGTAGGTAGTGAACTGATTGCCCATATCGGGGTCGAATTTCTCCACGCCCGCAATCAACGCTTCGGAAGCTATCTGCAACAGGTCGTCATACTCCACCCCTCTTCCCGCAAATTTTTTTGCGAGAATTTCGGCTACGTACATATAATTTTCAACCAGCCGATTCCTTATTTTAATATCGCCCGTGCGGCGGTATTCCTTAAAGAGAGCGGTCGCTTCGTTTGAATCCATCATATTTTTAAAATGACCTTACCTATAACCCCGTTCTTTCTTTCTATATTACATTCCGAGACGAGCGCGGAAACAAGCGCGAGAGAAAATTCGTTATCCGCGTCAGAAGGCGCGCCGCCGAACCCTTCGACTTCCGCTCCTACGCCGCCGTCGGCTTTAAAGGTAATTACCGCGTTTTCAAAGCCGCAGTTCTTCAATATTATACAGCTTTCTGTAACGCACACCTTGAAATCTTCGGTCGCGTCAATATCCTCGTCGGAAGCAGAGCAAATCGCCCCGACCACAAGCCTTACGGCAGTTAAATATTCGCTGTCGGAAAGTGAAAAACTTACAGTAAAATCTTTCATCATTCAATCTCCATAATTTTATCGAGCGCGCAGATTTCAAAAAGTTTTTTGATTCTGGGGCGCACGTTTATAAGTTTAAACGTGTTACCGTCGCTCTTGACGTGCTTGAACAGTTTAACGAAAGTACCCAAAGTGGTGCTGTCGATAAAATCCAGCGCGGAACAGTCGAATACGATGTCTTTTTTATCGTGAGAATATATTGCGATAACTTCCGCATAAAAATCTTCGCTCGTTGCGGAATCGATTTCCCCCGTGAGGGCAATTTCCAATTTTTCTTCCGCAGACAATAATTTTACCTGTTGCATTATTTCACCTCTAATTGTTTACACTATTATTTATAAACGCGCAAAGCGCGTCTCTAAACTCTGCGCCTAATTTATTTTAAATCAAACGCATAAGTTTGTCAACGGCTGAATTTCCGTTTTATTATGCGGCAAGCTGCAAAAATATTCACTTTTCCGCCACATTGCGCGCTTTATTGTGAATATAAAATTCATTTGACAATTATTGTCGCTTATGCTATAATTTACTTAATTTTCTTATCGGAGTACAAATTTGGATTTTAATGAAGCGAATCTGATAGTTAAATATTCCCACCGCATATCCCAGCTTGCGAACGAACTTTCTAAAACGAACGTTATAGATTCGTCTCTGTACGAAAAATACGACGTTAAACGGGGACTGAGAGACAAGAACGGCAAAGGCGTGCTGTGCGGTCTTACCGAAATTTCGGAAGTTACTTCCTGGGAGATGATAGACGGCGTAAGAACGCCCGTGCCAGGCACTTTGTGCTACCGCGGATACAATATCAAGGACCTGATTTCAAACTGCGAATCGGAAAACCGCTTCGGTTTCGAAGAGGTAGTTTACCTTTTGCTCTTCGGCAAGCTTCCGAACAAAAACGACTTCGACAGTTTCTGCTCGATGCTGTCCGAATTCCGCGTTCTGCCCAGAAACTACGTAAGGGACGTAATAATGAAATCGCCCTCGAAGGATATGATGAATATGCTTGCGAGGTGCGTGCTCAATCTTTACAGCTACGACCCCGACCCCGACAACATAATGCTTTCAAACGTATTGCGCCAAAGCTTGCAGCTTATCGCGCAATTCCCGATGATTGCGGCGTACTCTTACCGTACTTATCGCTATTACGAAGCAAACGACGCGTCGCTTATAATCCACAAGCCCATTCCTGAATACTCGACTTCGCAGAATATTCTCCATATTTTGCGCAAAGACAGCTCTTTCACCGACCTTGAAGCGAAAGTTCTGGATATTTCGCTAATGCTTCACGCCGACCACGGCGGCGGCAACGCGTCCACGTTCACTACCCACCTTGCGACCTCTACGGGAACGGACACCTACTCTTCCATTGCGGCTTCGCTGGGTTCTTTGAAGGGCCCCAAGCACGGCGGCGCGAACATTAAAGTCAATCAGATGTTCGCCAACATCAAGGAAAACGTCAAGGACAGGTCGGAAAAGGCTGTAACCGACTACGTTTACAAGATTCTTAACAAGAAAGCGTTTGACCGTACGGGACTTGTCTATGGTATGGGACACGCTATTTATACCATATCCGACCCCAGAGCGGAAGTTCTTAAACTTTACGCAGGCAAACTCGCCGTTGAAAAGGGCAGGGAAGAAGAATTCGAGCTTTACAACACGGTTGCGCGCGTTGCAGGCAAAATAATTTCAGAACAGAAAAAGCTGAACAAACCCATTACCCCCAACGTAGACTTCTATTCCGGTTTCGTTTATTCGATGCTCAATCTGCCCGTATCTCTGTATACTCCGCTGTTCGCGATAGCGAGGGTAGCAGGCTGGTGCGCGCACAGAATGGAAGAGCTTTCCAACGGAGGAAAGATTATCCGTCCCGCCTACCAATGCGTACAGGACAGGCGCGAATATATCGAAATGGACAAGAGAAAATAGGCTTTTAAATCAGTTTACAGACAAGGCGGAGGAACAAAAAATGTTCCTCCGCCTTTACTTAATCAAATTCACATAAGCGGTTACGTTTTTTTGCGCTCAGCCAAAGCGCATATCACGTCGGCGCAAATTTCGGGACCGACGGCTCCGTTTATAGCCAAATCGTAATTCCGCGCTTCCCCCCATACCAATCCGGAAACGTTTTTATAGTATGAAGCCCTGGCGTCGTCCGAACGCTTAACGTTTCTCTTCGCCTCGTCGTAAGTGTCCCCGTAAGTTTCCATAATGCGTTTAATTTTATAATCTTCGGGTGCGTACACAAAGACGCGCAGCAAATTTTTATTGTTCCTGAGTACGTAGTCCGCCGCTCTTCCCACAATTACGCAACTGCCGCTTTCGGCGATTTTTCGTATGACTTTATCCTGCGCTATTACAGCCTGACGTATAACCTCGGTACTTAAATATAAGCTGTGCAAGGCGGCAGGCGCATTGGCGTTTATATCTGAAATAAATTCTTTATCGAGTCCGCTCTCCTGCGCGGCGAGCGCGGTCATTTCTTTGTAATAGAAGGGAATACCCAGCCTCTCCGCGACCAATTTGCCTATCAGCTT
>CAZDZH010000006.1:68210-78022 GCA_964509935.1 uncultured Clostridia bacterium
CTTTGTAATAGAAGGGAATACCCAGCCTCTCCGCGACCAATTTGCCTATCAGCTTGCCGTAATATTTAAGCATTATGTTGCAGACGAGGGAAATAATAACTATCGTCGTCTGTGTGACGAACGAAGAAATTCCCAGCTTGAAAGCGTTAGCAAAAACTTTAAATTCGGGGATAAAGCTTTTTAAAGCCAATTTGAAGGTCTTTGTGCGGAAGAAATATACGAACGAAACGGCAAAAGAGGCCAACTGTCCAATCGCCGTAGCCCAAGCCGCTCCTCGCATACCCCAATGCATACCGAAAATAAACGCGGGATCTAACGCGATATTAAGCAAAGCTCCCGCAAGCATAGAAAACATAGACCAAGCGGGACTGCCGTCCGAACGGATAACTGCGTTCATCATATTGGATAGCATAAATACGGGAAAAAACGCAAGAATAATATTGAAGTATTCGACCGCCATACCCAGACTGTTTTCGGACGCGCCGAACAGGGTGAGGACGCCCGTTTTCAAAGGAAAAAACACTGCCATAAGTACGAAACTCGACAACAGAGTAACGGTTATTCCGCTCCCGACCGCCTTGTGAGCGTTCTGTGTGTCGTTCTTGCCCTGACAAATATTCAGATATGCCGCGCACCCGTCTCCGAAACACCAGGCGAAAGCCTGCGCTATAATAAAAATGGGAAATACTACGCCTGTTGCGGCGTTGCCGAGCGTGCTAAGCTCGCTGTTGCCGATAAAAATCTGGTCTACGATATTATATAGCGCGCTGACCAGCAAAGACAGAATACAGGGAACGGAAAATTTCAGCATTAATTTTGAAATTTTTTCTTCCCCTAAGAAGCGTGTGTTATCAGAAGTTTCCATAAACCCTCCGTTGCTAAAAAATTAGGAGTCTTTATCGGAGAAAAGCTACCTGAAAACTTCGCCAGTGCAAAAAAACAGCGTAGAAATAACGTCTGATTTCTACGCTGTTTTTGCTGACCGACCTGATAAGTATATCAGATTTTTAATTTTTTGTCAAAGCGGTAATTTAAAAAATTTTAAAAAATTTACCGTTGCCGACCTCTCTCTTCACTATTAAAGCAAAGATTTATAGAGCGCGATTATATCTTCCTTGGTGGGGTCCTTGGGGTTGCCGGGACGGCAAGCGTCGTCCATTGCCGACTGCGCGAGGAAGTCGATGTCCTCTTCCTTTACTATGCCCTTTAAATCCTGAGGGATACCTACGTCCTTGGAAAGCTGCGCTACTGCGTCGCAAGCGGCTTCGCGAGCCTCGGCAAGCGTCATCTTGTCTACGCCCTCTACGCCCATTGCTTTTGCTATATCGCGGTATTTTTCGCCCGTTGCCTCTGCGTTATAGCGCATAACAGTAGGCAAAAGAATGGCGTTGCCCACGCCGTGAGGCGTATCGTATACGGCGCCCAGAGCGTGCGCCATAGAGTGAACTATGCCGAGTCCTACGTTGGAGAAGCCCATACCGGCTATATACTGACCGAGAGCCATACCCTCTCTGCCTGCCTTTTCGTTAGCTACCGCGCCGCGGAGCGACTTAGCGATGATTTCGATAGCCTTTAAGTGGAACATATCCGTCATTTCCCACGCGCCCTTGGTTATGTAGCCTTCGATTGCGTGAGTGAGCGCGTCCATACCCGTTGCGGCGGTCAGACCCTTGGGCATCGTGCTCATCATTTCGCTGTCTACGATTGCAACAACGGGAATGTCGTGAACGTCAACGCAGACGAATTTACGCTTTTTTTCAACGTCGGTTATAACGTAGTTAATGGTAACTTCCGCCGCGGTGCCAGCCGTAGTGGGAACTGCAATTATGGGAACGCTGGGGTTCTTTGTGGGAGCTACGCCTTCGAGCGAACGAACGTCCTCGAATTCGGGGTTGTTGATTATGATGCCGATGGCCTTTGCCGTGTCCATAGACGAACCGCCGCCGATGGCTATTATGTAGTCCGCGCCGCTCTTTTTATATGCCGCCACGCCCGTCTGAACGTTTTCGATAGTGGGGTTGGGTTTGATGTTGCTATACAGTTCGTACGCAAGGTTTGCTTCACTAAGAACGTTTAAAACTTTGTCCGTCACCTTGAATTTAACGAGGTCGGGGTCGGAGCACACGAAAGCCTTTTTAAGACCTCTTCTGTTTGCTTCGTTTACGATTTCTTTGATTGAACCTGCGCCGTGATAGCTGGTTTCGTTTAAAACTATTCTGTTTGCCATTTTATTTTACCTCTTATTTTATTTTAATTCTTTGATTTTGAGTAGTAAATTCACTTTAAAATGCAATCCGCCGTAGAATTATTGTTTGCCACTTGCCGTGCGCGATAAGCGCTGTGGCTTTTAGTTTTATAGCTTTATTGTATCATAAAAAGCTGAATCAGTCAAGGAAGCCTTTGCGAACTTTTACCTTGAAAAGATCGACTATCTGCTTCAACTCGTCGTCTTTAATCGTATTGATGCGCTTCTGATTGCCTATAAGCATATAGATTTGCGAAGCTTTTTCCACCGTTTCGATGAGACCGAAGGTTTCGTCCATAGTCTTTCCTGCGCCGTATATGCCGTGCATAGCCCAGATTACGAGGCGGAACTCTTCCATTTTCTTTGCGGTGGCAATGCCTATTTCGTCCGTGCCGCACAGCATCCAGGGAAGAACGCCCACGCCGTCGGGGAACACTACTATACATTCGGTCATTATTTCCCAAAGAGAATGGGTATATTTCTTTTCGTCCAGCTCGTGAACAAAATTCATTGCAAGAGTATTCGTAGGATGGCAATGCATTACTACCCTGTTTTCGGGGTCTACTTTAAGTCTCGCCATATGGCTCATCATATGAGCGGGGAATTCGCTGGTAGGTCTGCCTCCGTCGTTGAAGCCCCACAAAAGCTCTATTTCCTTTCCGCCCTTTGCGATACGCACGATTCCGAGATTGTTTTCGGGGTCGGACTCTACGTTCTTGAAATATTTGCCGGTTCCGGTAACGATAAAAATCTTGCCTTCCAGGGGAGAAGCGTCGAATTTAGCCGCGTTTACGCCCATAAGGGGGATGGTCCTTATAACTTTGTCGAGGTCGAGATATTCCGCTACTTCCTTTTCGTCAAGCAGATAGCTTATGTTTCCGCCGTTTCTCTCGTCCCAGCCGAGACGATACATATTAGCCGTAGTTTTGCACATTTCCTGCACGAAGGGTGCAGTTAATATATCCTTCATTAATTTCTCTCCTTTAATATTTCTTTTTCATAATTTTTAATTTCGGGAAGATAGCTCTCTTCAAGCCCTTTCCTTGAAAGGTATTCGTTCCATACCGCGCCGAAAGGAAGGTCCTTTACCTCTTCCTGCAATACCATAAGCTCGGTAAACGCCGCGCTATCCTGAAGCGTGCGCATTTTTTCGTTGGGAAGAAGAAGCGCGTATAAAAGAGCTTTCTGCATTGCTCTCTGTCCCGTTACCCAGGCGGATAAGCGGTTTATCGACGCGTCGAAATAGTCAAGTCCTATCATAACCTTGTCGCAAGCGTCGTTTCTTACGATTTCCTTTGCAATCTCTTTCAACTCGTCCTCGAACAAGACGACGTGGTCGGAATCCCACCTTACGCCCCTCGTTACGTGCAGAGCAATTTTATCGTAGAACGCTAAAAGCGCGGGAATCTTGTCGCTGACTACCTCGGTAGGGTGGTAGTGACCGTTATCCAGAAGGCAGCAGATGCCGTTATTTGCCGCATAGTTCTGATAGAATTCGTTACTTCCAACCGTATAGCTCTCTACTCCTATGCCGAACACCTTGCTTTCTACGGCAACTATCACCTTGTTTTTATCGTATCCGCAGGACAGAATCTCGTCGAGACTTTTTTTCAATCTCAATCTGGGGGTCAATCTGTCGGCAGGCACGTCCTTGAAGCCGTCGGGTATCCAGATATTCATCAAAGCGGGTTTTCTGAACTCGTCCGCGAGATATTCGGTAATTTTAATGCACGCTTTGCAGTGCTCTACCCAGAATTTTCTTATATTTTCGTCGGGGGAAGAGAGGGTCAGACCGTTCTTTACGTTTTTATGAGAGAACATGGTGGGGTTGAAATCGATACCGTCAAGCCCGATTTCCTTTGCAAATTCTACCCAAGGTGCAAAGTGTTTAGGCTCGTATTTATCCCTGTCTACGTCCGCGCCTACGGCGTAGCTTGCGTGGAGATTTAATCTCTTTTTTCCGGGCATAAGCGAAAAAGCCTTTTTGATATCCGCTTTCAACTCTTCAAAGTTTCTTGCCCTGCCGGGGTAGTTGCCCGTAGTCTGTATACCGCCGGAAGCGGCTCCGCCTCCGTCAAGTCCAACGACGTCGTCGCCCTGCCAACAATGGACCGATACGGGGATACGCGCCAACGAATCGATTGCGGCTTCCGTATCTACTCCGTATTTAGCATACTCCTGTTTTGCCAAGTCGTAAAATTTCATACGTTTACCTCGCTTATTTCAAATGATTGTTTTATAATCTGACGAGCCGCCGCAAGGTTTTCCACCTCTTTTGCGGCAATCGTCTGCATTATCATATTACCTATCGCCGTAGCCTCTACGGGTCCTGTAATTATCCTCTTCCCCGTCGCCTTTGCCGTGAGTTGATTGAGGAAAGAGTCGCGGCTGCCGCCGCCTATTATGTTGAGAGTGTCGTAAGTTTTTCCCGTATTGCGTTCAAGCTCTTCTATCGCCTCTTTATAGCTTTCGGCAAGGCTTTCGTAAATTACGCGGAGCGCGCTTGCCGCGCCCAGCTTTCTGCCGACCGCCTTATCTATTTCTCCAAGCATACTTGCAGGTGCGAGGAAACGGTTGTCGTTGACGTTTACGCGATCCGTCGTTTCGCGCCCGCGCGCCATCGCAGAAAGTTCGGGGAAGCTTATGTTGCCCAGCTCTTTGCGGGCGTTCTGCAACATCCAGAGCCCCATTATATTCTTCTGATAGCGGAAACCGCCGTTTATGCTGCCTTCGTTAGAATAGTTTGCCGCAAGGCTATCCTCATCGGTATGAGCAAAATCCTGCTCGACGCCGAGAAGCGACCAAGTGCCGCTGGATATGTAAGGGGTTTGTCCGTCGATAGGAGCGGCTAGCACCGCCGAAGCAGTATCGTGAGTGGCGCAGAGAACGACTGTTACCTGCCCTCCGACTTCGGCTGCAACTTCGGGTTTCAATTTTCCTACGATCGTCCCGGGAGCGTAAAGCTTACCGAACAATTTTTCGGGCAACCCGAGATTTTTTATTATTTCGGCGTCGTATTCGCCCGTAATCGCGTTTACGAGTCCCGTCGTCGTAGCGTTGGTGTATTCGTGCTTCTTTTCGCCCGTCAATTTAAAATTAAGATATTCGGGCATCATCAGAAAGTCTGTGGCGTCATTTAATCTGCCCTGCCTTTTATCCTCAAACAACTGGTATACGGAATTGAAGGGTTCGAACTGAATACCCGTTTTTTTATAAAGCTGTTCAAACGGCATAATCGCGTGTACTTTTGCAACTACTGTTTCCGTTCTGCCGTCCCTGTATGCGTAGCAAGGCGTAATCGCGCGGTCGCCGTTCAAAAGAACGTAATCGACGCCCCAGGTATCTATCGCCAGCGAGGTTATCGAGGGATATTTGCGCAAAGCCTCCGCTATACCCGCCTTAACGCTTTCAAACAATTCGTCAACGTCCCATACAAGATGGCTGTTGAATTTTTTAACGCCGTTGGGGAAGCGGAACACTTCCTCCGTCATTAATTTGCCGTTTTCTATCCATCCTACTATATGCCGTCCGCTGGACGCGCCTATATCGATAGCCAGATAATAATTCATACTCTTACCCTCCTTGAACATATTGTATCATAGCCTTTTTATTTTGTCCATATGTGATTATAATATTGACAAAATATCTTTTATCGTATATAATTTAATTATAAATAATCACAAACGAGCAGATTTTATGTTTACAAACGAGAGACAAGACGAAATTTTACAGATTTTAAAGGAAAAGCGCTCTGCAACGGTTAAAAAACTTGCAGATTCGCTGTTCGTAAGCACAGCCACGATTCGCAGGGATCTTAATGAAATGCAGAAGCTTGGTCTTATCGAACGCAGCCACGGTGGAGCAGTAATTCTGGAAGAGGCGGATGAAGTTTCGATTTTCGTAAGAATAAACGAAAACGCGAAAGAAAAGGAACGGGCGGCTTTTCAGGCATTGAACGCTATACCCAAGGATTTTAAAAGCGTGTTTTTAGACAGCTCTTCCACCGTGCTCGCGCTTGCGCAGAGGCTTGATTTATCGCGCAAGACGGTTATGACGAACAATCTGCAAACGGCGGTGTTGCTTTCCCGAATGGATAACGTAAACCTGCTGATTCCGGGCGGAAACATTTACGCTACGGGCAATTCGGTGGTGGGGAGCTGGACAACTTCGCTTTTAAAGGATTTTTCGTTCGACCTGATGCTGTCATCCTGTGCCGCGATAAAAGACAAGTGCGCCTTTGAAACTTCGATAGAACAACGGGAAATAAAGCGAACGGTATTCGAACGCTCGGATTATAAAATTCTCGTCTGCGACCACAGCAAACTTATTAAAAAGGGCACTTATATGTACGAGCCGCTGTCCTGCTTCGACAAGGTTGTTTTCGATTATCTGACCGACGACGACAAAAGCGCTCTCGACGGCGTTCCTCTCTATTCGCCCGTAAAAGTTTAATCGGCATCGACGTAAATTGAATCGGCTGAAAAATATTCGGAAAAATCCCGTCTTTCAAAAACGGAATTTATTATCTCTCTGTTACAGACAGGGGCGGCGACGCGCATATGCGCGTCGCCGCCCCTGCTTTACGCCGTATTGGCGTTTAAGCCGTACCGCGTATCGATTGATTCTTATTTAATTTTTGAATAGTTCCGCCGCCGTACGTTCAATATGCCGCCGCGTTATCAGTTAATCTGCGTTCCGCTTACAAAGTCGCTTTCAATAACCATTTTATGAATAACGCAGATAATGGGCAGAGAAGATTTATCCTTAATTTCAGGGGAGTAAACGCAATCCCTGCTTGCAGAACAATTCGCGTCGGTTACGTTTACCGTACAGTCGCCTTTATCTATCGTAATGCTGTTAAAATGACCTTTATCTTCCCCGTAAAACTTTAATTTTAGCGAAGAGGCGGTGTTTGCCACAATTTCTATATGGTCGCCGTCAAGAACGGCGTAACTGTCCGAATCGAAATCGTAGGTAAATACCGTAACGTTGTCGTATGAAATTTTAACGGAGATTAAGGGCGATTTATCTTTTGTGAAAACGAACGCCGCGAACAGCGCGAGAATTAGAACGGCAAGAACGCCGTAAACCGTCAAATCCCAAAGCTTAAACCACTTGCTCTCCTTGACCTGTTTAACTTTTTTTATCGACATCCGGATATAAAACCTTTTTTTGCGTTTGCGTCCGCTATCCTTAGGCAGAAACCTATTAAAATTCGATTACGGTAAATCCGCTTTTAATATCGTAAAGCTCCGCCGCGCAATTAGAATAAATTTCAATTTTTCCGTCGGCGCGTATATAGGTAAAGATTACCTTTCTGTCCGACAGATTATCGTTTATAAATTTTATCGCTCTATCCTTTCCCATAGCTGTCAGGGCGGTCGTCAGTGCGTCGTCCTCAGCCGCCGTGCCTCCGATTACCGTGCACGAAGCTATTCCCGTCTGCACGGGACTGCCCGTCGTAGGGTCGATTATATGGCAATACCGCACGCCGTTCTCCTCGAAAGATTTTTCGTAATCGCCGCTTGTGGAAAGATTTACCGAAGCCGCCTTGATATAGGCGTAGCTGCCCGACCCCCTGGGATTGAGAAATCCGAGAGACCATCTGTTGTACTCGCCGAAATACGATTTTCTTACCGCCATACTCGAAGAGCCGAAATCGAAATAACCGTACTCGAACCCCGTCTCTTCCATAAGTGCGCTTATTCTGTCCGCGGCGTAGCCCTTGCCAATGCCGCCGAGGTCCACCTTTAAATTATAGGTTACTCCGCCGACTGTAACGAACGCGTCGGCAGGCTTTACCGCTATATATTCGCCGTTCTCTTCAAAGACGTCCACGTCGGCAAAATGAGCGGAGAGCTCTTTGAACGCGGTTACGTACTCCTCTTTTGGAAGCTTAGAGCCGTCGCTTACGCGCGGATAGTCGTTCAAATCGGAGCCCGGCGCGAAGCCGTACAGGTCTACCGAGTAGAAGACTGCGGGATTATAATAGCCGTCCGTAAGCGTGTAAACGCTTTTTGCGAGCGACAAGACCTCGTACGCGGTTTTATCGATTTTAACGCTTTCGCCTGCCGCCGCCCGATTGAAATCGTATATGCAAGACCCTTCCGCGGAACTGCTTATAGAGCTTTCGAGCGCTGATAAAAAGGAAATAACGTTATTATTCAGAGCATTAAGATTTTCCTTAACGGAAGAGTCGGAAAAGTCTGCGGAAATTACAAGGCTGCCCGCCGTTCCGAAATAAGTATAAACCGCGCGCTTGGTAGTCGTTTTATCATTTTCGCCACCGTCGGCGTTACATCCCGAAAAGGCTAAACACGCGGCGATAGCAATAGCGGCAGCGCAAAGCGCGGAACCCAGTCTTATTTTCATATAATTATTATACCTTTTAATTATTATACCTTTATTTTTGACAAAAATCAAGCCCGCCGACAGGCAGGCTTTGACTTACTTTTTATTTTCTATTATTCGGTCTTGCTCTGCAAGGCGTTCTGCACGGCGAGAAGCAATCTGCTTGAACCGAGAGTTGCGCCGCTGATTATCAGGTTTTCGCCATAATCTATGAACTCCGAATCTTCCTTTACGTAAGGCTCTCCCGTTTCCTCATCAATTGCTACGGTTTTCGCGAGCACGTCGGAAACGTACAACCCCTTATATGCGTTAAGCAATGAATTTACGTTGTCGTTCCACACGGCTTTGCCGTCCCACCCTTCGCTTACTTCGGTATAATCGCTGTTTACGATTTTTACGCTCTTGATCTTTTCTCCTGCGGCGTCGGATTCCAGCTCCACTTTTACCTTGACTCCGTACTCCGTTCCGTACTGAGTGTAAGAGTATTCGCCCGTAACGAATTTGCCTGCGTCCGCATTACAAGCCGAAAACGCGCCGAGGGAAGTTGCGGCAAGCGTGCACAGCCCGATAAACAATACTTTTTTTACCATTCTATTCTCCTTTATGGTGCTAAACACCGTAAAGGTATTATTGCCGTTACAGAAATTTTAAAACTCCGTTTAATTTTTTTAATGAAATTTTCTATCAGAGCGGTTTATAAAAACGCCTTCGCGGGCAAACTATACGATAGCGGCGCAGGCTTAACGCCTGCGCCGCTGAATTTAAAAAAGTTAAAGTTATTTAAAACAAGTATAAATTATTCGGTTCTCAAAGCAACCACGGGATCTTTCTTCGCAGCCGCAGACGCGGGTATAAGACCGGAAATCAATGTGAGTCCGACGCTGAGCGTAACCATAATGAGCGCCTGCCACCAAGGCAGAGCAGCAATGCCCCAGATTCCCGAGAAAATAAGGATAATTACGTTTACTATAAGCGAAAGAGAATAGGTTACGAGTATACCGATTAGTCCCGCCACAAGACCTATGATGAAGGTTTCGGCGTTGAACAGACGCTTGATATCTTTCTTTCTTGCGCCGACCGCCCTTAAAATACCTATTTCCTTTACGCGTTCCACAACGGACACGTAAGTAATAATGCCTATCATTACAGTCGAAACAACCAGCGACAGCGCCGTGAACGCGATGAGCGCTATGGTTATTATCTGAATCATAGTGTT
>CAZDZH010000006.1:78122-89882 GCA_964509935.1 uncultured Clostridia bacterium
GTCTGAATAACGGTGTTGCCGTTCTCGTCCTTTTCGAAACAGGTGTAATTGTACAAATACGGCAACATATCCAGATAGCCCTTGGGCGAGCCGTCAGCTTCGACGGAATTGTTTATAAAGTCAACTATTTCGCTATTCAAACAATCTGCCCGCATATGCTCGGTAAGAGCATTGGTATAATAGAATCCGCTTGCAAGGCAACCGTAGGAAATGTCCTTCTTTTTCTGTAAAATTATTTTTACGGATAAATCTATCTGCTTTTCGCCCTTTTCCGATTCGGGCACTTCAATACCTCCGAAATCGAGAGAGCCGCCCGCAAACGAATTCCCTTCAACGTAGGCGCGGTGAACGAAGTCTATCTGCATATTAGTCATACCGGATAAAACCGCCGACTGCGTAGCGTCGAGTTTTTTATAAGCGTAATCGTTTGAATACCAGGTGAATTTTTTGGAATCTTCGCCTATGAATTTATTGAGGTCGAATCCGTTATCGCCCTCTTTGCCGCTACCTACAAGACCTATTTCGGGGTCGTACATTTCGTTGCCTACGGCATAGTATGCGTAATTTAAGAACTCCCTTTCGCTCAAATATCCGAACTGACCCATAACCAGGTCGGTTATTTCTTGCTCGGAAACGACCATTATAAGACTTTCTTTGGTTTCAAATATAGCTTTAAGCTGTTCGTCGGTGAGACTTTTCGCCGAAGTTACCACGCCGTCCTGCGTATATGCGGCTAATACGTCGTACTGGCTGAGAACGTACTCGTAATTGTTCGGCAGTTCATCGAACGTAGCGACCGTGGAAACAGTCCCCGCGAAATCTTTATACTCTTCCTGTTCGCTGAGTATCTGAGAATACATACCGCGGATTGCCGTAACCGACATAGTGCCGTCCGCGGAAGTGGCGGTTTCGTTGTCTACCTTGAATCCCGTATAGATATTATTCGCTATATCGAAGCCGTAATCGTACTGTATGAGATTGTATTTATCCTCGGGTATGCCCTGCAAATACGCGAGATAAGCCTCGGTTATGGTATTAGTTTTCGTTACGCCCTGAGCGACCGAACCGAGCGTGCTCATAAGGGACTTTACGTAGAGCTTGTCGTCCAGCTTTTTTATAAGCTCTACCTTGGAAGAGGTGGACATATCCATCAGCGACGAGTAATCCAGAGCCGACTGAGTAACCGACACGGGATAGCCTGAAAGCATATCGTTTTCCATACTGTTGATATAGTTCTGCACGCCGTTGGAAATGGCGAGAACCATCGAAACGCCTATTATGCCTATCGAGCCCGCTACCGAAACCATCGTGGTGCGCTTGCGCTTGGACAAAAGGTTTTTCATCGACAGCGACATTGCCATAAGCGGCGTCATCTTGGTCTTTTTGCGGCTGCCTTTTTTCTTCTTCAACTGTTTCTTTTCGGCTTTGGTGAGTTCCCTCTTTATTACCTCGTCCTTGCCGTCGTAGGGCATAGTGTCGCCCGTAACCTGACCGTCGAGAAGCCTTATGATACGGGTAGAATACTTCTCCGCGAGTTCGGGGTTGTGGGTTACCATAATAACCAGGCGGTCTCGGGAAATCTCTTTTAAAAGCTCCATTATCTGAACGCTGGTTTTGGAATCGAGAGCGCCCGTAGGCTCGTCGGCGAGCAATATTTCGGGGTCGTTGATAAGGGCGCGGGCTATCGCAACCCTCTGCGCCTGACCGCCCGAAAGCTGGTTGGGACGGTTATGTATCTTATCTTTAAGACCTACTTTATCCAAAGCCTCTATGGCTCTTCTGCGCCTTTCCTTTTTGGAAACGCCCGAAATCATCAGCGCCAGCTCTACGTTCTGCAAAATTGTCTGATGGGGAATGAGGTGATAGCTCTGGAAAATGAATCCTATGGAATGGTTACGGTAGGTATCCCAATCCCTGTCGTTGTATTCCTTCGTGCTCCTGCCCTCTATTATGAGGTCGCCGGAAGTGTATTGGTCAAGTCCGCCTATAATATTCAGCAGGGTGGTTTTACCGCAGCCCGAAGCGCCCAGAATGGACACGAATTCGTTTTTGCGGAATTTGAGGCTGATACCCTTCAATGCGTGAACGGCTTCGTCAGCTACGAGGTAATCTTTTTTAATGTCGACAAGTTCCAGCATATATTTCTCCGAAAAAAATAATAAACACAGTGTTTTATAACTTGAAAAAATTTTATCATACGGTCAAAACAAAGTCAATGCGGAGATTGTCGAAATAGTTTGAATTCACCAAATTTTCAAATTACTTTAACAATTTTTATACGGGTTTTATTTTCGCCGCGATATTTCATTATCTCTGTTCTTTTCGACGTACTTTTTCAGCTGTTCTTCAAGCGTTTCCGACGACTTGAAGGGGAACAAAAGACTTGCCTTTCTTCTCTTTTTTCCGTTCTCTTCTATGCCGTCTTTTACCTTTTCTATTCCGTCCTTTATGCTCTCTTTAAGGCGTTCGAAGGCGACTACGACGCCGCGCTCGGCGGCGAACCTGCGTATGCGCACGGACAGATTGACGGAATGGGCGAAATCTATGCACATTACGCCGAAGAAGAAACCCACTACGAACGCAAAAGCCATATTCTGCACGAACCATTCAACCCACACGATTACGAAAGGGTCTATGACGAAATAGTACAAAACTCCTATAAGCGTCCAGAAAAAAGAGAAAAGAGGGCATATTATGCCCTGAATATTGCCCGGTCTTTCCGAATAATCCCACAGTTTTATCTTCATTCCTTTTATGAAGATAATGCCCGCGACGTACTCAATAACCGTCATCAGCACGCCCATAATAAGAATGGTTATCACGGCGTTTAGCCAAATATACGGGGTGTTTACGGGTATAAGGCAAATAAGATACAGTCCGACCAGCCCGAAACCGTAAAGCGGGAGATAAGGTCCCGTAAGAAAGCCGGGGTTTATCCATTTCTTAGCCGAAAAAAAGCGACGAAAAAGTATTTCAAGGCACCAACCCGAAACGCTGCCCACTACGAACAGAAACGTCAGCGAGAGTAATTTGGTAACCATTTACTTTACCATAGCCGCGCTTATTCTTTCAAGCGTGCGCTCTTTACCGAGAATACCCATTATCGTGCACAGATCGGGAGAATTGGGCATACCCGTTACGGCTATTCGTAAAATTTCCGCCACGTCCGAAACGTTGCCCTTAAACGATTCCGGAGACGCTTTATACTCGTTCATCTCCGCGGCGAAGCCTACTTTGGGCGCGATAGCCTTGATTTTGGCGAACCATACGGAATTGTCGTCCGCAGGGTCGTAAACCCGCGCAAATTCCGAAAGGACTAAGTTTACCGTCTCTCCGTCGAAACGGTAGGAATATTCGGGCGAGAAGGTATCGTCGAAGAAATAATCGATTAGCCTTACGCCGCTCTCCGCGCGCTCTATGTCCTTTCTGCGCTTTTTGCCGTTTATGCCCATTATCAGCGTCAATATTTTTATTATATACTCTTTATCGGCAAAATGCGCCCTGTCCGCGTCCGTGCCGAACTCGTCCGCCCACGACTTCAAAAAGTCGTACATCTCCTCGGCGGAAAGTTTGGAAAGCTCGGTTTTGGAAATATCGTTGAGCTTGTCCAAATCGAAGAGCGCGCCGCTTCTGCCCATCTTCTCTATCGAAAACTTAAACGCGGTGTAGTCGGATTGAGGATTTTTGCGCTCCCACTCTTCGAAATTGGAGTTCAGAAGCGTCATAAGATATTTGACTACGGCGACGGGATAATAACCCGCGCGGCGGTAGTAATCGAGGGATAGTTCGGGGTCTTTTCTCTTGGATAGCTTGCGCTTGGCGCCGTTGTCCACCTTCATCAGCGAACAGGTATGACCGTATGCGGGCAGTCTGAAACCGAGCACGGAAAACAGTTCGAGGTGAATGGGCAGGCTGGACAGCCATTCCTCGCCGCGAATAACCAGCGTAGTGCGCATAAAGTGGTCGTCTATCGCGTGAGCAAAATGGTAGGTAGGTATTCCGTCCGACTTTAAAATAACCACGTCCTGGTCGTTTTCGGTCACGGTTATTTCGCCCTTTATCCTGTCGCGGAAGGTAATTTTGTTCGCCGTGTTGCCGGAAGATTTAAGCCTTATAACAAAGGGCTTGCCTGCGTTTAAATTGGCGTATATCTGCTCTTCGGAGAGATTACGGCATTTTGCATACGCGCCGTAATAACCCGTTATTTCCTTTCTCGCGGTCTGCTCTTCCCTTACCTTGTCCAGCTCTTCCGCAGTGCAGAAGCAGGGATACGCGAGCCCTCTTTCTATCAGATTTTTTGCGAAAGCGCGGTATATCTCCGCGCGGCGCCTCTGATAATAGGGTCCGTATTTGTTCGAGGGCGAATCTATTTCCGCGCCTTCGTCGAAGTTTATGTTGAAATATTTAAGCGAGCGGATTACCGACTCTACCGCGCCGTCCACCTTTCTCTTTTCGTCGGTATCCTCTATTCTGAGATAGAAAACGCCGCCCGTGGTGTGCGCGGTGCGTTCGTCCGCGAGGGCGGAATAGAGGTTGCCCAGATGAATAAAGCCCGTAGGCGAGGGAGCAAGGCGCGTTACCTCCGCGCCCTTGGGCAATTCCCTTTCGGGATAGATTTTTTCATACTCTTCAAGAGGCAGAAGCCCTTCGTCGGGGATTAACGTTTGCGCTAACTTTTTCAAATCCATAATTTCACCTTAAATTATTTTGTCGGCAACGTACCGTTTATAATTATATAAATCGGAACAGAGCCCTTTTATTTTCTTTTCTTGTTTTTCCATCTGTTTATGCCCAATCTTCCCTTTACGGGATAAATAAGCTGAAATAACGCCGTAACTATACTTATTCCGACGGCGAGACCGAGGAAAATCATAAGAGCGGCTGCTCCGTAAGAGCCCGCCTTTTCCGCGTTGCCGAATATGAGGAAATACAGCGTATAATAGAGCGAGCCGCCGGGGACGAATACTATGATTGCGGGGACGAGGAATATGGTGGACGGACCTTTGAAGATACGCGCGCACGCTTCCGCGACGGCGGCGGCGAATACGGTAGCTATCAGCGTATTCATAAATAGCTGTTCCGTGCCGAGAAGCAGCTCCATAACGAGATAAACGGCGTAGGTAACCACTATATTGCCCATTGCGACGGCGAGCCTTTTGAACGAACAGTTGAACATCACCGAAAAACCGCCCGAACCTATTATGCAGGAAACTATGAGGTAAATATAGCGTTCGACGCCCACCCTCTGCTCGATGTTGGAAGGGTCCGCCTGAGAAAAATCCACTATTCCTTGAAGAAGAAAAAGCGAAGCTCCGTATCCCGCGACTATCGCAAGAGTGGTGAGTAAACCGTTCATAAGCTCGTTCGTGCCCGAGAATATGTCGCCAGCGAAAAGATCGCGCACGGCGTTACAGACGAGCAGCCCCGGTATAACAACCATTATCGTACCCGTCATAACCATAGAACAATTTCCGTTGGCGCCGCACAGGGCGAGCAGCCGACTGAATACGATAGACAGAACTCCGCCGAGCGCCGACAGAATAAAAGTGCGCGCATAGCTGTTGAATTCCTTGCGCGAGAGCAATATGTTGAGATATGCCATAAGCATACCTATCAGCAGCGAGGGTATGCTGTCGATAAGCTTGCCGCCGAAAAAAACCGCGAACGCCCCTGCGGCTACGCCGCCGCCCGCAACAATTACGGGCAGTTTGTAGCAGGGCGAGGCGTTGATTTCGTCGAAGCGTTTCTGCGCGAAAGACACCTCGTACTTACAACTGCAAATATCGCGCGAAAGCTGATTGAATTTTTCCAGCTTACCGAAATTGTTGGTTATGCCGTAAATGCGCTTCATCTGCGACACTTCCCCGCCGTCGCGCAGTCTGATACTGCACATAACGAGCGAAGGCAAAGCGAAAACGTTTACTTCCTCAGCGTCGTACGCAAGGCAGACGCGCTCCACCGCCGTTTCCACGCGGCTTACCGAAGCCCCGCAGGAAAGAAGCCCGCCGCCGATATTCAGGGCGAGGGCGAGAATTCTGTCGAAATATATCTTTTCCTTATCTTCGTCCCGTCCGACGGGAGGGATATTATCTACGATAATATTTTCCATACTTTTTAAATTATATCCCAAAGGATTTTGTCTGTCAATGAATAGCGACGACTTTACTTTCAAATTGCGCTTCGGCGGAGATTTTTCTTTGCTAGGCGACAAAAAAGCGCGGTATTTTTCCGCGCTTTGAATTACGTTCGTTTTTTTTGATTATAAATTTTGATTATAAATAGGTCAGACGCATACTGCCCAATCGGGTTTGCAACCCGACGCGCTACGGTCAGACTTCCGTGCAGCGGAAGCAGATACCCACCGTACCGGGTCCGCAATGAGAGCCTATGACCGGTCCTATCGGCTGCAAAACTACGTCGGCGGTAGGCAAATCTGCCTTTATAGAATCGACGAAATCCCTTGCGGCGCCTTCGCAATCGGCATATACAACGAATATCTTGAATTTATCGACGTCGCAAACAGTCTTTTTCAGATAGCCTTTAAGCTCGGAAAGAGCCTTCTTGAACCCCTTGGCTTTGGCTATGTTTATTATCCTTCCTTCATTGTCGAAATGAAGAATGGGTTTGATGTTCAAAAGGCTTCCTACTACTTTCGACACGCCCGAAACTCTGCCGCCGCGATAGAGATACGTAAGGTCGTCCACTGCGAAATAAGTGGCGGTGTGCGGTATAAGCTCTTTGACGTACTCGTCGAGCTCTTCCATAGACGCCCCCTCACGGTATTTAAGGGCGGCATAATAGACGATGAGTCCGTCGCCCATACATATATTTTTCGTATCTATCGTTTTTACCGTTCTTTCGGGATACTTTTCTTTAAGTTTAGCGATAGCCGCGTCCATCGCGGAAAAGGTCGCGCTCATAGCGTGAGAAAAGGTTATGTAGTAAATATCCTCTCCCCGCGCAAGAACGGGCTCGAAATATTCCGTATATGCAAATTCGTTTAACGCCGAAGTCTTGGGCACCGCGCCTTCGCGCATAGCTTTGAAAAACGCGGCGAAGTCGGTATTTTCGCCCATATCGTAAAAATATTCTACCCCGTTGAGGGTGTAGGGCATACGGATAACGTTAATACCAAGCTCTTTAACGGAGGTATGCCACAATTCGCAGTTGGAATCGCAAAACAGTTGATACATTCAATTTTCCTCTTAACTTTTTTCTCTTGTAGGGCGGAAAATCATAAAGACGATTCTCCGACACTTGTACTCTACGCAACATTATAACCCATAATGACGATTAATTCAAGCTAATAAGGATAAATTTATTCAGTTTTACGATATTAATAGGACAATTATTTAACTTTTCTGAAAGCGAACCACAAAACTATCAATATCTGGAAAGGAGCGGCGATAACGTAAAACATCCAGGCTTTGTCCAGAAACAGCCCGAACGCGGCAAGATAAAGATGGAGAATCAGCGGTATGCTCCACAGCACGAGCGAAACCGAGAGCGCGTTGGTTATCCTGTTGCCCCACATAGCGGAAAAAACGACCAGCACTATGCCCGAAACAAACGGTGCCGCAACGAACGCGAGGTAAGCGTAGCTTTCCATAGACGACAAAAAGTACAGCACGGCAAAGACCACCGTCGCCACGAACCATACGAGCCCGAAGGAAAGCAGAGTTATAAAAACCCTCTTCTTTTTCAGATGAAGCTTGGGCTTGACCACCATTTCGGGCTGTTCTGAAATAATATCGTCCACCTTGATATGGTAAATTTCGGCAAGTCTGATAAGAACGCGCAAATCGGGTATCGATTCGCCCCGCTCCCATTTTGAAACGGCTTTATCCGAATAATTGAGCATCTGGGCAAGCTGCAACTGAGTTAGCCCCGCAGCCTGTCTCAACCTTATAAGATTTCTTGCTATAACGTCCTTTAATTCGTCCATATCCTTATTTTACCATATACAAACGCAAAAATCAATGAAAAATACCGACTCTACTGTGAGTAGAGAGTGAAATTTTCGCGGTAGAGTCGGCTTTTTAAAGCGTTTACGCGCAAAGACAAATCATAGAGCGTTTTTTTGCGTCCTGAGGTTGTTTTTTGCTTATAATACAATTATACTATAACTGCAAACGGCAATGCAAATTGTTCGCTTATAACAAAAACGAGCAATAAATTGCTCAACGTTAGTAAAAACGCGCTTTTATCGGACGCATTTTTGCGCAAACGGAACAACGAAACGCAGACTGCACGCGCTTCGCGCCGCTTTTTTACGATTTTATGGCGGCGCGTCAATCCCCGTATCCGCATATCCGATAGTGGAAAGGAGCATTCAAATGAAATTTCAGATTCTGACAGACAGCGCTTCTGATTTGACAAACGGTTATATTAATGAGAAGGACGTAGTATTTAAAGTTATTCCTTTGACAATAAATATAAGCGACAGAGAATACGTCGACGACGACCTGTTGGACTGCAAGGAAATGCTTGAAGATATGCATAAAACCAGAAAATCTTCAAGCGCCTGCCCCGCGCCGCAATCCTTTTTGCAGGAGTTCGATAACGCGGACTACACCTTTATCGTAACCATAACTTCGAAACTTTCGGGCAGTTACAACGCCGCCTGCGTTGCGCGCAACTCTTATAAGTCGCCCGAAAAGATATTCGTAATAGATTCTATGGCGACTAGCGGGACTGAAATCTTAATCGTAGACAAACTATTAAAGCTGATTAAAAAAGGGCATTCGTTTGAAGATATTCAGAGAGAAATAACCGAATACAGAGACAAGCGAAGCTTATACTTTATATTGCAGAAGTTCGACAATCTCGTAAAAAACGGCAGAATGAGCGAATTTGCCTCCTTGATAGCAAACGCGCTGGTCATTCGCCCCGTTTGCGTCGCGCACGAGGGTGAAATAAAGGTTGCGAAAAAGGCTATCGGGGAAAAGAACGCTTTTTCCAAGCTTGTTAAAATGATTTGCGAAAAAGCAAAAGATTTTTCCAAAGAAACGCTGATTATCACCCATTGCTTCGCCGAAGAAGAGGCAAACACCTTTAAAAAAAGCATAGAAGAGAAGTGCAACTTCAAGGAAATAAGAATATTGCCCATGCGCGGGCTTTGTTCATACTACGCCCTCGAAAGGGGCATAATAGTCTGCCATTGACCTTTTGGCAAATATTAAAGGAGCGTATAAAATATGAAATTTGATATTTTTGTCGATTCGTCCGCCAACCTTACCGAAGAAATGATCGAGGAAAACGGAATAGGCGTGGTTTCCTACACCTGCACCGTCAACGGAACGGATATGGAATGTTACGAGAAAGGCAAACCCTTTAAAGAAATCGCGAAAAAGTTTTACGACGCGATGCGCGAGGGCGCGGAGACAAAGACTACGCTTGTAAACAGCGAAAAAATAATCGAACAAGTAACCCCCTCTCTCCAAGCCGGTAAGGACGTTCTGTTTATTACGATATCTTCGGGAATCAGCGGTACAAACGCTCAGGCGAAAGCCGCCGCAGCGCAGCTTAAAGAAAAGTTCCCCGACAGAAAGATGATAGTAGTCGACAGCTACAACGCAGGCCTCGGCGAGGGATTGTTCGCCGTATACGCCGCACAGCTCAGGGATATGGGCGAAAGCATCGAAGCCTGCGCGGAATGGATAGAGGCAAGACAGCTTAATATGAATTCCGCGTTTACGGTAAGCGACCTGAAATATTTAAGACGCGGCGGAAGAATCTCCGCCACGAAAGCTATCGCGGGCTCGATACTGAATATCAAGCCTATCTTAAAGGCGGACGGCAACGGAAAAATTTCTTCCGCAGGCAACGAACGAGGAAGGAGAAAAGCGCTTGCACGCCTTGCGCAGACCTTTTCCGAACAGGTTGTCAACCCCGAAAATCAGATTGTGTGCATATCGCACGCCGACTGCGAAGAAGACGCGCTGTTGCTTGCCGATATGATTAAGGCGCGCGGCGCAAAGGACGTGGTAATTCAATGGTACGACATCTGCACGGGCTCGCACGTAGGTCCTGGAACGGTCGCGCTGTTCTTCCTAGGTAAAGAGCGCGCAAAATCCGCGGAAAACAAAACGGCGTCTGCTTCTCCCCTTCGCGGCTTGGTAGCCAAGATGAAGGGCAAATGAACGCACCGTTCCGACGAACAGGACGATAAAGACGGTTCGGATAAATGACGACTATTTATAATTAAAATCCGATTTATTTCCATAAAACAGCGACCGACCGCGTAAATATACGCGGTCGGTCGCATCTTTTAAAACCTTTTAAACGACTATTGATAGGCGCATATGCACCGTTCAATGCCTTTTATCGTATTCGAGAGCGTTCTTGTGTTCGCCGCATACGTAGTCGAGAAACGCGTTGCAGGAAGCGTAAATTTCTTTATAAGTTCTCTCGAAGTCGAGGGTGTACCAAGGGTCGTCGATATCTATCTTATCGGGCAGAAAATGACCGAGTTTAAATATCTTTTCGGAAAAATTCCCTCCCGTAAACCGCACTATATCCCTAAGATTTATTCCGTCCATCACGAGGATATAGTCGGCGTTCTTTATATCTTTAAGAGTAATCTGACGGGCAATATGCCTGAACGAATAGCCCTTTTCCCTCAAAACGCGCATAGCGGGGGCATAGACGGGGTTGCCTTCCTCACAGTCGGAAGTCGCCGCCGACGACACGTCGAAAGAGAGCGCAAGCCCCCTCTCCTCCGCCAATCTTTTGAACACCGCTTCCGCCATAGGCGAACGGCATATATTGCCGAGGCAGACGAAAATAACCTTAATCATTTCAATCGCCGAGTTTTGTGCGCGCGAAAGGTATGCTTACGGGCACGTAGCTTTCAATATAATCCAACACCGCGTCGGCGTCGGTAAAAGTTTGATAGAGAGAAAGACAACTCTCTGTTATGAATTTACGGTCGCAAGCCACCTGCATAAATTTTTCAAGTTCGGAATAATACCCGTCTATATCGAGAATAGCTATCGCCTTATCGTGGCGATTGAGTTGCTTTAAAGTTACCACCTCGTAAAATTCTTCAAACGTCCCAACTCCGCCGGGGACTATTATGAACGCGTCTGCTTCGTCCTCCATTATGGCCTTTCTTTCGCGCATAGTTTCCGTATAGACGACTTTGTCGCATTCGTCGTAAAGCGCCTCTATTCCGCGCTCTTTAAAAAAAGAAGGAACTACGCCGAAAACGTAGCCGCCGCCCCTCTTTGCTCCGCGCGCAGAAGCGCCCATAAGTCCGGTGCCGCCCGCGCCGAAAACCAGAGAGTGTCCGCGTTTTGCAAGTTTTTCGCCGAGTTCTTCAACCTTTTCGATATAAATATTGTCGATATGCGCGCTGGAAGCGCCGAAGATACAAATTTTCATTTATCCGTCCTTTAAATTTAGATACATATATATAATACTCTTAAAATAATGAATTGTCAACTAGCCTGAGCGCGGCTGCGCTTTATATCAAAAACGACGGCTATTTCGGGGCGTTTCCCGTTTTAATTTAACCGTCGCTTGCGAACGCTATCCCCACGATATGTGAAGAACGCGATTTTTTATTAGGTAAAGAACGCAATTTTTAAAGCGTTAAGACTAATAAAGGCACCGGTTATAACCGATGCCTTTATTTTTTCCTTGCCCTGCGCCTTAATTTATAAGGTTATCAGAGAAGGTCGAAGTTTACGAACGGATGAGCGGGAGCGCCCGTGTACTCTACCGCGGCTTCGCCCGTAGTTTTCGCGTATGCCTTTA
>CAZDZH010000007.1:0-80037 GCA_964509935.1 uncultured Clostridia bacterium
GTTGGTTATGCCAAACGTTTATTTCGACGTCGCGTCGCTTGCGGGAAACCAGAATCCGGAAAAATTTCCTTATCCCGCGGCGGTCGCGCATTTAAAGACGGCGAAAGAGATTGTAGGGGCAGACAGGCTGATGTTCGGTACGGATATGCCTTGCGCGCTTGCGCGGGATTCTTACGCTCACTTGCGCGATTATATAATCGAAAGCGACGCGTTCACTCCGTCCGAGCTTGCCGACGTGTTTTATAATACGGCAAATTCAGTCTATTTTAAATAACGTCAGGCAGGTCTCGGCGTTGCGCGATTTTATATAAGCTAAACTTATACCTGTTATAAAATAAACTGATATTCATAATGTTGCATAAAAAGTGTATAATGTTTGTATATAAATAAAATTTATGATATACTTAACTGGACGTTATAAAACGCCGTCCTATGAGAAATAATTTAATAGATAAATAAGGAGAAAAGTATCTATGACTTATGTAGAGCAGGTTTTGGAAAATCTTAAAAAACAGAACCCCAACGAGCCTGAGTTCCATCAGGCGGCAACCGAAATTCTTACAACTCTCGCACCCGTAGTGGAGGCGCACCCCGAATACGAAAAAGCTGGATTGCTTGAAAGATTCGTAGAACCCGAAAGAGTTATTATGTTCCGCGTTCCCTGGGTGGACGACAACGGCAAAACTCAGGTCAACAAGGGCTATCGCGTTCAGTTCAACAGCGCAATCGGTCCCTACAAGGGCGGTCTGCGTTTCCATCCCTCGGTAAACCTTTCGATTATTAAATTCCTCGGTCTTGAACAGATTTTGAAGAACAGTCTTACAGGTCTGCCTATCGGCGGTGGCAAGGGCGGCTCTAACTTCGACCCCAAAGGCAAATCCGACCGTGAAATAATGGCGTTCTGCCAAAGCTTTATGACCGAACTTTACCGCCATATCGGCGCGGATACGGACGTGCCCGCAGGCGACATAGGCGTAGGAGGAAGAGAAATAGGCTATCTGTTCGGACAGTATAAGAGAATACGTGACGAACACGTAGGCGTACTGACGGGACGCGGTCTTACGTACGGCGGTTCGCTTGTCAGAACGGAAGCTACCGGTTACGGCTTGGTTTATATCACCGAAGAGGCGTTAAAGGTTAGGGGCGATTCTTTCAAAGGCAAAACCGTGGTAATCTCCGGTTCGGGAAACGTAGCCATTTACGCTTGCCAGAAGGCACAGTCCCTCGGCGCAAAGGTAGTCGCTATGTACGATTCAAACGGCTATATTTACGACCCCGAAGGCATCAAGCTTGACGTCGTAAAGGATATAAAGGAAGTTAAGCGCGGCAGAATCAAGGAATATGCAGATAGGGTAAAGGGCGCGACATATACCGAAGGTTGCAAGGGTATATGGACTATTCCCTGCGACATAGCTCTTCCCTGCGCTACTCAGAACGAAATAGATAAACAGTCCGCAGAAATCCTCGTAAAGAACGGCGTAAAGTACGTTGCCGAAGGCGCGAATATGCCTTCCACGCTCGAAGCTATCGAAGTGTTCCAGAAAGCTAACGTCGTATTCCTTCCCGCAAAGGCGGCAAATGCGGGCGGCGTAGCTACTTCCGCTCTCGAAATGGCTCAGTCGTCGGGCAGAATGTTCTGGTCGTTTGAAGAAGTTGACGCTAAATTGAAGAATATTATGGTAAATATCTATCACAATATCGAAAATGCGGCAAAAGAATACGGTTACGAAGGAAACTACGTAATGGGCGCAAACATAGCCGGCTTTGTAAAGGTCGCAACTGCAATGATGGCTCACGGAATAGTTTAATTATTTGAATTTTTAAGCCGCACCCATTTAGGGTGCGGCTGTTTTGTTAATTGTGTTGACTTAATCGTTCAAATGCTTTATTATAGAATAAAGTGAGAAAATAATATGAAAATAGTTATAAAAATAGGCACTTCGACGCTTGCACATTCAACCGGTAAACTGAATATACGCCTTGTAGAACAGCTCTGTAAAACCATAAGCGATATAAAGAATGCGGGTAATCAGGTTATAATAGTTTCGTCCGGCGCGATAGGAATGGGTACGGGCAAGCTGTCTTTAAAAGGTAAACCCGTCGATATGCCCACAAAACAGGCTGCCGCTGCGGTAGGTCAATGCGAGCTTATGTATACGTACGATAAGCTTTTTTCCGAGTATAACCACACGGTCGCGCAGATTTTAATAACCGGAGAAGACGTGGAAAACGACGTTCGGCGCAGTCATTTTATAAATACTATGGCTAAACTTCTGGAACTCGAAGCTCTGCCCATAATAAACGAAAACGATACTGTCGCTACCTCAGAAATAGCCGTAGGCGATAACGACACTCTCGCCGCAATCGTTTCTGTTTGTATAAACGCAGATCTGCTCATTTTGTTGTCGGATATAGACGGGCTTTATTCCTCCGACCCCAGAAAGAATAAAGACGCAGAACTTATTTCTGAGGTGGACGAAATCACGCCCGAAATAGAAAAACTTGCGGGGGGAGCGGGAAGCGAACTCGGCACGGGCGGAATGGCAACCAAAATCAAGGCGGCTAAAATGTGCGTGGAAAACGGCGTGAATATGGTAATAGCAAACGGCTCTCAGCCTGGCAATATTTACGAAATTTTGTCTGGCAAGAGCGTGGGTACGCGTTTTAACGGTAAAAAATTATGACGACTATTGAAATTCTCGAACGGGCAAAAAAGTCTTGCGCCGTCTGCGCAACGCTTACAGCCGAACAAAAAAATAATGCTCTATTATCTATGGCGGACGCTCTCGAAAGCCAGACGGATAATATTTTAAGCGCTAACGCCGCCGACCTGGAAGCCGCTAAGGGCAAAATATCGGATGTTATGACCGACAGACTCGCCCTTACCGCAGACCGAATAAAAGGTATGGCCGACGGGCTTAGAAAAGTAGCTCTTCTGCCCGACCCTACGGGTAAAATTCTTGAAGAAAGCGTACGTTCCGACGGGCTTAAAATACAGAAGATATCCGTCCCGCTCGGCGTGGTGGCGATAATATACGAAAGCCGTCCCAACGTTACGTCCGACGCCGCCGCACTGTGTTTAAAGAGCGGTAACGCCTGCGTTTTAAGAACGGGTAAAGAAGCGCACAATTCCGCATCGGCTATTGTGCAAGCTATGCGTAAAGGACTCGATAAAGATGGGATAGACCCTGCCGTTATAAATCTTGTGGAAGATACTTCAAGGCAGAGCGCAAACGAGCTTATGACCGCGACAGGCTACGTAGACCTGCTTATTCCCCGCGGCGGAGCGGGGCTTATTAAAGCTTGCGTCGATAACGCCAAGGTGCCGTGTATTCAGACGGGTACGGGCATCTGCCACGTTTACGTGGACGAAGAAGCCGATTTTGAAAAGGCTTTAAAAATAATTTTAAACGCTAAATGCAGCCGCCCTTCCGTCTGCAACGCAATGGAAGTGTGCCTTGTAAACTCTGAGATTGCTGAAAAATTTTTACCTGAGCTATGGAAAAAGATAGTTCATGAAAGGCAAACTAATCCCGTAACGCTGAAATGCGACTGCCGCGCTTACAAAATTTTATACGGCAAACGCAACTGCGTTCAGGCGGAGGATAGCGATTTCGATACCGAATTTCTCGATTACGTAATGGCTGTTAAAATCGTCGACGGCGTCGAACAAGCGGTAAATCATATAGCTCTTCACTCAACCCATCACAGCGATTGTATAATAACCGAAAACGAACGCGCGGCGCGGCTCTTCGCCAGCGCGGTAGACAGCGCGGCTGTATATGTAAACGCTTCAACGCGTTTCACAGACGGCGGAGAATTCGGTTTAGGGTGCGAAATGGGTATTTCCACTCAAAAATTGCACGCTCGCGGTCCGATGGGGTTAAAGGAATTGACAACTTATAAATATATAGTTACGGGAAACGGCAACGTAAGATAAATATTGGGTAAGCCTCTGTCAATAAAGTCAGAGGCTTACTTTTTGAGTCGCTGTTATTTATGCTATCCCGTTGACACCGCCGCGCTAATCTGCTAAAATATAACGGAATCTGTATGGAGTTAGTGAGAAATATGTTAGACGTTTTAATAACATCCGTAAACGCCGTTTTGCCGATAGTTCTGCTTATTCTGTTGGGTTATCTGTTGAAGCGGTTTAAATTTCTCAACGAAAACTTCGTAAAGATGGGCAACAAGTTTGTGTTTAAGGTTTGTTTGCCCTGTATGTTGTTTATAAACGTCTACGACAAGATGGATTCGTTTGCGGATATACGCTGGGACGTAGTTATTTACGCCGTCGCTATGATATGCGTAATTTTCGCTCTGGGTCTTTTAACGGCGGTTTTTACTACAAAAAAGAGTAATCGCAGGGGCGTAATTTTGCAGTGCTCTTTCCGCAGTAATTTTGCGATAATCGGGTTGACTTTGGTTGAAAGGTTGGGAGGAGATACCGGCATAGCGGGCATAATTTCAGCGTTTTCGATTCCCGTTTTCAATATCCTTGCGGTGGTTGCTCTGTCGATTTTCGTAGACGACGGGCAGGTTCAGCCTCTTGAAGAAAAAAGTTTGCTGGCTAACGCTGCGGGAGAACAACTTGAATCTGCCGTAACAAAGCCCGTGCGCAAACGCGGCGCTTTGAATATTTTATTGAATATTATAAAAAATCCTCTGATTATAGGCGTAGTAGTAGGTCTTGTTTTTGTCGGAATCCGCGAACTTGAACGCGTTTTCTGCGGCGGAGTCGTTCCGTTCCGTTTCGACAATCAGCTGAAATTTATCTATACCGCTGTCGCCGATTTAAAGGCAATTGCATCGCCGCTTGCGCTTATAGTCCTCGGAGGACAGTTCCAGTTTTCTGCGGTTAAAGGAATGACGAAGGAAATTATAGTCGCTTCTGCTTGGCGTATAGTTATTGCTCCCGTACTCGGTATAGGAACGGCTTTTCTTCTAAGCGCTTATACCGACGCGTTTACTTTCGGTCCTGAAATCTATCCCACGTTGATAGCGTTGTTCGGCACTCCTGTTGCCGTATCCAGCGCGATTATGGCGGGGCAGATGAATAACGACGAACAACTTGCAACTCAGCTTGTAGTGTGGACGAGCATTTGTTCCATCGCGACAATTTTTTTGACAGTATTTCTCCTGATGTCGTTCGGACTAATAAGCGTATAACAAAATGAAAATACTAACATTAACGTCGAGAAGCGTGTGCATAGAATTGCAGTCTTACAAACCGTACTTTCAAGACCGTCCGTTCGCCGTATATTTAAACGGAGAATATATTTGCGAAGAGTAACTAAAAATATGGGACTGTATTTTCAGTTCGTAAACAGCGTTTCTCTCAAAAATGTTACTGTACAGGACCCCGACGGAGCGCCCGTAATTATTGAAAACTCAAATAATTTTAAGGAAGAATAAATATGAATCAAGTTTCTAAAAACGTATACTACGTAGGCGTAAACGATTGTAATCTGGATTTGTTCGAAGGAATTTATAAGGCGCCGAACGGCGTTTCCTATAATTCTTACGTAATAATAGACGAACGAATCGCAGTAGTGGACTCAGTTGAAGAGGAGTTCGGCGACGAGTGGATAAGCAATCTTAAAGAAGTGTTAAACGGAAGAGAGCCCGATTATCTTATTATCCAGCATATGGAACCCGACCACTCTGCGAACGCACTCAGATTTTCTCAGGAATTTCCGAATGCGAAGATTGTCGGCAATCAGAAAATATTTACCATGCTCAACGAATATTTCGCAACCGATTTTGCGGAGAAGAGAGTTGTCGTAGCGGACGGACAAACTCTCTCTTTGGGGCGTCACGAGCTGAAATTCGTATTTACTCCGATGGTGCATTGGCCTGAAGTAATGTTTACTTACGACTCTTTTAACCGCACGCTGTTTTCAGCGGACGCTTTCGGTAAATTCGGGGCGCTCGGTACGGAAGATAATTGGGTTGACGAGGCGAGGAGATACTATTTCGGCATTGTCGGCAAATACGGGAAGCAGGTAATTGCCGCTCTGAACAAGATTTCTTCTTTGGATATATCCGTTATTTGCCCTTTGCACGGACCCGTTCTCGACGACAATCTCGGTTATTATATCGGGCTTTATAAAACTTGGGCTTCGTACGCGCCCGAGGAGGACGGGGTGGCAATCGTATATTCCTCCGTTTACGGACATACCAAGAAGGCGGTGGAGCTTTTAGAGTCAAAACTTCTTGAAAAAGGTTTAAAAAAGGTCAAAGTTTACGATATAATCCGCGACGACAGGTCTTTGTGCGTATCAGAAGCGTTCAGATATTCCAAATTGGTTTTGGCTACGACAACTTACAATGCGGAGATATTCCCCGCTATGAGCGAATTTATAGACTGCCTCACGGCGAGAAATTTTCAGAACCGCACTGTCGCGTTTATCGAAAACGGCACCTGGGCGCCCGTAGCCGCTAAGCTGATGAAAGCTAAATTAGAAAAGTGTTCGGGTTTGAATTTTATCGAACAGGAAGTAAAGATAAGGTCTAATCTCGATTCCGAAAGTCGCGCTCAATTAGAATCCTTGGCAGTTGAATTGGTTAAATAAAAGTTATTATTCCTAAAAGTAAAAACATTTCGGTTTGAATGAAAAATAAATAAAAGGGTGAATAAATGTCTAAAATCAAAAAATTATTAGCCGAATTTAAGGCTTTTATCTCTCGCGGCAGCGTAGTCGATATGGCTGTCGCCGTCGTAATCGGCGCCGCATTTACAGCGATAGTCACCGCGCTTACCAACGGTATACTTATGCCTCTCGTAAATTGGGCTGTAAGAACGGCGACGGGCGGAAACGGGCTTGAGGGTATGAGGACCATTCTCGGCAAAGCCGTAATGACTACTGACGCGGAAGGACAGGCTATAATAGATTGGGCGAATACTCTGTATATAGATTGGGGCACGTTTATCAATAAAGTTGTAGATTTTCTGATAGTAGCCGCCGTTCTTTTCGTTATAGTTAAAATTTTCATGTCTTTGAGAAACGCTAACGAACATTTGACGGGAAAGCAGGCAAAACGCATAAGAAAGTATACAAGACAATATAAAAAGCAAGGGCTTACCTATTCCGAATCGTACGCAAAGGCAAAAGCGCAGGTTGCCGAGGAGGACGCTCCCGCGCCGGCCGCGCCCTCTGCGCCTACCACCGAAGAATTGTTGACTCAGATAAGAGATTTGCTCGCCGCGCAGAATAACGTGAACGGCAACGAAACAAAGTAAATTATATAAATTCTGAAAACCCCGAACGAATCTATCGGACGGGGTTTTTAAAAGTTTAATAAGTTAAAAGAAGAAAATCTGACGAAAAAAACATAAAAGCTTATATTTTAATTCGCTTAAACAAAGTTTTGTGGATTAAGAGTGCGTATCGTCTAAATCTTTTGATAATTCCTTTTGTTCTTCAACAAATTGATTTGCAATCTTTATATCCCTTTTGCTTACTTTGATATCGCTTTTCTCGCTTTGATTGATAACAACTTGGGGATACGAAATATCGATACCGTCCGAGGTTAAAATCGCGCGGTATTCTCTAAGTAAATCCCTTTGAACCTGAAAACGGTTAACTTCAAGACACGTTGCGACAATTTTAACCGTAACGTTAGAATCTTTATATTCAGAAACGCCCTTATAGAACGGTCCGTCGATAATTCCGGGGATTTTTTCTTTAAGAGAGGCAAAATTCTTTTCAAACAGTTTTTCGATATGTTCGATAGGTACGTCATAAGGGAAGTCGACGTCAACGGCGGCCAAGGAAGGTTCCCTTGAAAGATTTACGACGTTTTTTATGTCGCTATGGTTGATGATTTTTATATTGCCTGCCGTATCGAGAAGTTTAGTAGTGCGTATTCCGATTTCGATAACTTCGCCTCTGAAATCGTCAATAGAAATAATTTCTCCCGTATTGAATTCATTTTCAAATATAATGAACATGCCTGCGATTATGTCGGCTATCAATGATTGAGCGCCGAGACCTATAATCAGAGTAAGGACGCCTACCGAAGCTATCAACGCTTCCGTATTCACTCCGCAAGCCTTTAAAGCATAAATAATAATCGCAATAGCCGCGCCGTATTTAACAAATCCGTCGAGTAAGCTGACAACCGTTTTCGCGCGGTCGGACTTTTTGAATTTTAAACGGAAAAACGAACGCAATATTTTAGAGACGGCTAATATAAGAACTATATTGATAACGCTGTTCAGGGCAATCTGATGAATCGACGGGGCGACAGTTATCTTTTCGCCGTCAACTTCTTTGGTAGCGTTGACAATCCATATGTAGCGGTCGAAAAAGTTTTCGGTGTAGGGAGTATTGGGAATACTGAATTTAAGAATCACCAGAACAACGTAAGCAACTACAAACGCTACGGAAAAGATGAACCAGATATGGTGCAAATTTTCCTTTTTTATTTTTTTCATTATTTATTCTCCTTTTGTTGATTAATTATTTGAGTACTCGATTTTAAACGGACAGGATTCGCTTTCCGTTATCTCAACTTCACTCTTTATAATATCGCCTTTCCCGTATTGGAATATTGCTACGCCTTCGATAACCGCTTTAAAAGACGTAAATTCGTAACCGGACAAATCCGCAGATAATACAGAAGTACTGTAATCCGCAGATACGTTTTCGAGAGGAATGGTCATCTCGGCCTGTTGACCGTCGTCAAACGTAAATTTTATGTTGACGTCGCCTGTTATTTTTCCATAAACGTTAATAGAGAGCGTTTTATTATCAGAGTTATAATTTGCGTTGCCGCAATTAACATCGGGATAATATCCGCCTTCGTCAAGCCCCGTAACTATTGTCCCTGACGGCCATACCATATTGTACACGGAGTAACATGTGTCGCCGTCGTTGATTAAAACGCCGTATTTTATAGCGTAAGTCCCGGCAGGGATATTTCTGAGTACCGCCACGTTATCTTTGCCCGAGTACTCGAAGAACACCGAACCGTCTTCATAGGTAACGTCAACCAGATAAACTTTGTAATACATATCGTATTCCGTCTCCTGTACGTTCATATACAGATAGACGTTGGAAGTTCCGCCCTCGTTATAAGTTACCATCGCGTCGCCGGGATTGGGCGACACACAGAAATATTGCGGCAGATCTGGAAATTCTAATACGGATAAAGTTCTGGTTATTGAGCCCGAGAGGGTTTCTTCTCCGTTCGCCGTCAGGTAAAACATAAACGTGTATTCCGTGTCGGCTAAAAGTTCCAAGAAGGTTAAGGGTTTGTCCGATAAAGTGAGACCGGTTACGTATTCGACCTCACCGCCGTCCGAGTCGATTACTTTGACGGAATAGGTATCGCCCTCGTTCAAAAATCCGTCGAAATACAAGTAGACGGGAGCGTGAATTGTGTCGCCGTAATCGTAATTATAGCTGGCGTTGTAAATTTCGAACCTTGTAAGGCTGACGGTAGAGGAAACGAACGCGGTAACGTTTAAGCAATCGACAACCTCTCGGTAATCCACGCCGATACATTCTGATAGATATCCCGAAGGGTCAAAATCATATAAACAAGCTTCGGCACGGATTTCCACGGTAAGGTTGCGGCTGATGCTGCTTAAAGTTATTTCATAAGTATTATCGACGAGTTCGTCAGCGTTTAAGTTAAATTCCTCGCACGACAAATCGTCATGCGTTACTACGACATCTATACTGCCGAGCACGTCGTTGCCGAAACTCAGCGTTAATTTATCGTCGGTAACGCTTGCCGCCCACTCTAACGTGGCGTAGCCAATGCTGATTTTATCCGAAGAGCAGTAGGAATAATAATTATTGTCCTTTACGTAATAAGAAACGAATCGAGCCGTATATATTTCTTCTTTTATGTTTAAAATGCCGGAAATAGCGCCGTCTATTTTCGTTTCGTAATCTGCGGCGACGAAATTTTCATCGTACAAATTAATATACGTAACGAATTCTCCGTCGTAGTCGCTTTTGAAATAAGTAAAAAGATTGGACGTATTGTCTTGGTTATACGTTACTTTATAGAAATATTCAAACGAAGGCGTATTATCAAAGACGTAGTAATCTACAATCTGTACTGTTTTGGTTTCGATTACTTCGGTATCTTTTTGAATTTCTATTCTGAATTCTCTGCCTTCCGTCCTGACGTTTTCAAAAGTAATCTTATTATCTGTAAGAGGAGCGCTTTGTTCTGTTAACACGTCATACGCTACGCAGTTAAAGCCGCTCTTTAAATCTCCCTCGAAGTTGAAGGTAATATCGGCGTATAAACCGTCGGAGCTTTCTTCGTCTATATAATCGAGGCGGTAATTGATATACGTCAACGAACCGAAATTCACGGGTTCGGGTAGCGGTTCGGCGGTAAGAGGCACTATGCCCAAAGTAACGGCGACGCCGACGGTAATCACTCCGACAAAAGCACCGGTTGCTCCGACGCTCGCTGACGCGCTGACCGATAAAGAAGTAGCAGGCTGTAAATTGCTTATCTTCCCTAAGGCCGATTTATTTTCGCTGTTTGCGGATTCCGTTTTACTGGATTTGAGGAATTCTTCTACTTTATATTCCTCTTTTGCATTATTCAATATCTCTTTTGAACGATACTCTTCGGCGGGGAACTTCTTATATTCTGTAACCGTTTTATATTCATCGCAACTGAATATTTCTTTATCCAACGAGGTTCCTCCGAAATTTTACGTATTCACGCAAACGTTAAGACAATACAAAATAGTAAAAATTTTCTAATTGTTACATAAATTATATCATATATATACGAATAAATCAAACAGATAGCTAAAATTACAAAAAAAGTAGCCGACAACGGCTACTTTTTGGTACTCCCGCTGGGAATCGAACCCGGAACGGCCCCTTAGGAGGGGGCTGTTATATCCATTTAACTACGGAAGCGTTATTTAATTCAGCTTAAATATAATACAACAATCAATCGGAAAAATCAAACGTTTTAAACGCTAAAAGTTATTTAAATGCAAGAAAGTATGCAGATTTATAAATCCCGCTTATAAAAGCGGGATTTATATCAGTTTTCAACTTTCGTATAACCTTTTTTAGGCTTGTAGTTTATAAACAGTCTGTATCTGAACGCGTAAAGGCAAATCGCTAACGCAACGATTCCGACTACGCCGCAAATTATTCCTACGGTTGCGGGCGATATATCTTTCACGTCAAGACATCTTACGTTTATCCACATCTGGTTTATATCGCTTAATTTTTTTCCGAAATCAAGCATTACCGTGCTTCTTGAAATTATATTTTCGGTAGGATATTGGGCAAACAACTGTCTGCCGCGATTAATTTCGCCGTTATCTCCTATTTCTAGCGTCGCCGCGTCTACGTCAAGGGTATATCCCTCGCCGAAGAAGTAAGATAAATCGTATTCGTAAATATCAACGCCGTCTTCGGCAACCGCCCCGTAGTTCCAGTCCATATAATCGTAAATGAGGTCGCCTGCGATAGAGGAGGTATATCCGATATAATACATATTCCTTATAGCGTTATCGGGGCGCGATAAATAGTTTATAAACGCTTCTGCGGCTATCTGCTTTTTATCGTTACCATTTACGCCGTTTTTTAGCATTATCCAACCGTCAAACCAAAGATTGGTACATTCGTCAGGTACGGAATACCAAAGCTCCACGGGATTGTTTTCGTCGCCGTCAGCTTCGTCCATAATATAAACGGCGTCGCCCGACCATTGATAGTTTGCGATTACCTTCCCCGTCACCATATCGGCTTTGCCGCTGTCGGTTTCGAAAGAATATACGTTTTCTTTTACGGCTTTCAGTATTTCCTGAGCGGCGGCTATTGTTTTGCTGTCTGTGTCGTTTAAGAGTTCGCTGCGCAACTCGCTATCTTCGTCTGACGTGGTTAGAGAGGTAAGCTGTTCGTCTTTCAGCATTCCTAACGCTACGAAATACGCGTCGCGCACGTTGTCCTTTACGGTTACCTGTCTTTTATAATCGGGGTTAGTAAGAATGCTCCAAGTTGAAACGTCTTCAACCTCGTTAATTTTTTCGGGGTTATACACAATGCCCGTCGTTCCCCACATATAGCACGCCGCAAGCTTATCCCAGTTATATTCTGTGAATATGCCGTTTATATACGGGGAAACGTAGTTGGCGTAATAGTTTTCGGGGTTTTCGGCGTTCAGAAATTCTTCCGAAAAAGCCTGTACTTTATTTTCCGCTACGAGTTTCATTATCATATAATCGGAAGGGCAGACCAGGTCGTAATTGTCGCCGAGCGAAAGGCGGTTATATAAATCTTCGTTCGTGCCGAAAGTAGAATATTCCACTTTTACGTTGAAACCGAAATCGGAGGAATTGAACCATTCGGTGAAGTCGTCGACTATAGAATTTTCGCCTAAGATGCCGTCGGGGCAAAGCTCATCGTCGTATACTTCAATCAATTCTTCCTCGTCCCAGTCGCCGAGGTCTATATATTCTTCCCAGTTGCATACGCGCAGAATTACCTCGTCGGAACCGCCCGAACAGCCGAAGAAAGTCAATGAAGAGGCGGAGGTAAGTGCAACGGCGGAAATTATGCATACCGCTTTTTTAAGCTTTTTCATCGCTTTTTACCTCCTTTTTGTTTTTAGCTGAAACTACGTTCATTGCGACTACGATAATCACGACTATAAGGAAAATGAGGGTGGAAAGAGCCCACAGTGCGGTTTTGACCTCCGTCTGGCTTCCCTTTGTGGCGTTGACTACGTAGGTGCTTATAGTATCGAAAGTGGAGGGTTTAGTGTAGGTTGTGATAAAATAATCGTCCAGCGATAAGGTTACGGCAAGCATAAATCCCGATAATATCCCGGGGATAAGCTGAGGTAAAACAACCTTGAACAGCGCCTGTGCGGGCGTTGCGCCTAAATCCAGAGCGGCTTCGTACAGGTTGTTGTCCATCTGCTTTAATTTTGGCAGAATGGAAAGATATACGAAGGGGGCGGATAAAACCACGTGTCCTATGCCGAGGGGGATAAACGTGTCTTTTTCTATTCCGAACAATACTATCAATAGAACGCAAATAGAAAAACCCGTGACAATGTCCGCGTTAACGACGGGAATCTGATTTGCCGTGCGTATAAGCGTTTTAGGCAGTTTTTTGGAATAAAACGCGCCTATCGCGCCGAGAGTAGCCAATACGGTGGCGATTACGGCTGAAATCAAAGCGAGAAGGACCGTTCCGAAAATCATCTCTCGCAGTTCGTCGTTCTTGAAAAGATTTAAATAGTTTTCAAAAGAAAACGCGCTTATTCCCGCGCCTACCATAGTCGCGTCGGTAAAACTGTATACGGCAAGGACGAGAATGGGTACGTAAATAAAAATGAGAATGAGACAGAGCCAGAAAATCTTTAACGCTTTTTTCATAATACCGACTCCTTTTCGTCCTTATCGCTGAAACGGTTGGTGACAAGCGTAATAATAAATATTATTACGAGCAGAACCAGCGAAATCATCGAACCGTTATTCCAGTCGAACGAGCTGAAATAGCTTCCTATCAGACTGCCCATTATATACGTTGAGTTATAGAGCATATCCAGCACTACGTAGTTGGTCATAGAGGGCAACAACACCATAGTTATTCCCGAAATGATTCCGGGAACGGAGAGGGGAAGGGTAACCCTTAAAAATACGGTTATTTTACTTGCTCCGAGGTCGGAAGCCGCTTCCAACAGATTTTTGTCGAGTTTTAGCAACGACGTGTACAGCGGCAAAATCATAAACGGCAGAAAGTCGTACGTCATACCTATTACGGAATTTAAAAAGGGATAGTTGGAAATATTCCCTTCTATTACCGTAAGAATTTCTTTGAGCGCGGTTATTCTCAGCGTAAAATTGATCCACATAGGCAGAATAAATAACAGAAGAAGAACGTATTTCTTCTTGAAGTTGCTGCGCGCAAGGATATATGCTGTGGGATATGCTATCAAAAGGCAGACGAGCGTTGTTACAATCGCAAGCGCAAAGCTGTATAAAAGCGTGCCTAGCGTATTCGTGTTCGTAAAAAATCCCGTGAAATTTGCGAAAGAAAATTCGCCTCGTCCGTTCGTGAAGGCATAGTAAGCTATGACAATCAATGGTGCGATAACAAACAGAACGAGAAACGCCGCATAGGGGATACACAGATATTTTCTGTTAAAGCGCAAAATTTTCATATCAGTCGCTTTCTCCTGCGGGTTTAAGCGAAAGCTTTATTTTATCTTTGGGAATGATAATGCTTACCCTGTCGTCGGTGTTCCACATATCGGGGCAGGAGAATACGTAGTCTTCCTCGTTTTCTTCCGTCCTTACGATATAGCGGTAGTGGTCGCCCTTATATATCATAGATACAATAGTGCCCTGCGCGCCGCCTTCGTTTTCGTCGTCGCTCATCGTAATATCGTGCGTATCAACCTCAACGTTGACCTTTACGCCTGTGAGGTCAAGCTTTTCGCCCGAATCGGTAATCAGATAACCCTCTTCGTCCAAAGAAGAGTCGGGATAAAGCTGGGTTACGTCGCATTCGAATTCGCCGTCGCCGAACTCAACCGTATTGTTTTTGGTTATAACGCCGTCGTAGCGGTTGATGGTATAAACGGGTTTCATAAGGTGAATACCGTCGGGTTCGATTCTCATGCCGATAACCGTGCCGACTTCGGCGGAAGAGGTGCTTTGTATTACTATTTCGAATTTACCTATTTCAACTGTTATTTCGTAATGCACGCCCTTGAATACGGTTGAAACGACTTTGCCTTTAAGCTGTCCTTCGCCGGGTTTGCATATCTTTATATCTTCCGGACGAACGACTACGTCGACGAACTCGTTTACCTCGTAATCGTCGAGGCAGGCAAAAGTAGCTCCGCAGAACTTTACCTTTAACTTTCCGACCATCGTGCCGTTGAATATATTGCTTTCGCCTATAAAGTCGGCAACGAACGTGTTCATCGGTTCGTTGTATATTTCAGTCGGCGTTCCCACCTGCTGGATTTCGCCGTCGTTAATAACAACTATCTTGTCGGACATTGTCAAAGCTTCTTCCTGGTCGTGCGTAACGTAGATAAAAGTTATACCCAACCTGCGGTGCATATTTTTAAGCTCTATCTGCATTTCTTTGCGCATTTTTAAGTCCAACGCGCCCAAAGGCTCGTCCAGAAGCAGAATTTCGGGCTCGTTAACTATCGCTCTGGCAATGGCGATTCGCTGTTGCTGACCGCCTGAAAGGGTGGAAACGCTCCGCTTTTCAAAGCCTTCGAGGTCTACGATTTCCAAAGCCTTTCTTACTTTTTTGTCTATTTCGGCTTTTGTAAGCTTCTGTTTTTTTGTGTATGATTCGCCTTGTTGGTTCTTATAGGTGTTTTCAACTTTTTTAAGGCGCAGACCGAAAGCAATATTTTCGTAAACGTTGAGATGGGGAAACAGAGCGTATTTCTGGAATACTGTGTTGACGGGTCTTTTATTGGGGGGAAGATTGCTTATGTCCTGACCGTTAAGCAGAATCTTGCCCGAAGTGGGCAGTTCGAACCCCGCAATCATTCTCAAAGTAGTGGTTTTGCCGCAGCCTGACGGACCGAGGAAGGTTACGAATTCGCCCTTTTTAACTTCGAGGTTGAAGTTATCTACGGCGATCGTTTCGTCGTCGAATTCCTTTCTTACGTCGATGAGTTCGATAATGTTTTGGCTTTTGTCCATTTTTTTCATAATCTCCTTAAAAGTTGGGTGGCGTGGAAATCCACAAAAATTTAGCGCCCGATTTGCCGTTGTTGCTCACCTTGTGCGCCTTGTTTGCAGTATAATAAAAGGTTTCGCCCTTTTTGCATACGTACTTGTTTTTACCGAGTTCGACACATATTTTACCTTCCAGCACGTATCCGAATTCTTCGCCTTCGTGGGGAAAATCTAGCGACGTTTCCGCTCCGGGCAGAAGCTCTACTAACACAGGCTCCATTTCGTTTTTCTGGGCATTCGGTATTATCCATTTCAACAGCATTCCGTTCTCGTGTTTTTCGATAAAGTCGTCTGCGGAAAAAACTATTCTTTCGTCGTCCTCTCGCTTGAAAAATTCTGACAAGTCGGTTCCCAATGCCGATAAAATATCGCAAAGGGTAGCAATAGAGGGGGAAGTCAAGTCGTTTTCTATCTGCGAAATGTATCCCTTAGTCAGTTCGCATCTGTCCGCAAGCTCGGCTTGCGATAAATTCAGTTGCAGTCGCAGTCTTTTTATTTTCGTACCGATTTCCATAAATCACCTTACGTTAAACTCAGAGTTTAATTTTTGTAAACGCTTAGAGATTTTAAACAAAAAGTTTAGCAAAATTAAACCCGAAAAACAAGAAATATTATATAATCGCTTATGTCGCTCGTCAATAATTTTTTTAAAATAATTGAATTGATAAAAAAATTAACATTTTTCTGTCTGCAAATGTCGGTTTTGTTATTTTTTAACAGGAATATGGTTTATTTTTAATTAATGATAATAAATAACTCCGAACGCGTGCACGTTCGGAGTTATTTAAAGATATGGGCGTGGCGGCATAATTTAGCCTTTAAGCCGGTGTTAAGTCTGGCTTCTTAGTTATTTTTAAGTCGATTTCGGGAGAAACCAAAACCGTAGAGCAAGTAAAAGATTTTCCCTCTACGTTGCTGTCTGCGCAGCCGTTTTTATAATATATGGTAAAATAAAATACAAATCTGAACAACAGTAAAAAAGCAGTCGCAAAAGCGACTGCTAAATTTTTGTGTTTAAAATTTATGCCATTGCGTTCAGTTTCTTAGCAAGGCCGGACTTTTTGTTAGCTGCGGTATTCTTCTTATAAACGCCCTTGGAAACAGCGCCGTCGATAGCTGAGCAAACGCCGGGGAACATTTCCGTAGCGGCTGCTTTATCTCCCGCATCGACTACTGCGACGAACTTCTTAATCTCGGTTTTTACCTGACTTTTGATAATTCTGTTCTGAGCAGTTTTCTTTTCGATTACCAATGTACGCTTTTTAGCAGATTTTATATTAGGCACTTCAATCTCTCCTTTGGAAAAATTATTCAACTTAAATCTTGTGTCATTTTATCATAAAAAAAACCTATTGTAAACTGTTTTTTAACGCCTTTTGCAATTTTTTTAATATATTTTTTTATCGCAGAATAGTATTAGTAATATGGAAATTAAAATATCGGATAAAAACCCGCTCGTGTGCTTTTTCGACAGCGGAATAGGCGGGTTGAATCTGTTGTACAAGTGCGCTTTATTATTGCCGCATTGCTACTTTAACTATTACGCCGACAATTACAACGTGCCTTACGGCAACCGAACGGGCAGCGAAATTTTAAAGCTCGTTACGCCGATTTTCGACGTTATAGCAAGCAAAAATCCCTCCGCCGCGGTTGTTGCGTGCAATACCGTTACGGCTCAATGTATAGGCGAACTGAGGGCTAAATACGCCTTTCCTATAATAGGTATTCAGCCCGCCGTAAAACAGGCGGCGGAAAGGAAAGGTAAGCTTCTCGCTCTTGCAACCGCCGCGACGGTGAGAAGCGAGGCGTTTATAAACCTGGTTAAAAGTTACGGAGCGGATAAAACCGATGCGGTAGCCTGTCCCGACCTCGCCGAATATATAGAGGAAAACGTTTTCGACTTGTCGCAGGAGAAAGTCGTCTCTCTTTTGCCGAAGGTTAAAACCGATTCTGTCGTTCTGGGTTGCACGCACTACGTGTATATCGAGAAAATAATAGAAAACTTCTACGGCTGTCCCGTTTTCGACGGTATTTCAGGGACGGCTGACCACCTGCGGTCGGTTTTAGGGATTTCTGACCACCGCGGCTATGGTAAATTGATTGCTGATTGCGAAAGGGGGCAAAAATGCGGCGAAATATCCTTTATCGGAGGTGATTCAGATAAAAATTCGAGAGTTTTCGGCTTGCTTTGTAAAAATCGGTTTTAAGCCCTAAAAACCCGAACAATGGTTTAAAATCCCAAAATAATTAATTTTTTGGTAAAAAATTTTCATTAGGTGGTTGACAGTGGTCAAAATGTATGGTATAGTGTTATTACTTAGTAATAAAGGGATAAGCGGAAAAGGTTATTATGTTTACAGGCGAGTACATTCACCAGCTTGACGCTAAAAACAGAATAAGAATTCCCTCCAAACTCCGGAAGGAGATTGGCGACGAGTATTATTTCGCCGCAGGCATGGATAGCTGTATTTACGTTTTACCCAAAGAACAGATGGAAGAGCTGCTCGGCAAAATGCGCGAGTTCGCGATGTTCGACAGGGAGAAACAAAAGTACGTCCGCAACTTTACGAGGACCTGCTCGCAGGCGGTAGAAGATACGCAGGGAAGAGTGGTGTTAAGCCAGGAATTAAGGCGGCACGCCGAACTCGGAGAGGAAGATAAAGACCTCGTCTTTATAGGCGCTATAAACAGAATCGAAATCTGGAACAAGAAGGTTTACGACGAATATTTCGCAGACGCCGAAGAAAACTACGACGAGCTGTTGTCGCATATGAATATCTGATATATGGCAAACTTTTCGCATATACCCGTAATGCTTGAAGAGTGCATGAAAGGGCTGAATTTAAAAGACGGCGGAATCTATTTCGACGGCACTGTCGGCGGCGGAGGACATTCATACGAAATACTCAAAAGGTCGTCTCCGTCGGGAAAGCTGATAGCTACCGACCTCGACGAGGACGCGATAGCCGCGGCGACCGTAAGGCTGAAAGAGTTTGAAGGAAGATTCGCGATATATAAGTCCAATTATAAAGATTACGAAAAAGTGTTCTCCCTTGCGGGCGTAGACAAAGTGGACGGCGCGTTGCTGGATTTCGGAGTATCAAGCTATCAGCTCGACAGCGAGGACAGGGGATTCGCCTATATGAAGCCCGAAGCTCCGCTGGATATGCGGATGGATAAAACGGCTCCGCTTACGGCGGAAATAATATTGAACACATACGCAAAAGAGGAGATAGCAAAAATTCTCTATAATTACGGAGAAGAAAAATTCGCTTCGACAATAGCCGCAAACGTAGTCGCGGCAAGGGCGGAAAAGCCTTTGACGACCTGCGGCGAGTTTGTAGATATAATACAAAAGAGCATACCTAAAAAATTTCAGCAGAACGGACCGGTAGCACGGAAGAGTTTTCAGGCGGTAAGAATAGCCGTTAACGGTGAACTCGACGGGCTGTACGATTGCGTCATAGGTCTTACCCGAAGACTTAAACGCGGCGGAAGAATAGCTATACTCACCTTCCATTCTTTGGAGGACAGAATAGTTAAGCAGGCTTTCAAAGAAATGGAAACCGACTGTATCTGCCCGAAAAATTTACCCGTTTGCGTATGCGGAAAAAAGAAGGAAATTGAAATAATAACTAAAAAACCCGTTGTTGCAACGGTGAAAGAAATGGCGGTTAATTCCCGTTCAAAATGCGCTAAACTTAGAATTGCGCAACGAATAATCTGACTATTTCACGCGATAAGGAGAAAAATTATGGCAGTCGCAACCCCCGTCTTAGAAAGACAAACGCAACAAACCGAAGAAGAAATCAGGCATAACGCCCGTATTAAGGACAGGTACGCAAGACTAATCAATCCCGATTGTAAAATAGGGGATATTATAGAGGAGCGCGCTTTCGTAAGCGAAAAGCCTGAGGAACCCGCCATAGCTCCCGCGGAGGCTAAGTCCTACGTCGCTCCCGTCGCCGCGCCCGCAAAACCTTACCTCGTTGAAAACGCAAGGGCGGACGCCGCTATTTTTCGCGCAGACAATCCCGTAAATCAAAGGGCGCGTATTGCAGAGGTAAAGGCTTCGGTCGACGCCGAAGAGGAAGAGAGCGACGATCTCCGTCCCACCGATACGACCATACAGTACAGAACGCTCGGCGAAAGCGATAAAAAGAACGATATAAAAATAGTTACCGACTCGCGCGAGCGCGCTTTCGGCAAGAGAGAAAAGATTATCATCGCTACGTTCATAAGCGTAGTGATAGCGCTTTTCGCGCTTGTAATAATCAATTCCGCCATCATAGCGGGTCTGAACTCTGAAATTTCCTCCGTTCAAGGAAATATCGCGGCGGCAAGCGCAGAGCTTGAAAGCGTTATGCAGGAGTACGACGCTCTCGCAAGCGAAGAAAATATAGCCGACTTTGCCGAAAGTCACAATCTCGTCAAATAATAGGAGATAAAAAAATTAATAAACAAGGTTTTTCCGTAACTGTTTTACAAAAGAGGTTATTGTCAATATCATTGGCAATAACCTTTATTTTTTGTTTGATTTTCGCCAGATTCTTTTATATACAGGTGGTCTGGGGCGAGGAGCTTGTTTATAAAGCTACCGACCAATGGAATCGAGAAATTCCTATCGTCGCTTCGAGGGGTAAAATAACCGACAGAAACGGGCAGATACTTGCGGCTAACGCGACTACGTACAGCGTTTTTGTCCGTCCTAACGCGGTGGATAATAAAGAATATGCGGCGACCGTTCTTGGGGCTCTGTTCTCCGTCGACCCCAACGAAGTCTTGAATAAATTGAATGCGGGAAAGGTCTCCGAAGTTACGATAGCCCGACAGCAAACTAAAGAGAGCGTTGAAAAGCTTGTGGAATACAATCTTTCGGGCGTCTATTATTCAAAGGACAATACACGTATTTATTCCTACGACGACGTGCTCTGTCAGGTGCTCGGCTTCACTTCGGGCGACGGAACCGGTCTGTCGGGCATAGAAAAGTACTATGATACGATACTTGCGGGTAAAAACGGCGAAATTATGTATACGACCGATATTCTCGGCGTTCAGACAGAAAAATCGACAATAGTTTATAAACAGGCTGTCGCGGGCGACGAAATTAGGTTAACGATAGACGCGGATATACAGATGTCGGCGGAAAAACGAATGAGGGAGGTCTACGCTTCTTCCAACGCAAAATCGGTATCCTGCATTGTGCTTAATCCTCGCAACTTCGACGTCCTCGCAATGGTCAATTACCCGTCGTACAATCTAAACGAAGTGCCGCGCGATGACGCCGAAACTCTGAACGCTCTTTCGCGCAATTCGATAGTCTGCGATATTTACGAACCGGGCTCTACGTTCAAGGTAATTACTGCTGCTGCCGATATAGAAGAATATCTTAAAGGCAATTCCAAAGCGTTTTCTACCTCTTACGTGTTCAACGGAAGCAGAACGCGCGTCGTGGACGGTACGACGATAAAATGCTGGTCGGACCATTCCAACGGTAAACATTCCAATCAGACGCTCGCTCAGGCTCTGAACAACAGCTGTAACCCTTGTTTTACCGATATTGCGCTGTCGCTCGGAACGCAGACTTTCTATACGTATCTCACGTCGTTCGGGCTCGGCAACGTTACGGGGATAGATTTTTCGGGCGAAGCGTTGGGCATGCTCGTTCCGCAATCTCTCGTAAGGGACTGCGACCTCGCGAGAATAGGATTCGGTCAGACCGTAGCGGTAACCGGTCTGCAACTTGCCTGCGCCACCGCCGCGGCGGTAAACGGAGGATATTATTATTCTCCGCACCTTTTGAAAAGCATAATTTCTTCGGACGGTAAAATCGTCGAAGAAATGCAACCCGTTTTGAAGAACAGGGTTATAAGCGAAAAGGCTTCCGAAATTTTAAGGGAAATGCTCGAAGGGGTAGTAACCGAAGGCAGCGGTAAAAAAGCCTATATCGAAGGCTATCGCGTAGGGGGGAAGACGGGTACGGCGCAAAAATACGAGGACGGCAGAATAGCGGCGGGAAAATACGTTTCCTCGTTCGTGGGTTTTTTCCCTGCAAACGCCCCCGAATATCTCGCTTTGATAATAGTAGACGAGCCGGAGGGCGTATATTACGGCTCCGCGGTGGCGGCGCCCGTTGCAAAAGAAATTTTTCAGGATATTATAGAAATTAAAAATATTAAACCTGTGGGGTAAAAAATGAAACTTTCCGAATTGATTAAACATATCGACTATAAATCGGTGGAAGGGCATACCGATATAGAAATTACGGGACTGTGCACCGAAAGCGGTAAAGTTAAGAAAGGCGACCTGTTTATCTGCTACACTGGCGGTAAACACGATTCTCACGATTACATATCGCAAATAAAAGCGGGCGGAGCCGTCGCCGTCGTGTGCGAAAGAAAACTGAATTCGGGGCTAACGGAAGTGGTAGCTTCCGACGGGCGCGCGGCGGTGGCTAAACTTGCCCGTGCGTTTTACGGGTTTGCAGATAAAAAATTAAAGCTTGTAGCGGTGACGGGTACGAACGGCAAAACTACCGTCACTTATATGTTGAAAAGCATTTTCGACAAATATTCCCGTAAAACCGCAGTAATCGGCACTCTCGGCGTGGCGTACGGTGATAAATTTATATCGCCCGAACTGACTACGCCCGACCCGATTTTTTTGCACGGCGTTTTCGCGGATATGGTTTCCTGCGGGGTAGAGTACGCGTTTATGGAAGTATCCGCTCACGCTCTCTATTACGATAAAATCGCGGGACTGAGATTTGAAGTCGGAATATTTACGAACTGCACGCAGGACCACCTCGACTTTTTCGGGGATATGAAGTCGTATTCCGATTGCAAGAAAAAATTGTTTGATAAGGGCAGATGCGACGTAGCTGTAATCAATTCAGACGACCCTCTCGGCGCTAAACTTCTGAATCAAGCCGAAAACGCGGCAAGTTACGGGCTTGAAAATCCCGCGGATACTTTCGCCGTAGATATAAACGAAAGGTTGGACGGAACCTCTTTCATAATTAATTTGTCCGACGAATTATACGAAATAAAGCTTAATCTGCCCGCGATTCATAACGTTTATAACGCTATGGCGGCGGCAACCTGCGCGAAAATACTGGGCGTCGATACCGAAACCATAGCGGAGGGACTTGCGCAACTGAAAACGGTCAGCGGCAGACTAGAACGCGTGGCGGAATTCAACGGCGGGCAGATTTTCGTCGATTTCGCGCATACGCCCGACGGGCTTGAAAAATGCCTTTCCTGTCTTAAAAAGCTTTGTAAAGGCAAGCTTTACTGTCTGTTCGGCTGCGGAGGAAACCGCGACGCGACCAAACGCCCCGTTATGGGTGAAGTCGCGGCTAAATACGCCGATTTCGTTATTGTTACGTCCGATAATCCCAGATACGAGGACCCGTACGACATAATAAGGCAAATAGAATCGGGAATAAAGAGACGGCAGGTGCAATACGTCACGGTTACCGAGCGCGAAACCGCTACCGAATACGCGATTAAACTTTTGCAAAGCGGCGACGTGCTGCTTGTGGCAGGCAAAGGTGGAGAAACCTATCAGGAAATAATGGGTATAAAACACGATTATAACGATAAAGAGGTTATTCATAAAATAATAAGTTCGATAAGATGAAAGTTTATTTGCTTTGCGTTTTAGCCGCTTTTGCGGCAAGTTTTGCTCTTATGCTCGTTTTGTTGCCGCTTTTAAAGCGGCTTAAAGCGGGGCAGTATATTCTTGGATACGTAAAAGAGCATAAATCCAAAAACGGCACTCCGACTATGGGCGGACTTGCCGTAATCGCCGCCATCATAATTGTCTCGCTTGGTTTTTACGGCGTCGGCGATATTAAAATCAATCTTACGCTTACGGTAACGGGCGGTTTCGCGATTGTTGGTTTTCTGGACGATTTTTTAAAAATTTATAAAAAAGAAAACGAGGGCTTAAAGCCCTATCAGAAAATAATTTTTCAGGTTGCGATAGCGGCAATAGCCGCCGCGTACTGCTACGTGAACGGCTTGACCCATTTAAAATTACCTTTTTCGGGCGGGCTTGAAATAGATATTTTCTGGGGTATAATTCCGCTCGTGCCGTTTATATTCATAGCCACGGTAAACTGCGTCAATCTGACGGACGGATTGGACGGGCTTGCGGGAGGTACAAGCCTCGCCTATTTCGTATCCGTCGGTTTTCTCGCCGCGCTTACGGGCGCGTACTGCGGAAAAATATGTTTTATCGCTGCGGGCGCGCTCGCCGCGTTTTTATTTTTTAACGCAAATAAAGCCTGCGTATTTATGGGCGACACGGGCTCTCTCGCGCTCGGCGGATTAATAGCTTGCGTTTCTGTCTTTTCGGGCAACGCGCTGTATATTCCCGTAATCGGGATAATGTTCGTCGTTACAGGAATATCGGTCATAGTTCAGGTAATATACTATAAACGGACAAAGCGCAGGGTATTTCTGATGGCTCCCGTTCATCATCATTTTCAGATGAAGGGATATACGGAATGTAAAATTTCGTATACGTATTTTTTACTCACCGCGCTTGTCGGAATAGTTTGTCTGATTTTTGCGTGAGGTGAAATGTATTTTAAAAATCAAAAGTTCCTGATTTCGGGAATGTCAGTTTCGGGGGAGGGCGCCGCACGATTCCTGCTCAGACGCGGCGCGGCGGTCTACGTTTACGACGACGTGGTAAGCGATAAAATCAAGAAGCTTATAGACGAATTGATTGGTTGCGGCGCGATTGCCGTTACGGCTGAAAGCCTGGACGCCGCCGTGGAGGAATGCGATATTCTCGTGCTCAGCCCCGGGATACCCATAGATAATCCCTTGCCCGTTGCGTTCAGAAAAGCGGGAAAGTCCATTATCGGCGAGGAGGAACTTGCAAGTCTGTATCTGAAAGCTACCTCCGTTGCGGTGACGGGAACGAACGGCAAAACTACTACGGTTACGATGCTCAACGACGTACTGAAAAGTTGCGGTAAGAACAGCGTAATGTGCGGTAACTGCGGCAATCCTCTTATAAACGAAGTTGAAGAGCTCTCTTTCGACGATTTCGCTGTTATCGAAATTTCGTCGTTTCAGCTTGAAACGCTTTCGAGCCTGCGTCCGCATATAGCGATTATTACCAATATTACGGAGGACCATTTAAACCGCCATTACAATATGGAAAACTACGTGTTTCTGAAGAGCAAGATTCTGCGCAATCTGCGCGAAAGCGAGTATGCGGTTTTAAACTTCGACGACGAGCGGGTACGCGCTCTAGCAAACACAACAAAGGGGAAAACCGTATATTTTTCAATGATACAGCGGGTAGACGGGGCTTATCTTGAAAACGGGGCTCTGTACTATAACGGCGAAAAATTTTTCGACGCAATCGATATGAATCTGGGAGGCGTACATAATATCTACAACGCTCTTGCGTGCGTAGCCGCCTCGGGTATTCTCGGGCTGGATAAACAACAGGTTTCGCAAGCGCTCTGCTCGTTCAAGGGCGTAAAACACAGGATAGAAAAAATCAACGAGATCGGCGGGGTCACTTACGTGGACGACAGCAAAGGCACAAACGTAGACGCTACGGTAAAGGCGGTTGAGTGTATGACCGCGCCCACTATACTGCTGCTCGGCGGGAAGGATAAAGGGTACGACTATCTGCCGTTATTCGACGCTCTGAACGGCAGCAGAGTAATTCACGCTGTAATTTACGGAGAAAACAGATTTAAAATGCTGAATGCGGCGGTGCGAGCGGGCTTTACTTCGTTTTCGCTGTGTTCGGATTTTATGACCGCAGTCAAGCTTTCGTCGTTCATCGCAAGAAGCGGTCAATGCGTTTTGCTCAGTCCTGCAAGTTCGAGCTTCGACGAGTTCAAAAATTATGAGGAGCGGGGAAACGCGTTCGCGGAATTGGTGGAAGGGCTGCACGATGAATAACCTGTTGCTGAACAAAAAGAAAAAAGCGGGAGATATCCCGCTTTTAATTTGCGTTTGTCTGATGGCGGCGTTCGGTTGCGTGATGATTTATTCCGCAAGCTCATACGTCGGGGAAACTCAGTACGGCGACAGTCTGTATTTCGTAAAAAAACAGCTTATAGGGGTGGGAATCGGTACGGTCGTTATGATAGGTACGGCTCTTTTCCCTTACCAAAAGCTTATAAAACTGCAATACCCCGCTATAATTCTGGCGTTTATTTTGCTTGCGCTGGTATTTGTTCCGGGGATAGGAATCACAAACTACGGAGCAACTCGCTGGATAGGGTTCGGGTCATTCACTATCCAGCCTTCCGAAATAGCAAAATACGCTTACGTTATTTTTACCGCGGCGTATTTTTCAAAGCGACCGCAAAAGGTTAAGACGGTAAAGGGAATTCTGCCCGTACTTTGCGTAGGCGCGGTAATGTGCGCGCTAATTATTCTCGAACCGAATATGTCGATTACGATGTGCGTCGGTCTGCTGATGTTGGGACTGATTTTTTTAAGCGGAGCCGACCTTAAAACTTTCGCCCTGATACTCATACCGTTCGTCGTCGCCGTACCTGTACTGATAATACTCGAACCGTACAGATTGGAAAGACTTTCGGCTTTTATCGACCCGTGGGCTTCACCGAAGGATGAAGGGTATCAGCTTATTCAGTCTCTTTACGCGCTCGGCAACGGCGGGCTGTTCGGCGTAGGTTTGTTTAATTCCATACAGAAATACAGATTTTTGCCTTTCGCCGAGAGCGATTTCATTCTGTCTGTTATGGGGGAGGAACTGGGATTCGTCGGTTTAGCGACGTTCTTTCTAGTTTGCGCTTTCATAATATGGAGGGGGATAAGAATAGCCAAAAACTGTAAAGACCGATTCGGTTTTTTGCTTGCGAGCGGAATAACGATGGTATACGGGATACAGGTGATCGTCAACGCGCTTGTAGTAAGCGGCACTATTCCGCCTACGGGTTTGCCGTTGCCGCTCATAAGCAGCGGAAATACGTCGCTTATAATAACTATGGCTTCGGCTGGGGTGTTGTACAACCTGTCAAAGCAAAATTAACAAGCGGCTGTTTTTTTCCATATAATAGAGTACGGCAGCCGGAGAGTTCGGGTATTGTACTTCGGCTTTCGTTATTTTACATACTTGGAGTCAATATGGATAAATACATTATAAACGGAGGAAATAAGCTGTTCGGTAGCGTGGAAATACAGACGGCTAAAAATTCCGTACTTCCGATACTTGCCGCCTCCGTTCTGACGGACAGTAAGGTTACGGTGCTCAACGTGCCCGACATAACCGACGTGAAAAACATGGTTAAAATATTGGGTTGCCTTGGGTGTAAAGCTACTTTCAGCAACAAGAATCTGATAATAGACAGTTCCTGCGCGGACAGCTATGAAATTCCCCGTGCGCTCGCGCACGAGCTGCGCTCTTCGGTATTCCTGTTGGGCTCGGTAATTTCGCGGTTCAGGAAAGCCAAAATCGCCTATCCGGGAGGATGCGACATAGGGTTAAGACCTGTGGACCTTCACTTGACGGGGCTTAAAAGGTTGGGTGTGGAAATTACCGAAAAGAACGGATACATAAGTTGCAAGTGCGAAAAATTGCGGGGGAACGAGATAATGCTCGACTGTCCCAGCGTAGGCGCGACTGAAAATATAATGCTTGCCGCAGTTACCGCAGAGGGCACGACTACGATAAAGAACGCTGCACGCGAGCCGGAAATAGAAGATTTGCAGAACTTTCTCAACGCAATCGGCGCTAAGATTAATGGCGCAGGTACGGGAACGGTAGTCGTGGAGGGAGTAAATAAGCTCGGCGGGGCGGAATACCAACCGATTGCCGACAGAATAGAAGCGGGCACTTTTTTAATAGCCGCCGCTATGTGCGGAGGCGAGGTGGAGCTTCACGGGGTCAACGGAGAATTTTTAAGTTCCTTATTGCATAAACTTCGGGAAAACGGTTGCAAATTGCAGGTTAAAAATGATAAAATAATTATACGGAGCGATAAAAGGCTTACTTCGGTAAAGAGCGTGGAGACTCAGCCGTATCCTGGGTTTCCCACGGATTTACAGGCGCAGATGGCGGCTCTTTGCGCCGTGTGCGGCGGCAATTCGATAATAACGGAAAATCTATTTGAAACGCGGTTCAAATACGTGCCGGAACTCCGTAAAATGGGCGCCGACGTTACGGTTATAGACCGCAACGCTTTCGTTCGCGGCGTCGACAGGCTGAAAGGCGCTACCGTAATAGCGCACGATTTGCGAGGAGGGGCCGCTCTTGTAATTGCCGCTCTTGCGGCGGAAGGCAGAAGCGAAGTCCTAGATATCTCCCATATCGACAGGGGATATTCCGGGTTTGAATATAAATTGCGCGCCATCGGCGGCGACGTCGTCCGCGTTTCGGTTTAAAGGAATGAATTACGTAAGAAAAACGGTTGCTTTAATTTTGTCCGTCGCTTTCTGCGCGGCGGTGATTATCGGTATGTGTGTGGCGTTTGCGGTAAAAAACGTAAACGTCGAATTGATTTACTACTCCGATAGCGAGGATTGTCGCCGCGCGTACGAACAGACCGTAAGCAATTTAAATAAAATAAAGGGCACAAATCTTCTTTTTCTCAGCGAAGAGGACGTGTGTGAAAAGGTCGGTGACGAAAGTCTCATCTCCTTGGAATCGTACGAAAAAATATTTCCCTGTACGGTAAATATCGTTTTGAAAGAGAGGGTTGAAACCTTTGCCGCAATCGCCTCGGAAGGTTATTCGATGTACGACGACAACGGGAAATTTATTCGCAATTCCGCAGTGAACCTGAACGTCGCCGACGGAAGCCCGAACGTTTTGCTGAACGTAAAGACGGGCGAAATTAAAACCGCCGTCGAATTGTGCTCTAAATTCAAAAAGGTATTTTCGTCGCTGCGCAACGTGGTTATATCGGTTGAGACTGCGCAAGGCTTGTTCGAGGGAACGGATACCTTTACTTTCGAGCTTTACAGCGGATTGAAGATAGTGCTTGTGGATTACGCTGCCTGTCCCGAACGTAAAATCGAATGTGCTTTTACGGTGTATAATTCGCTGTCCGAAAGCAGAAAACTGACGGGCGTTATCCGAGTTTTCGATACGGACGGAAGCGCGTCGTCCGTTGACGCCGTTTATTCCGAATAACTCGATTAAACTTGATATATTACAGGGGCAATTTAAAAAAGAGGGCTGATTGGTTTTAAAATCCGCCCTCTTTTTTAATGAGTTTTGGTTGACAATAATAGCCGCGTATTATATAATTGTTATATATATGAACCGAAACGTGAAATTATTCTTCCGGAGGGTTGCGTAAGTGCGGAATAAGAGCGTAGCTGTATTGGATATTAGGTCCTCTGAAATATGCGCCGCCGTCGGTGAAAGAGGGGTAAACAATACTTTTATAATCAAAAGTAAATACTCCTGTGCGTACGACGGTTTCGCGGAGGGCGTGCTTCTGGATGAAGAAAGTTTTGATTCGGCCGTTTACGAAGCGGTTAAAAATACTCTTTCGGCATACGGCGAAAGAATAAAAACCTTTTATATCGGCGTTCCCGACGAGTTTATAAAAGTAGTAAATACCGATAAGGTTTTAAGCTTTGCGTCGCCGAAGAAGATAACGGGGGCGCACGTAGAAAGTCTCGTGAATTTATCCCGACCGAAAGATACCGATGATTACACCGCAATAAAGCGCAGCGCGCTCTATTACGTCCTGCCGGACAAGCGCAGGGTGATCGACCCCGTAGGGGCGGTAGCTAACAGTCTTAGGGGCGTTTTCGGTTTTTATCTTTGCAAAAAATCTTTCGTTCACAGCCTGCTCAACGCATTTAAAAAATTCGGCGGAATAAAGAATTTGAATCTTATTCCGCAGTGCTATGCTCAGGCTATGTACCTCATTTCCCCCGAGCGTCGCGACGGCTATGCGGTACTGTTCGATATGGGTTATATCTCTTCGTCTTATACCGTCGTCTGCGGTAACGGAGTCGCATTTTCGGAGGCGTTTTCGGTGGGAGTCGGGCACGTCGCCGCTCTGCTTATGAACGAACTCGATATTCCGTTCGAGGCGGCAGATTACTTTGTAAAAAAGATAAATTTAAACGCCAAAGAGCGGTTGATGATAATAGAGGAGTATAAATGCGGAGGAAAGGTTTACAGCTTTTCCAATTCGGTTCTGCGCGATCTGGTTCGCGAGGGTCTGGACGGAATTTGCGAAACTCTTGAAGAATGTCGCAATTCTTTCACGGGTAAAAATTTATCCGGTAAAACGTTGTTTGTTACCGGCGAGGGTATAAAAACTATCAGAGGCGCGGCGGAGCATCTCTCTTCCCGCCTCGTTTCCGCGGTAGACGTAATAGCGCCGAACGTGCCCTATTACGATAAACCGCAATTTTCATCGCTGTTCAGCTTGCTCTGGGCGGCTCTCGGCGAACGTAGCCGAATTTAATAAGTTTACGGAGGTTAATTATGTTTAACGATACATCTACCAATATTTCCGGCAAAGCCAAAATCAAAGTAATAGGCGTAGGCGGAGCCGGCAACAACGCCATCAACCGTATGCTGGAAGCAAATATAAAGTGTGCGGAGTACATAGTGGTCAATACAGACAGTCAGATACTCGCTTTGTCGCCCTGTGAAAATAAAATTCAGATAGGCGCTCAGCTTACCAAGGGTCTCGGCGCAGGCGCAGAACCCGACGTGGGCAGGGCGGCCGCCGAAGAGAGCAAAGATATTTTAACCGACGTCATTAAGGGAACAGATTTGCTCTTCATTACCGCAGGTATGGGCGGCGGTACGGGCACGGGCGCAGCTCCCGTGATCGCTAAGATAGCAAGGGATATGAAGATTCTTACCGTTGCCGTCGTTACCGAGCCTTTCAGCTTCGAAGGCAAAAAGAGAATGGAAAACACCGTAAAAGGTCTTGAAAATCTCAAAAAATACGTCGATACACTCATAGTTATACCCAACGACAAGATAAGAACGGTAGTGGCTAAAAACACGCCTATGGTAGAAGCGTTAAGAGTTGCGGACGAAGTTTTGAAGCAGGGCATTAAGGGAATAGCAGAGCTTATAGTAAATCCTTCGCTCATAAACCTCGACTTTGCTGACGTGAAAACCATTCTCAAAGACAAGGGTATAGCTCACCTCGGCGTAGGCGTAGCAAAGGGCGACAACAGGATTATCGAAGCGGTAAGAGTTGCCGTAAACAGCCCCTTGCTTGAAACTACCATCGAAAGCGCTCGCGGCGTGATTCTCAACGTTGTGGGAGGAAACGACCTCACGTTCGACGAAGTGGCGGACGCCGCCGAACTTGTAAAGAGCGTTGTTGACGCGTCTGCAAATATCATTTTCGGCGCGAGAATAGACCCCAACGTTCAGGACGAGGTGGAAATCACGGTCATAGCCACCGGTTTCCCCGGAACCGATTCGAGAAAGGAAGAAGAGCAGCAGAGAGCTACGGGTCAGCTTTATACTCAACAGAGCTATTCACAGAGAATGCCCATTAACGAACCGTATTATCCTCAAAGAACTCAACAGTCGGTTCAGCCGCTCGTCCAGCAGACATACCAACAGCCTTCCGCGCCCGCTCAGCAACAGCCTGCGCAGTATCAGCAGGTTTCTGTTCAGCGCGGAATAGAAGAGGAAGAAACTATCGAACGTTCCGCAGATAAAAACGTGCCCAAGTTTGCCAGGCTTTTAAAAAACTTAGGTAAACGCAATAATAACGATTAAATTGTTTGATTAAATCTGATTAATATAAATTTACAAAGAAAAAGACGACCATATCGGGTCGTCTTTTTCTTTACAAATTCAGTATTAAATTAACGGAAAACCTATGTGGCTTATTATTCAAGTTGATCGTTGTAAGCCGTAAGGATTGCGTTTTTCATAAATTCTCGGGTCTCGGTATCTAGCGGATGTGCAATATCCTTATATTCGCCATCATTTGTTTTTCTACTCGGCATGGCAATAAACATACCTTCGCTTCCGTCGATGATTTTAATATCGTGCACAACAAAGCAAGAATCGATCGTGATTGAAGCAACTGCTTTAAGTTTACTGTCCTCCTTGTTAACTAATCTGATTCGTACATCTGTGATTTCCATAATAATACCTACCAGAATATACTTTCATTGTTTCCATTGTACAATAAAAGCTAAACAATTTCAACAGGTTTGTGATTATTTTTTCTTAATTTTATAAAAAAAATAATTTAATTCGTGATAATTTTACAAATTTTTTAATAGTATTTATTATGCGGAATAATTTTTTCGGAAATATGGACGGTATTTACTTCATCGGAATAGGCGGCGTAAGCATGAGCGCGCTTGCCAAACTTATGAAAAATATCGGTTACAAAGTCGGCGGAAGCGATTCGTCGGAAAGCGAATATACCGAAGAGCTCGAACATATTGGAATACCTGTGCAGACAGGCATACAGAATCAAAGCGTTAAAGATTACGGAATAGTCGTATTTACCGACGCCGTAAAAGAAAACAATGCTCAGTTGAAGGAAGCGCGTGCACTCGATAAGCTTGTGCTTTCGCGAGGCGAACTTCTGCGCGAAGTTTCGCGCCTTTATAAAAACGTGATAGCGGTAGCTGGTTGCCACGGCAAAACTACCTGTACGGCTATGCTTGCGCACATATTTTATTGTGCGCAAGAAAAATTTACCTGTCATATAGGCGGCAGGGATTCGACGTTTAATAATTATTACTGTAACGGTGACTCGTATTTTATTACCGAAGCGTGCGAATACAATAAAAATTTCTTAAAACTCAAAGCGGACACGGCGGTAATTTTAAACAGCGACGCCGACCATCTCGAATGTTACGGCAATGCTGACGAGTTGAAAAAAAGCTATATAAGATTTGCCGAAAAAGCGGCAACGGCAATACATCTTTACGGGGATTTGCCTTTGAATTACGGAATCACTTTCGGATTCGACGACAGGGCCGATTATTACGCTAAACGCATAAAAAACAACGGCGGAAAATATTCTTTCGTGCTCTATGAAAACTCTTCCGAATCATGCAGAATAGAGTTAAACGTGTTCGGCAAACATAACGTGTTAAACGCTCTCGCGGCAACTGCGGCCGCGCGCAGTTGCGGAATAGCTTTCAAAGACGTCGCCGCAGGATTGAACGGATTCAGGGGGGTGGAACGCCGTTTTGAAAACATAGGAAAATATCAAGGAGCAAACGTGATTGCGGATTACGCGCATCATCCCAATGAAATTCGGGCAACCCTTAAAACGGCGGCGACGGTTACCAAAGGCGATATTTATGTTATTTTTCAGCCGCATACTTACAGCCGTACGAAAAATCTATTCAAACAGTTCAGAAGAGCTCTGTGTTACGTTAACAAACTTCTTATTTATAAGACCTTTCCCGCAAGGGAGTATTTCGACGACGCGGGGAGCGCGCTTACTCTATCGCAATCGCTTAAAAAATCCCGCTACGCGGATTGCGTGCGGGATATCGAGTATTTTTTAAACGGTGCGGGTGAAGGCGATACGGTGCTTGTGCTTGGCGCAGGCGACATTTACTACACGGTTAAAAACCTGCTTGCCGAAAGAAATGAAATTAACAATTAAAAATCTATTTTATTGCCGTTTTTTTCGCAGGAATATGCAAGATTTACGAATTGTCTGGCGTGGCGGGGCGATCTTCCGCCCTTTGCCAACGCCCAGCGCTCGGCAAGCGAAAACAGCGTCTGTTCATCTGTTTTAAGTTTAAAATCGGCGGCGAGTTGCTTTACTATTGAAAGGTATTTCGCTTTGTCCGTGTCGGAAAACATAACGGTAAGCCCGAATCTGTCTGAAAGTGAAAGTTGCTCTGCAAGCGAATCGGAGGGGTGAACGGAATTTTCCCTGTCGGAAAAGCTTTCCTTGACTATGTGTCTGCGGTTGGAAGTGGCGACAATCATTACGTTGCCCGTCCCGCAGGATACTGACCCTTCGAGATTGGCTTTCAGAGCCGACAGGTTTCCGTCGTTTTCCCCAAGAGAAAGGTCGTCTATAAAAACTATGAATTTTAAGGGCATATCGGCGACCGTATCCCGAATTGACGGCAGAAGAGAAATCTGGTCTTTGTTAAGCTCTATAAGTCTGAGTCCCTCGTCGCAAAATTTATTGAGCAGGGCATGAATGGTGGAGGATTTGCCCGTGCCTCTGTCTCCGTACAACAACATATTCAGATATGGCAGTCCGATTACGAAATTATGCACGTTATCGCCCGTCACTTTCTTTTCGTATTCGTAGTCTTTCAGTTCTTCTAGCGTTATGCGCGAAGGGTTTTTGACGGGGATAAGCTTACCGTCCGAGTAAGTAAAAGCTTTATTGTCTATAAAAATTCCATAGCCGTGCGTTCTGTAAAATTCTGCGAGGTTATTTATCGTACAATCGAGGTTTGAAAGGTTGAACAGGTCGGAGTTTATCCGACCTTTGCAGAATTTTCCGCAATCGTCGATTTCTGTTATCGCAGAAAATATTGCGCATATGTCGTCTTTATATGCGTTCACAAGATAGCGTGAGGGTGTCATACCCCTTGCGCAGGTCTTGGAAAAAGCGTTTTCGTCGGAAAGAATCAGGTTGAGAAAATAGCCCGATAGGTCGTTTTCCGCTCCGCGCTCGTAGATTTCGTGAAGAAATTTCCCGAATCCTTCTCCGTCTTTCAGATAATCGAAAAACGCGGAGGCTACCCCGTCCTTTACTATGTCGGCAAGTACCGTAAGGCTTATTTTTCTGGTATTCATAAATATACAATCGTCCGTTTATTTTTGCATATATTATAGAACAAATCAATCAAATATGCAAATTTTTTATTCATTTTTTTTAATAATTTTTAATATCGCTTGACTTAAAAAAAATTAGATAATATAATTAATCGCGAACAGAATTTTGGAGGATAAAATTTTATGGCTAAAATTTATTATCAGTCCGATTGCGATATCAACGCTTTAAAGAATAAAACGGTGGCGGTTATCGGATACGGCAGTCAGGGACACGCTCACGCGCTGAATCTGAGAGAGAGCGGCGTTAAAGTTATCATAGGTCTGCACGAAGGCGGAAAGTCCTGGCCCAAGGCGGAAGCCGCAGGTTTCGAAGTATATTCCGTTGCGGAGGCGACAAAACGCGCGGACGTCGTAATGATTTTGATCAACGACGAAAGGCAGGCAAAGGTTTATAAAGAGAGCATCGAAAAGAATCTTAAAGACGGCGCGGCGCTTGCTTTCGCTCACGGTTTCAATATTCATTTTAAACAGATTGTTCCCCCTGCAAACATAGACGTGTTTATGATCGCGCCCAAGGGCCCCGGTCATACCGTACGTTCGGAATATCAGGAAGGTAAGGGCGTTCCCTGCCTCGTGGCAATCGAACAGGATTATACGGGCAAAGCCCTCGATATAGCTCTCGGCTATGCCGCAGGTATCGGCGGCGCCCGCGCAGGCGTTCTCGAAACTACGTTCAAGTGCGAAACGGAAACCGACCTTTTCGGCGAACAGGCTGTTCTCTGCGGCGGCGTTACCGCGTTGATGAAAGCGGGCTTCGAAACTCTCGTTGAGGCAGGTTACGACCCCAGAAACGCATACTTTGAATGTATTCACGAAATGAAGCTTATTGTTGACCTTATCTATAAGGGCGGCTTCTCTATGATGAGATACTCTGTTTCCGATACTGCGGAATTCGGCGACTATGAAACGGGTAAACGCCTTATCACCGAAGAAACCAAGAAGGAAATGAAGAAGGTCCTCGAAGAGATTCAGGACGGCACGTTCGCTTCTAAGTGGATTGCGGAAAACAACAACGGCAGAGCGCACTTTATCGCAAAGCGCAATCTTGAAGCTTCGCATCAGCTTGAAGAAGTCGGCAAGGAAATAAGAAGTATGTATTCCTGGAACGACGAAAGCAGTATTTCTCAGGCAGAAATCGGTAAAACAAAACTTTAATTATAATTTATCAATACGTTGCGCGCGCCTTATCGTCAGGCGCGCGCAATTTTTACTTCAATCCCCTGCAAACGCGCCAATAAACCGAAATATCTGTCGCCATTTTGTTGTCTTTTTTTTATATTGATGATATAATAAAGAATAGCAAAATATCACTTTCGGAGATATAAATTGAAGAAACGTAATTCTGACGCGAACAGACAATCGTATATACTTACGAGAGAAACGCTGGGTATGACTATCCTGCTGTTCTGCGCGATAGTTTTAATAATGCTTTTTACGAATAAATGGGTGTTTTCCGGAATCGGCGCCGCCGTATGTACCTTTATGTACGGCACGTTCGGGTACGGCTCTTTTCTCGTTGTCGCGGCGTTGGCATATCTTGGCGAGTGGCTGGTTTTTGAAAAAAAGATTAACTTTAATTTAAAGACTTTTGCCGTAACTGCTGCGTGTATAATTGCATTTTTTCTGCTCTTTCACGCGGTTTCGACCAAAGATTTTTCGTTATCCGCGTACGGTGGTTACCTTGCCGACAGTTATCTGAGCGCGGAAAAGGGGTATGCCGGATATACTTTCGGAGGCGTAATTTCGGGGCTGCTTGTTTATCCCGTAGCAAAGGGCACGACTTTTGTCGGCGCTTACGTAATTTTCTCCGTTCTTTTTGCGCTGTGCGCGTATCTTGCCTTTACCGTAATCAGAAATTCGCTTATAAGTAAGGAACTCGCCGGTCATAAATCCAAAATAAGAGTTCCCGTAAGCGATAACGCAAACGCTGATCCGTTGGTAGAAGGGGGAAAGGCTTCGGATAGACTGTACAGCGAAACCGACGAATACGAAATCGTAAACAACAGCCGTCCGTCGGATATGAGAATGACCGAAAGCACCGTAAGTGAAAATTCGTCCGATAACGGAGATAAATTTCAGGATAAAGACCTCGGCAGGAAAATTTTGTTTGAAAACGGCGAATTTGCTGCAGAAAGCTATCGCCGCAATATGATTTTTAACCAGGATTCTTATTTCAATCATCCCGTGCATAACGACGGCGATTATCTTAACAGTTTTTCAAGCGGAAAGACTAATTCTACGCCCTCGTCAGGTACGACATATTCCGAAAGCTATTCCGAAGAAGTGGAGTCGTCCTCTCAACCTCCCGTTTCGCCATCGTACGTTTACGGTGAAAAGCCGGTCGAAGATTTCGGCGATTACGTTACTGATAGCGGATCGGTTTACGGATACGGTTCGCCCGAACGTGACAACGACGCGGCTCTCGGTTACGACAGAATGATACGCGACGACGCGCAGAGCGCAGCAAACGAGGGGCGCGGCATATTGAACGACTACGGCAACGGTTATGATTCGGATTATTCTTACGCGGAGCGCAATAATTATACAGCCGACGTAAGCAGAGAGCGCGAAAGTGCGGAAAATATCGAACGCGCTTCGCAAAATAACGCTTTTGAAGAAAATATTTCTGAAAGTACGGATTTCGGGCAGTTAAGAAGGACTTCCGAAGAGCTCGGCGATTCTTCTGATAACGATAACGGAAACAGCCTTTACAGCCTTTTCGGCGCGTCTAATCCTCGTTCTTCTACGGGACGTGTCGAACCGGACGTTTCCCGTTTATCTTCGCGCAGGCAGGACAGAGCCAACGCCGATATTTTTGACGACGACGAACCGTTATCTGACGATTCCGACCCTGTTCTCGGTACGCGCGGTTTAAGAAACTATTCTCAATCCTCCGAGGATTACAGTGAAGAGGAAACCAGGTCGACAGAATCGGGTAGCGTGTTCGGCCCCATAGCGCAAAGGAACGGGCCGGTCAGTCAGTTCGGGCAAGGCGAAAAGCGTATTGCGCCGGAATCGGCAGAGCCTGCCAAGGAAGATGCGTCCGTGCAGGAAAAGCCAAAGCACGTATGGAAGAAGTACGTGCGCCCCACGCTCGATTTATTAGACGATTATCCCGAAAATAACAACGTAAACACCGCAGAAATCGAGGACAGTAAAAACATTATCGTCGAAACGTTGGAAAATTTCAGAATAGCCAGCCATATCGCTAACGTGACGGTAGGTCCTGCGATAACTCGCTACGACGTGATTATAGAAGATAAGACCAATATCAAAAACGCCCTCAAATACCGCGAAGCTATAGCTATGTCGCTTATGAAGGAGAACGTGAACGCGTATCTCAACTATTCCAAAGGCGCAATATCTATCGAAGTTCCGAACGCTCAGCGTACGACGATAGGTTTGAAGGGTATGCTTGCAAGCAGCAAATTCATTAACTGTAAGCCCAATACTTTAACGTTCGCTCTCGGTAAAAACGTTGACGGAGAAGTAATCTGCCCCGATATAACCAAGATGCCTCATTTGCTTGTGGCCGGTACTACCGGTTCCGGTAAAAGTATCTGTTTAAGCTCGCTTATCGTAAGCCTTCTTTATAAGTACGGACCGGAAGAACTGAGATTTATTCTTGTAGACCCCAAACAGGCCGAGTTTATTCCCTACGATAAACTGCCACATCTGATGATAAACGAAATTATCTACGACGTTGATAAAGCTATAAAGGCTTTGAACTGGGCTATCAAGGAGATGGAGCGCCGTTATACGCTCTTTAAAGAGATGAGCGAAAAGGGCGTATTGACTAAAAATCTTACAGAATACAATTCGCATCTGCCAGAGGGAGAGGAAAAGCTTCCTAAGATAGTCGTTATCCTCGACGAGTTCGGTGACCTGATGATGGCGGCTAAGAAGGATATAGAAACGCGTATAATAAGGCTTGTGCAGAAATCGCGCGCGTGCGGTATTCACCTTATTCTCGCAACCCAGCGCCCTTCCGTAGACTGCATAACCGGTCTTATAAAATCCAATCTTCCCACGAGAATAGGATTTAAAGTAAACTCCTTCGACGATTCTAGGACTATTTTCGATATAGGCGGAGCGGAAAAATTGCTCGGTCGCGGCGATATGTACTTCCGCTCGGCGGAAAATCCCGACCTTGCAAGAATCCAGGGTTGTTTTATCGATTCGCCTGAAGTGCAGAGAGTTACCGACTTCGTCAAGAAGAATAACGAAACCTACTTCGATCAGAGCGTTTCCGACTTTATCAATACCGTAGAAGAGCCTCCCGTAGAGTCAAACGACGGCGACGGTACAGCAGACAGCGAAACAAAAATAGACGATAAATTCATAGCCGCTCTCAAATTCTGCGTGGAGAGCAATCAGGCGTCCGTGTCTATGATACAGCGCCGTTTTCCCGTAGGCTACGTAAAGGCTTGCAAAATAATCGATTGGATGGAAAATATGAATTATATCACGCAGTCCGAAGGCTCTAAACCGAGAAAAGTTCTGCTTTCTCTCGACGAATTCAAGCGCATTTACGGTGACGTCGATGATTGATTTTACTAAGAAGAAATTCGGAATGATTTCACTCGGGTGCGATAAAAACAGGGTAGACAGCGAAAAACTGCTATCATTGATAAGAGCGCGCGGCTGTGAAATCTGCAACGATATAGAAGAAGCCGACGTTTTAATAGTAAATACCTGCGCGTTTCTCAATCAATCGCGAAAAGAGGCAATCGAAACGGTGTTGGAATGTTCCGCTTACAAGAGCGGCAACGTAGAAAAAATAGTCGTAACGGGCTGTCTGCCGCAGAAATACGTGGGTGAAACCTTCGACGCTTTGACCGAGGCGGACGTGTTTCTCGGAACTAACGATTACAACAAGTTTTTCGACGCTCTGGAAAAATCTTACGACGGTGAAAGGGTTAATTTTGTAGGCAAGGGCGATAATTTGTATAATGCGGAGCGCGTTATTACGACGCCCTGCCATTACGCGTATCTGAAAATCGCCGACGGCTGCAACAATAAGTGCACGTATTGCCTCATTCCCAAAATAAGGGGAGGTTACGTAAGTTACCCCGAAGAGCGTCTTTTGAAAGAGGCGGAGTCGCTTGGAGAAGTTAAAGAGCTTATTTTGGTCGCGCAGGACGTGTCGCGATACGGTATAGACCTCTACGGGAAAAAATATTTAGTAAATTTTTTAAAAAAGCTGACAGCACTTGTCAACATTAATAGTGTAAGATTATTATACTGTTATCCCGATATGATCGACGACGAGTTGATTGCGGAAATAAGGGACAATCCCAAAATAATAAATTACCTCGATATTCCTCTGCAACATAGCGAAGACAGGGTGTTAAAACTTATGAACCGCCGCGGCGGCAGACAGAGCTATATCGATTTGTTCGATAAGCTGAGAAAAAATATTCCAGATATAGCTATCCGTTCGACGTTTATAACGGGGTTTCCCACGGAAACGGAAGAGGAATGTGAAGCTATGTGCGACTTTTTGCGTACGGTAAAGCTTACCAACTGCGGTTTTTTCGCATATTCGCGCGAGCCCGACACGCCTGCATATAAACTGAAAGGACAGGTATCTTACTCGGATAAAAAGAAGAGAGTTAAAAAACTCTATTCCGTACAGAAGGAAATCAGTAAAGAGTTTCTCGGAGGTTTTGTCGGAAAGAAATTGCGCGTTATCTGCGACGGGATAGATTACGACAGGAACTGCTTTATAGGCAGAGCCTATTTCAATGCTCCCGATATAGACGGTAAAGTTTATTTCAACGCCTGCGAAGCTGTTCAGGGCGAGTATTACGATATAATTATCAACGGACACAGCGATTACGATTTGTTCGGAAGAACGGAGGATTACGGTTTATGAACAATAACCGCGAAAAAGAGATAGATAAAAACAGCAGGGCGTACAAATTTGCGGCAGGCAAAGGGGTTATGAATCTGCCGAATAAGCTTACGCTTTTGCGTATGATAATGATTCCCGTATTTGTCGCGTTGTTTTACGTCAATTTCAAGGGGCACTATTTTGCCGCACTAGCCGTGTTCGCTCTTGCAAGCTTAACGGATTTTTTCGACGGCAGAATAGCGAGGAAATATAATCTTGTAACCAACCTCGGTAAATTTCTCGACCCCATTGCGGATAAAGTGCTGGTTTCTTCGGCAATGATTATTCTTTTGACCGTGCCGTCGTTTTTTACCGCCAATCTCGGCGCTTGGGCGATAGTAGCGGCAGGCTGTTGCGTGGCAGTGATAATGGCGAGGGAAATGATTGTCAGCGGTTTCAGAATGGTTGCCGCCGACGCCGGAATAGTCATTGCGGCGGATAAAATAGGTAAGTACAAAACCGCCGCTCAGGATTTTTCCGTTGTATTGCTTTTGGCAGGCGGCGGGCTGGGCGAATTTTTGGGCGCTCACGTTGCGGTAACGGTAATCAATTACGCGGGGCTGGCGTTTTTTGCGTTAGCTACGTTGCTGACCGTTATTTCTGGCGTGAACTACCTCGTTAAAAATTCAAAAGTTTTAAAAGTTTGATGAAAAACTGCTTGGTTATAGTAAAAAACAAAAAATTAAATAACGATTTTTCCGTTGCGGAAGAAATCAGTCGCGCTTTTTCGAGCGGGTGTTATTATTTCGATAAAACTGCGATAATCGCTTACGACGAATCTTTGGCTATTACAGCTCAGGCAAAGGATACATTCGATAATTACGATAACGCCGTTTTTGTATGCGGCTCGGCGCAAACCCAAGCTCTACGCAAATATCTTTCGGAACTGTATTCGTCGCCTTTCGACAGTGCGAATATTATCAACGCGTCGGGTAAAACGGTAGCTCTTGTTTCAGAAGAAGAGGAAATTAAAACTAAATGCGGTCTTATCGTGTCTTTGTTGAACGAAAAGTATAACGTAAGTTACGATAAAATGTATGTGAAGTGCGTAGCCGCTCCTGCCGAGACGATAAATAACGCCATTTCGCAAAGCCTAAAATTGACCGCCGAAATGACTTTCGCTGTTTTCGACGATTACGGCGACCAGACAATCGAAATTACATATTCGAGCAATACGCCGAAAATGGTTACGGACGGCGTCTTGCGAATCCTTACGTCCAATCTCGAAGATTATATTTATGCGTTTGAGGATATTTCGTTAGCGCAGAGGCTTTATCAGCTGTTGAAACTTAGAAGAATGAAAATAAGCATAGCCGAATCGTTTACGGGCGGAGGAATCTGCAAAAAACTCGTGGAGGTTCCGGGAGTTTCGGAAGTATTCTTCGAGGGGCTTAACACTTATTCCAACCTGTCAAAAATCAAGAGGCTGGGCGTATCGGAATTAACTCTCAAACAGTACGGGGCGGTTTCTGACGAAACGGCGTTTCAGATGGCGGACGGATTGATAAAGACGGGCGATAGCGACGTTTCGGTGGCAACTACGGGAATAGCCGGACCAAAATCAGATAATACTTCAAAACCCGTCGGACTTGCTTATATAGCCGTAGGGCTGAAAGAGCAGGTTTCGGTTTATAAATTCAATTTTAAAGGGGACAGGGACGCGATTACCAAAACTGCGATTAACCGCGCGCTGTTTCTCGTCTACAAAACGTTAAAATAATTCAGGAGAACATATAAATGAACGAAGAAAAACTCAAAGCGCTCAATTCAACCGTTGCTATGATAGAAAAGCAGTATGGTAAAGGCGCGATTATGAAACTCGGCGACACAAAAGTCAATTCCGAAATAGAGGTTATCTCTACAGGTTGTCTCTCGCTCGACCTAGCCCTCGGCGTAGGCGGCGTGCCCCGCGGCAGAATTATGGAAATTTTCGGACCCGAATCTTCGGGTAAAACTACCGTTGCTCTCCACATAATCGCTCAGACGCAGAAAGCGGGCGGAGTTGCGGCGTTTATCGACGCCGAACACGCTCTCGACGCCGTTTACGCTAAGGCTCTCGGCGTAAATACCGACGAACTTTACGTTTCCCAACCGGATACGGGCGAACAAGCTCTCGATATCTGCGAATCTCTTGTTCGTTCGAGCGCGGTGGACGTAATCGTCGTCGACTCGGTAGCAGCTCTCACTCCCAAAGCTGAAATAGAGGGCGATATGGGCGATACGCACGTAGGACTGCTTGCCAGACTTATGTCGCAGGCGTTAAGAAAGCTGACGGCTATTACCAACCGCTCTAAAACCTGCGTAATATTTATCAATCAGCTGCGCGAAAAGGTAGGCGTAATGTTCGGTAATCCCGAAACTACGCCGGGCGGCAAAGCTTTGAAGTATTTTGCGTCCATCCGTCTCGATATAAGGAAGGCGGACGCTCTTAAAAGCGAGGGTGAAATAATCGGTAACCGCGCAAAGTGCAAGGTGGTTAAAAACAAGGTTGCGCCTCCTTTCAAGGTTGCGGAATTCGACATTATATACGGCTACGGAATCTCTCAGGAGGGTTGCCTTATCGACCTCGGTCTGGAATACGGCATATTAACCAAGAGCGGCGCATGGTTCAGCTATAACGACGAAAAAGTTGCCAACGGCAGGGAAAAAATGCGCGAACACCTTATTGCTAATCCTGCCTTAAAGGACGAGCTCGAAGCTAAAATAAGGGAAGCTCATAAAGCTTCTATTGTGAGAAAAGACCAAGACTGATGCAGTACGGATTTATTAAGACCTGCGCGGCTACCGTCAAAATAAAGGTTGCCGACGTGGATTATAACGTAAAAAACATAATATCTGCGATTAAAGAATCTGCAAAAAACAATTCTCAACTTACCGTATTTCCCGAACTCTGCGTTTGCGGGTACACTTGCGGAGATTTGTTCAACCAAAAACTTCTTATCGACGCGGTAGAAAAAGGATTGGCTGAAATTTGCGACGAGTGCAAGGAAATCAAAACTCTCGTTTTTATAGGCGCGCCGATTGTCGTAAATTCTAAACTTTATAACTGTTCGGTTGCCTTATGCGGCGGAAAAATTCTGGGAGTAGTTCCAAAAACCTATCTGCCCGGCTACGGTGAATTTTACGAACGCCGTCATTTCAGTCCTGCGGAAAATAGAAACGCTTTTGTTAATTTGGCGGGGCAAACGGTTCCTTTCGGCAGTAAATTAATTTTTAAAGCAGAAAATTGCCCGAATTTTACCGTAGCTGCTGAAATATGCGAGGACTTGTGGGTTCCTCAAAGCCCGTCGTCGTATCACGCGGTGGCAGGCGCTAATATCATAGTCAATTCTTCGTGCAGCGACGAAACAGTCGGCAAAGCAGAGTACCGCAGGGATCTTGTCAGAATGCAGTCGGCGAAACTCGTATGCGGATACGTTTACAGCGACGCAGGAGAGGGTGAAAGCACTACGGATATGGCGTTTGCGGGACACAATATAATTTCCGAAAACGGGGTTATTCTTTCAGAGAGCAGGCTGTTCGATAACTCTCTCGTTTACGGCGAAATCGACGTCGAAAAACTATCGGCAGAGCGCAGAAGAATTTCAAATACTTTCTTTGCGGAAAACGGTTCGGAAGGTTACGATTTTATTTCTTTTAACACCGATAACGTAGAAGGAGCGCTTTCGAGAACCTTCCCCGAATTGCCGTTCGTGCCTGCAAACAACGAAAAACTTGTCGAGCGTACGGAACTTATTTTATCTATTCAGACGGCTGGTTTAAAAAAGCGTCTTGAACACAGCAGGGCTAAAACGGCTGTAATCGGCATATCTGGCGGATTGGATTCCGCTCTCGCGCTGTTGGTTACGCGCAGGGCGTTCACGTCTCTTGATAAACCGTTGACGGATATAATCTGCGTTACTATGCCCGGTTTCGGGACTTCTGGCAGAACGTATAATAATTCGTTAAAGCTTATTAATTCCTTGGGCGCGACAGCAAAGTCTATCTCTATTGCAAAAAGCGTAACCCAACATTTTGAAGATATAGGTCAAAGCAAAGAATCGTACGACGTAACGTATGAAAACGCTCAGGCGCGTATGCGCACAATGATATTAATGGATTTGGCGAACAAGACGGGCGGTATGGTTATCGGAACGGGAGATTTAAGCGAGCTTGCTCTGGGTTGGGCAACTTACAACGGCGACCATATGTCTATGTATGCCGTCAATAGCTCTGTGCCTAAAACGTTGGTTAAACATCTCGTTCGTTCGGAAGCTGAAAAAATCAAGGGCGAGTGCGGCGAAGTGCTTAAAGATATTCTCGATACCGAAATTTCACCCGAATTGCTTCCTCCTGATAAGGACGGAACAATTTCGCAGAAGACGGAGGACCTTGTCGGACCTTACGTTTTGCACGATTTCTTCCTTTATTACGCGATAAGGTTCGGCTTTACGCCGCAAAAGATTAATTATCTTGCCCATCTGACTTTCAAAGACAGATTCGACGGCGAAACGATAGATAAATGGCATAAAAATTTTTATAAGAGATTTTTTGCTCAACAGTTCAAGCGTTCCTGTATTCCCGACGGCGTGAAGGTCGGGTCCGTAACGCTTTCTCCAAGGGGAGACTGGCGTATGCCTTCCGACGCGTCGCCTCTGCTCTGGCTTGACGATATTAATTAACCGCATAATATCAGCCGTTTAAACGTTAAAGTTTGGCGGCTGTTTTATTATTTAACATACATTTTTAAGTATAAGGCAATGTATTTTGATAAATAAATTGACTTTTTTACCGTGAGGGTGTAAAATAATTTATAGGATATAGACAGACCTAATTTTATTGGTTTTTATATATTTAAATACACATCAGGAGGCTTAAAGGCACATGACACAATTAAGCAGCCTGTTTCTTGCCGGCTCGATGAATATTGTTCTCGCGGTCGTGTTAATCGTTGTTGCGGCGCTGGTAGCGCTTGCGGCAGGTTTTTTTATCGGTTACGTAATTTATAAAAAAAAGACCGATAAAAAGCTTGGCGACGTAGATTCCAGAACCAAAAAGATGGTTGAAGAAGCTACAGCCGAATGTAAAGCATTGAAAAAAGAAGCAATATTAGAGGCTAAGGAACAGGAATTAAAATTAAGGAACGAATTTGAGAGAGAGTCCAAAGAGAAAAAATCCGAACTTTCCAAATTGGAACAGAGGCTTTTGCAGAAGGAAGATAATCTCGATAAAAAAGAGGATTCGCTTTTAAAGAAAACCGAAGAACTTGAAAAACAGAGAAGAGATTTACAAAGCAAAGAGCAAGAAGTAAAAAAGACCCAGGAAAAGCTTAGCCATCAGCACGAATTGATGGTTCAGGAACTCGAAAGGGTAGCTCAGTTAACCAAGGATGAGGCAAAACAGCTTTTAACCGACGAAATTCTGGAAGAAACGAGGCACGACGTAGCCTTGCAGGTAAGGAATATAGAGCAAACGGCAAAGGACGAAGCTAATAATCAGGCTAAAAAGATTATATCTCTCGCCATTCAGCGTTGTGCAAGCGATCATGCGTCGGAAATCACCGTATCGGTCGTACCTCTCCCCAGCGACGATATGAAGGCGAGAATTATCGGTCGAGAAGGCAGAAATATCCGCGCTATCGAAAATGCTACGGGTATTGAGCTTATTGTTGACGATACCCCGGAAGTGGTAATTTTGTCGGGATTCGACCCTGTCAGAAGAGAAGTGGCAAGGCTTTCGCTTGAAAAGCTTATTGCAGACGGCAGAATTCATCCCGCGAGAATAGAAGAAACGGTTGAAAAAGTAAGAAAAGAACTCGATCAGGAAATTAAAGCCGCAGGCGAAAGCGCGATGTTTGAAGTGGGTATCTTCGGACTTCACCCTGAAATAATCAAGCTTATCGGCAGATTGAAGTACAGGACAAGCTACGGTCAGAACGTCTATAAACACTCGATAGAGGTCGCCAGACTTGCGGGGCTTATGGCTTCCGAACTCGGTCTTGACGTAAATCTTGCAAAGCGCGCAGGTCTTTTACACGATATAGGTAAAGCGGTCGACCACGAGCAGGAGGGTACTCACGTTCAGCTCGGTGCGGACCTTGCAAAGAAGTATAAGGAAAATTCTAACGTCATCAACGCCATTGCTTCTCACCACGGCGATTGCGAACCCAAAACGGTCGAAGCGGTGCTTGTAGCTGCGGCTGACGCGATTTCCGGCGCAAGACCCGGCGCAAGAAGAGAGACGGGCACCAACTACGTTAAACGCCTTGAAAAACTTGAAGAAATAGCTTCAAGCTTCGGTGGAGTTGATAAGAGTTACGCAATTCAGGCGGGCAGAGAGGTCCGCGTAATCGTTAAGCCCGAACAGGTTGACGACGCTCAGGCTATGTTCCTTGCGAAAGATATAGCTAAGAAAATAGAGGCAGAGCTCGAATATCCCGGACAGATAAAAGTTAACGTAATAAGAGAATCCAGATGCGTAGAGTACGCTAAATAAATTCAGACTAAAAAAGTTATCCCGTCGGTATTGCCCGACGGGATATTTTTATTTGCTGAAAAGGCAGTAAGCTATGCAGAAAATCGGAATATTTATGGCTACGACGGAAGGAACGACGATTTTTACCATTATATCGCTTGGCATTGCTATGTTCACGTTTGTCAAAAATGCAATAAAACAAATTATCAGAATTATAATAATCGTAACTATTATGCTTGCCGAAACGTAGCCGTGAGTGGTCGGTTTAGGGTTATCTTTTTTGAATCCGGTAAGAGACAATAAGCCGAATACGGATAACTGCGCTACGCCTAACAATAGTATGACTAATGGATAAATAATTCCCACCCCTAATTCGGATTTAAATATCGTACAGAAAATAAATTCTATAAGCACTATAAATCCGACTATCAGCGAGCTTTTAAACAAAGTTGTGCCCACGTTATAGGTAGTGTCGTCGGCTCCTACCCCCCGAGTATTGGCTTGTGTTGACAGATTTATTTTCAACCCGTCGGACTGTCCTTTTTTAAGTATCGAATCAGGCTGCTGATTCGATACCGCGTAACGCGTCTGAGAGACGTGCTGGGGCTGAGCATGGCTCTGTTTAAACGTTTTTGCGTAAATTGCATTGACGAGGTCTTTATAATTTTTTTCGGTTTCTGGTTTGGTAGCGTATATAATCGCGTTGGGGTCCATACCGTCTTCGGTAGCGGCCGGTTCTTCGTCTTTATCTTCCTTAGAGGGGGCGGGCGCAGATATAAGCTTCAAGAAGTTTTCGTGAGCTAATCTGCGCTCTTCAAATTCCTTAGCTTGCTCTTGATTGGTTGATTGAGACCCGCGGTTGGTCGCAAAATCATCCTTAGTTTGTCCGTCGGGTTTATCTATGCCGTTTTTATCGGTTTGAGTGTTCAAGCTGTTATATGTAACCTCGCCGACGTAGTATGACTGCGGACAGGCAGGAGACGTGTTGTCAGGGGAATATTTTTCAAGCCCTTCGTCTGCTTTCACCGTAGGCACTTTGCTTACCGACTTTTTCAAAATATTGAAATCGACGTGAGTGGGGGCGGGCTGCGAAAAATCGAACGAGCGGTCTGATATGAGATTATCTATTATAGTTCTCGAATATTCCCATTCCGATAAATTTTTTTCCGTGATCTCTTTTCCCGAATCCGTAAGGGTAAAATATTTTCTTCTGCCGCCCGAAGTAACCTCGTCGGTTTTCCAATACGCTTTTATGTAACCCTGACTTTCTAGTCTTTTCAGCGCGCTGTAAAGCGTAGGTTGTTTCAATGAATATTGCCCGTGGCTTTTCTGTTCTATTTCGTTTATAATTTCATATCCGTATTTATCTCTTTCATAAAGCGTGCGAAGGATGATAGTATTAATATGACCGCGAATCAGGTCAGAGCTGATTTCGTATTTTTGTTCGTTTTCGGTATTTCCGCTTTCTTGTCGTTCGTCGTCGGAAAGTTTGTCGTCGAGAAATTCTTCGTCCATAGGCGTTCCTCCGTTAATTCTGCTAAAATTATATCATAAGATGCTGTAAATGTCAATATTTGAAGGATATAAAAAGTACTATGTCACACATAATTAAACAGATTTTGTATTTTATTGGACTTTTTTTCTCGTTGGTGGTAAACTTTAATTAACAAATTAATTAAGCTGGTTTTATTATGTATATGCACGAAAAAGAATACGGAATAAGATATACTGACGTTGATTTTAAGGACAGATTAAGACTATCGGCGCTGCTTTCGGTTATGCAGGAGTCTGCTTGTCTTTCTGCTGACGAACTCGGTTTCGGTTACGCCGATTTGCAACCGATGAATATCGGTTTTATCTTGTCTAATTGGTACGTTGAACTGAGCGAACCTATTTATTATAATGATAAGGTTACCATCCGTACCTGGCCCGTCAAACCTAAAAAATTAATAGTTTTAAGGGATTTTGAAATTTATATGGGCGGCAGAAAAGTAGGCGTGGGTACTTCGCGCTGGTGTCTTGTCGATTTGGCAACTTTCACAATGTTGCCCGCTTCTGCAGTTTTCGGGGAAAACGACGGTAGGGAATATAACGATTTTCGCTCTACCGATTTTAACAGTTGGAAAATTCCCGAAGTCAGACAGGGTGAGCTTACCTATACAAAGTACGTTTCTTATTCAGATTACGACCATTACAATCACGTCACGAATACAAAATACGGCGACCTGCTTATGGACGCTTTCTCGGTTGAAGAACTGAAAGATAAAGCTGTGAAAACTGCCCAGATTTCTTATATCAGGCAATGCAAGTACGGCGATAAAATCGATTTTTATAAGGAAAAAAGCGAGGACGGTTTTTATCTCGTCGAGGGAAGAGTAGACGGCGAACTGCGCGTGCAGATGAAGGTTATGTTCAATGACGTTTGATTACGAACTGATCAGGACGCGAAGAAAAACTTTTTCGGTTGCTGTTTCTTCGGATAATAAGATTACCGTGAGATGTCCGCTCCGTGCTTCCGTACGGGAAGTTGAAAGCTTCCTTGAATGTAAAAGCGGATGGATAGAAAGCAGGATTAAAAAGAATAAACTCTGTGCAGAAGAATTTGCCGACGTTATAAATTATGATAAGATTTTGGTTAAAGGCGAAAAATATAATTTACGTTTTGGTGGAGTGAATTACATAGGGCGAGCGGAAGTCGGCGTTAAATCTTTTGCCTGTTTAAAGAAGGTGTTTGTCGGTTTTCTCGGAGGAGAATTCGAGGACAGGTTTAATAAACTGTCAACCGAAATCGGCTTGAAGGCTTCCGGGACGACTTTCAAGGATTATAAAAGCAGGTGGGGTTGTTGCGACAGATTCGGAAAAATAACTTTTAATTATAAACTTCTTATGCTTCCCGAAGACGTTCAGAATTACGTAATAGTACACGAACTCTGCCATACGTTGCATATGAATCACTCGAAAAAATTTTACAGCGCAGTTGAGTCGGCAATGCCCTATTACAGATCTTATGCGAACATATTGAAAAAATACGCTTTCATAGCCCGTTTGTATTGATGCAATGTGTCGTTGCAAAATCGTCTTAAATTTTTAATTATTCAAAATTTCTCTAAATAGTGCATAATTATTAATATATGCACAAATTAATGAAAATTTATTCATTATAAAATTAAAAAAACTTTAAATTCAAGCCTAAATTACTTGACTGTGTTTATTTATATATTGTATAATTTCTAAGGTTTTGGAAATTTAACCGAAATACTATAAAAAGACGGAAGATTTTAATATGGAAAAGAAAATAAAAAAAGTCGTTCTTGCATATTCGGGTGGACTGGATACCTCTATCATTATCCCCTGGCTAAAAGAAAATTACGATAATTGCGAAGTGATAGCCGTTTCCGGCGACGTCGGACAGACCACCGAGCTTGAAGGGTTGGAAGAAAAGGCTATTAAGACGGGCGCTTCTAAGCTCTATATTGAAGATTTGAAAAAAGAGTTTATCGAAGACTACATCTATCCCACTATGAAAGCGGGGGCGGTGTATGAAAATAAATATCTGCTGGGAACCTCGTTCGCGCGCCCCATTATCGCAAAGAGAATAGTGGAAATCGCAAAGAAAGAGGGTGCGGACGCCATTTGCCACGGTTGTACGGGCAAGGGTAACGACCAGGTTAGATTCGAACTTACCATAAAAGCATTCGCTCCCGAAATGCAGATTATAGCTCCTTGGCGTATTTGGGATATCAAGAGCCGCGACGAGGAAATCGACTATGCGGAAGCGCATAATATTCCGTTAAAAATAAACAGAGAAACTAACTATTCCAAGGATAAAAACCTCTGGCACTTATCTCATGAGGGACTCGATCTGGAAAATCCCGCGAACGAGCCCGATTACGATAAGATATGCGAGCTCGGAGTGTCCCCTTGGAAAGCTCCCGACAAATCAACCTACCTTACGATACATTTTGAAAAGGGCGTTCCTACGGCGATCGACGGCAAGGAGATGGGGTCGGTAGAACTTATCGAAAAACTTAACGAAATAGGCGGCGCAAACGGCGTAGGTTTGGTTGATATGGTTGAAAACCGTCTCGTCGGAATGAAGTCAAGGGGAGTGTATGAAACCCCCGGCGGTACGATTTTATATACCGCGCACGAACTTCTGGAATCTATTTGTCTGGATAAAGCTACTCAGCACTATAAACAGCTTATTGCCGTAAAATACGGAGAGATGGTTTACGACGGTCAGTGGTTTACACCTTTGAGGGAGGCTTTGGATGCGTTCGTTGAAAAGACTCAGGAAACTGTAACGGGAGACGTTAAGCTCAGAATTTATAAGGGTAACGTTATGAACGCGGGGATAACTTCGCCTAACTCTCTTTACAGCGAGGATATAGCTACTTTCGGCGAGGACGATTGCTATAACCAGATGGATTCGCAGGGCTTTATCAATCTTTTCGGATTGCCCATTAAGGTTAAAGCATTACTTGACGGCAAGAAAATCAAATAAAAAAACGGCAAGTAAAAAATGTATAACGTTTTTATTGACGGGAAAGAAGGAACGACCGGTCTGCAAATTTACGACAGGCTTGGAAAACGTTCGGACATAAATATCATTTCGCTTGGCGAAGATAAAAGGAAGGACGTTTCTGCCCGCAAAGAGTGTTTAAATTCGGCGGATATAAGTTTTTTATGTTTGCCTGACGCGGCGGCTAAAGAAGCGGCGTCATTGGTTGATAATCCCAAGGCTAAAATTATAGACGCGTCTACCGCGCACAGAACCGATTGCGGCTGGGTTTACGGTCTGCCTGAAATCTCGGAAGAGAGAAAGGCGCAGATAGCAAATTCTAGCAGAGTAGCAAATCCCGGTTGTCACGCAACGGGGTTTATAACTTTGGTTGCGCCTTTGGTTAAATGCGGAATACTTTCTCCGGATTATCCTTTTGTCGCTCATTCCGTGACGGGCTATTCGGGCGGCGGTAAAAAGATGATCGCTCAATACGAGGATAAGGACAGAGGGATCGAGTTCTCGTCGCCTAGACAATATGCGCTAACTCTTTCCCATAAGCATTTGCCCGAAATGGTAAACGAGTGCGGTTTATCTTATGCGCCCGTATTTAATCCCATAGTAGCCGATTATTATTGCGGAATGTGCGTTACGGTACCTGTTCATACCCGTTTAATGAATAAAAAAATGGGTGTAAAGGACGTAAGAGAGTTTTTTGCAGAGTACTATGCAAGACATAATTTTATAAAAATTGTCAACGACGACGAAATTCCCGGCTTTTTAGCGGCGAACGCGCTAGCCGGTACTAATAATCTTAATATTTACGTTTCGGGCAACGAGGAGCGCGTTTTACTTGCAAGCGTTTTCGACAACTTGGGAAAGGGCGCTTCAGGCGCTGCCGTTCAGAATATGAATATTATGCTTGGGCTGGACGAAACTTTTTCGCTTGTTTGATATTTGCTTTTTGCTTTGTTTATCTGTTTTGCAACAAAATCTTTGAAAACTGCTTAGATTTTTTGCGGTATTCATTTTATTTGCAGATAATGAATTTATAAGATTTGTTTTTAACTATATATTTATGATTTGTATTCGTCGTTTTGGACGGGACAAATCGGAGAGAGATTGAATTTTAATGAAAATCAAGGAAATTAGCGGAGGCGTCTGCGCGCCGAAAGGGTTTAAAGCCAACGGCGTTCATTGCGGAATCAGGCGCAATAAAACAAAAAAAGACTTTGCCCTTATCGTCAGCGAGGTTAAAGCCGCTGCGGCGGGAGTTTATACTCAAAATCTTGTAAAGGGCGCGCCGGTTATTGTTACTAAAAATCACTTGACCGACGGCTTTGCGCAAGCTATAATTTGTAATAGCGGAAACGCAAACACGTGTAACGCCAACGGTATCGAAATCGCCGAAGGAATGTGCGGACTTGTACAATCCGTTTGCGGCATTTGCGCCGACGACGTTATAGTCGCTTCAACGGGAGTAATAGGGCAAAAACTCGATTTAGCCCCTATGGCGGAACATATCGGCGAATTATGCGAAGGGCTCGGAGATCACAGCGATTACGCTTCCGAAGCAATTATGACAACCGACACCGTCGCGAAAGAGGTTGCGGTAGAATTCGTCCTCGGCGGTAAGAAGTGCAGAATCGGGGCTATCGCGAAAGGCGTAGGAATGGTTTGCCCGAATATGGCTACCAATCTTATTTTTATAACTACCGACGCCGCCGTTTCTCCCGCGCTATTGCAGAAAGCTTTATCCGAGGACGTTAAAAGTTCTTTCAATATGGTTTCCGTCGACGGCGACCAGTCTACTAACGATACTTGTTGCATTCTTGCTAACGGTCTTTGCGACAATGCCGAGATAGTAAGCAAAGGCGCAGATTTTAACCGCTTTGCAAAAGCTTTGAATTACTGCACGGTTAAACTTTCCAAAATGATAGCGAAAGACGGAGAGGGCGCAACAAAGCTGATTGAATGTACGGTAAGCGGTGCAAACAGCGTTAAAAACGCGAGAATAATAGCTAAAACGGTAATAAAATCTTCGCTTTTCAAGGCGGCTATGTTCGGCGCGGACGCAAATTGGGGACGCGTTCTCTGCGCGATAGGCTATGCCGGTGTCAACGTCGACGTAAATAAAATAGACGTTACGTTCGTTTCTTCCAAGGGAGAGCTTCCCGTTTGCGTTGACGGTTACGGAATAGATTTTTCCGAGGAAATGGCGAAAGAGATTTTGTCCGAGGACGAAATACAGGTTAATATAAATCTCAAATCGGGCGCATATAAAGCAACCGCCTGGGGATGCGATTTAACTTACGATTACGTAAAGATAAACGGCGATTACAGGACTTAATGATGAACAAACAGGAACAGGCTGAATTTTTAATAGAGGCGATGCCCTATATTAAAAAGTATTTCAATAAAATTCTCGTCGTTAAGTACGGCGGAAACGCTATGATAGACGATGAATTGAAGTCGTCTGTCATGCGCGATTTAGTCGTTCTCAATTTGTTGGGAATAAAAGTCGTATTGGTTCACGGCGGCGGTCCGGAAATATCGGAAACCATCAAAAAAATGGGCAAAGAGACGGTTTTCGTAAACGGGTTAAGGTACACCGACGAAGAAACCGCAGAAATAGTCCGTATGGTTCTTGCGGGAAAAATTAATAAGTCTTTGACCGACCTTATTTGCCGTAACGGCGGCAAAGCCGTAGGTATCTGCGGTCAGGACGGACATATGCTTAAATGCGTAAAACAGGACGAAAAACTCGGCTATGTGGGAAAAGTTTCAGAAATTGATACTACCGTCATTACCGATTTGCTCGCACTCGGTTACGTTCCCGTCGTTTCCACTGTCGGATACGACGACGAAGGGCACGTTTATAACGTAAACGCAGATACCGCGGCAGCCGCTATCGCAGGCGCGCTTAACGCCGAAAGTCTGATACTTATGACGGACATCAGGGGACTTCTCGAAAACAAGGACGACCCCGATAGCCTTATTAAAAAAGTGTTCGTTTCCGATATTCCCGGTCTTGTCAAACAGGGAATAATATCGGGAGGAATGATTCCCAAAATAGAATGTTGTAAAGACGCAATCCGCCGCGGCGTTAAAAAAGTTTTTATCACCGACGGTCGCGTTTGTCATTCGATTTTAATAGAAATATTGTCCGAAGAAGGTAGCGGAACAATGTTTGAATAACCGGCTGATTTATTTTTAAATCAGTCTTTCTTTTAGTATTAAGGAGAGTTATGGATAAGGAGTATATTTTTTCCGAAGATAAAGAATACGTCGCTTCTACCTACGCGCGTTTCGGAGTCGCGTTTGAAAGGGGCGAGGGCGCGAAGCTCTACGATTTCGACGGGAAAGAGTACGTGGACTGTGCGTCGGGCATAGGAGTAAATATTTTCGGTATAAACGACGAGGTATGGAAGCAGGCTGTTGTAGGGCAGCTCAATAAAATACAGCACGTCAGCAATTTGTATTATTCTCAGCCGCAAGCGGAGCTTGCGAAAGCTTTATGCCTTAAAACGGGTGCGAAAAAGGTGTTTTTTGCCAACAGCGGCGCAGAAGCGAACGAATGCGCCATTAAAACGGCGAGAAAATACGGCAACTTACGTTACGGCAGAAACGAGATAATAACCTTGAAAAATTCCTTTCACGGCAGAACGATTGCTACTCTGACTGCCACGGGACAGGATACTTTTCATAAAAATTTTGCCCCGTTTTTGGAAGGTTTCAGGTATGCCGAACCCACTCTGGACGGTATAATTGCTCAATACACCGACAAAACCTGCGCGGTTATGATAGAATGTATTCAGGGTGAAAGCGGAGTTAACGTTCTCGACGGCAAATTCCTTGCCGAGCTTGAAAGGTTTTGCAAAGAGCGCGATATTCTTCTCATCTGCGACGAAGTTCAGACGGGTAACGGCAGAACGGGTTATATGTATTCTTACGAAGCTTTCGGGCTTCATCCCGATCTGGTAACTACGGCTAAGGGCATAGGCGGAGGTCTGCCGCTCGGCGCGTGCCTTATGTTCGATAAATGCAAAGATACTTTAACTTACGGCGATCACGGCTCTACTTTCGGCGGAAACCCCGTCGCCTGCGCGGGAGCTTTGAGCATCGTAAACAGAATAGACAGGGAACTTCTGCTTGAAGTTCAGGGCAAAGGCGCGTATTTAAAAGCTCATATAGAGCGCATAAAGAACGTAACTTCGGTAAGCGGAATGGGATTGATGATAGGAATTTCAACTACTAAAAGCGCAAAAGAAGTAGCGGCGAAGTGTCTTGAAAAGGGTCTGATTGTTTTGACGGCGCACGAAAAGGTAAGGCTATTGCCGCCGCTTATCATAACAAAGGCAGAGATGGAATTTGCAATAAAAACATTAAACGAGGTAATTGGGATATGAGGCATTTATTAAAATTACAGGATTTGACGAGAGAAGAGATTTTATCTATTCTGAACCTTGCGGATCAGTTGAAATTTGAAAGGAACAACGGAATTCAGAAAGATTATTTAAAAGGTAAAAAGCTCGGTCTGATTTTTCAGAAGGCTTCCACCCGTACGAGGGTTTCTTTTGAAGTGGGAATATACGAACTCGGCGGATACGGTCTGTTTTTGTCAAGCAACGATTTGCAGATAGGCAGGGGCGAGCCCGTGCAGGATACTGCAAGGGTGCTTTCGCGCTATCTCGACGGAATAATGATACGTACTTTCGCTCAGCAGGAAGTCGAGGACCTTGCAAAGTACGGTTCGATACCGGTTATCAACGGTCTTACCGACTATGCGCATCCCTGCCAAGTGCTTGCCGACCTTATGACCATACGCGAGTATAAGGGCAGTTTCAAGGGGCTTAAAATGGCTTTTATAGGCGACGGCAACAATATGGCTAACAGCCTTATGGTGGGCGCAATAAAAACGGGAATGTCCTTTGCTATCGCCTGCCCCGAAGGGTACGAACCCGACGCCGAGCTCACTGCCTGGGCGAAGGAAAACGGAAACGTAACCATAACGACTGATATAAAAGAAGCGTTAAAGGACGCAGACGTGGTTTATACCGACGTCTGGGCGTCTATGGGTCAGGAAGGCGAAAAGAGCAAGAGAGAGCAGGCCTTTGCGGGATATCAGGTCAATTCCGAAAACTTAAAAGCGGCCAATCCCGACGTCATGGTAATGCATTGCCTTCCCGCGCACCGCGGAGAAGAAATTACCGAAGAAGTTTTCGAGGCGCACGCCAAGGAGATTTTCGACGAGGCGGAGAACAGACTTCACGCGCAGAAAGCAGTTATGGTAAAGCTGTTGAAATAGTCTACGATTTAATCTTATAATGTAAAACTAAATGTGGCTTTTATAAAGAAACGTTATAAAAAGTCGCTGTTTGATACGAAAAAAAATTAAGGATAAAGATAATGGAAAACGGTAAAGTTTATTTAACGTTGCAAAACGGTAAGCAGTTTGTCGGCAGACGCTTCGGTGCAGTCGGCGACGTTGTCGGGGAACTCGTGTTTACGACCGGTATGACGGGCTACGTCGAAACGTTGACAGACCCCAGCTATTACGGTCAGATTGTCACTCAGACTTTCCCTCTGATAGGCAACTACGGCGTTACGCCCGATACGGAAAGCAAAAAACCTTGGGTTTCCGCTTATATCGTAAGGGAAAAGTGCGACGTCCCTTCCAATTTCAGATGCGAGAAAACGATTGATGCCTATCTTAAAGAGAACGGAATTATCGGCGTATACGGAATAGACACTCGCGAGCTTACAAAAATAGTAAGAGAGTCCGGCGTTATGAACGCCGCGATAACTTCCAAGCCCGTCAAAGATTTTTCCGAAGTTGAAAAGTACCGTATCGTAGACGCGGTTAAAAGCGTTACCTGTTCTGAAATCGAATACTTCGGAAATTCCGACGGAATAAAGGTTGCGGTATGGGATTTCGGCGCTAAGGATAATATAATAAGGGAGCTTGTCAAGCGCGGTTGTTATTGCGTAAAAGTGCCCTCATTCTATACGGCGGAACAGATTCTCGCCCTGAATCCTCGTGGGCTTATGCTCTGCAACGGACCCGGCGACCCGTCCGAGAATACCGAAATTATTGAAAATATCAAAAAACTTGCGGGTAAACTCCCCATTTTCGGTATATGTCTCGGTCATCAGCTTTTCGCCCTTGCTATGGGCGGTAAGACCAAGAAAATGAAATACGGGCACAGGGGCGCTAACCAACCTGTAAAATGTCTTGCGACGGGCAGGGTTTACATCTCTTCGCAGAATCACGGCTACGAAGTAATTTCGTCAAGCCTTCAAGGAGTAGGAACGTTGAGTTACGTAAACGCCAACGACAACACTTGCGAAGGATTCGATTATCCCGAGCTCAACGCATATACGGTGCAGTTCCACCCCGAAGCCTGCGGCGGACCGAGAGACGCTTCGTTCCTCTTCGATAAATTTATTAAGAATATGACGGAGGGTAAATACAATGCCTAAGAGAGAAGATATAAAGAAGGTTCTCGTAATCGGTTCAGGTCCTATCGTCATAGGTCAGGCCGCCGAGTTCGATTATGCGGGCGCGCAGGCGTGCCGCGTGCTTAAAGACGAAGGGTTAAACGTAGTTCTGTGCAACTCTAACCCTGCGACTATAATGACCGATAAGGCGCTCGCGGACGAAATCTATCTTGAACCTCTGACGGTTGAAAGCTTAAAGAGAATCATAATCAAAGAGCGCCCCGACAGTCTGCTCGCCTCTCTCGGCGGACAGACGGGGCTTACGCTCGGTTGTCAGCTTGCAAAGGAGGGTTTCCTCGATAAATACGGCGTAAAGCTCATCGGCGTAAAGCTCGATTCCATCGACAGGGCAGAGGACAGGGAGCTGTTCAAGGAAACGATGAATAAAATTCATCAACCCGTCGTCCCTTCCGACATAGCGTACACGGTTGAAGAGTGCGTGCAGGTAGCCGAAAAAATCGGCGGCTATCCCGTAATTATCCGCCCCGCATACACGTTGGGCGGCGCGGGCGGCGGCGTTGCGCACAACGAAGAAGAGCTTAGACTTATAGCGCACAACGGTCTGCTTTTGTCGCCGATAACTCAGGTTCTCATAGAAAAATATATAGGCGGCTGGAAGGAAATAGAGTTCGAAGTTCTCCGCGACAGCGCGGGCAACGTTTTAACCGTATGCTCTATGGAAAATTTCGACCCCGTAGGTATTCATACGGGCGACTCGATAGTAATCGCTCCCGCCGTGACCTTATCCGACAAGGAATATCAGATGCTGAGGACGGCTTCACTCGATATTATTACCGAGCTCGGAATAGAGGGCGGATGTAACTGTCAGTTTGCGCTTAATCCCGATTCTTTTGAATATTCGGTAATAGAAGTCAATCCCAGAGTTTCGCGTTCGTCGGCTCTCGCTTCAAAAGCTACGGGATACCCCATAGCCAAAGTTTCTGCCAAGATTGCGTTGGGTTATACCCTCGACGAAATTAAAAACGACGTTACGGGAAAAACTTACGCGTGCTTCGAACCGACTCTCGACTACGTGGTAGTAAAGCTGCCCAAATGGCCTTTCGACAAGTTCCTTTACGCAAAGCGCACTTTGGGTACGCGAATGAAAGCCACTGGCGAAGTGATGGCAATCGGTACAAGCTTTGAAATGGCTATAATGAAGGCCGTCAGAGGGGCGGAAATTTCGTTATATTCGCTCAATATGCCTAAAATGGCTGAACTTTCAGACGCAGAAATAGTTTCTAAACTCTCCGAACTCACCGACGAAAGACTGTTCGTTGTATATCAGGCTATCAAGCGCGGCGTTTCGATAGACAAGATTTATTCTATTACCAAAATCGACGAGTGGTTCCTGAATAAACTTAAAAATCTCGCCGACTACGAAGCGGAAATCGCGGATAAAGCTATCACTAAGGCTCAATATATCAAAGGCAAAAAGCTGGGCTATCCCGACAAAGAGCTTGAAAAGCTTTCTGGGAACAAATTGCCCAAGCATATCGACGCGGCGTTTAAAATGGTAGATACTTGCGCGGCGGAGTTCTCTGCGCAGACCCCTTATTTCTATTCGACTTACGACGAAAAGGAGCACGACGAAGCTAAACCTTACGTAGTCGAGAGCAGGAAGAATAAGAAAAAGAGAATAATAGTAATAGGTTCCGGACCCATAAGGATAGGTCAGGGCATAGAGTTCGACTATTCCTCTGTACACTGCGTCTGGGCTTTGAAAAGGCTCGGATATGAAGTTATTATTATCAACAATAACCCGGAAACGGTTTCCACCGACTTCGATACTGCGGACAGGCTCTATTTTGAAAGTCTTACTCCCGAGGACGTGCAGAACGTAATCGACGTGGAAAAGCCCTACGGCGTGGTAATTACTTTCGGCGGTCAGACGGCAATCAAGCTTTGCAGTTATCTGGACAAGAAGGGTATAAGAATTTTGGGGACGCCTGCGGACAGTGTCGACCTCGCCGAGGACAGAGAGCGTTTTGACGAGCTCCTCGAACAGTTCCATATAGCCCGTCCTAAGGGTCTTACCGTAATGACCAAAGAGGACGCCGTGCAAGCCGCGGAGAAGCTCGGCTATCCCGTTCTTTTGCGACCTTCGTACGTAATAGGCGGACAGAATATGACCATAGCGTTTACGCAGAACGACATCGAACGCTATATGGACGTTATTCTCGCGCAGAAGATAGAAAACCCCGTGCTCTGCGACAAATATCTTATGGGCACCGAACTCGAAGTAGACGCTATTTCGGACGGCACGGACGTTCTTATACCCGGTATAATGCAACATATCGAAAGGGCGGGCGTGCATAGCGGCGACTCTATTGCAGTTTATCCTCCCTATAATTTAAGCGACGCGATGCTTAAAAAGGTTGTGGATATTTCCACGAGCCTTGCTCTCAGCTTAAAGACAAAGGGTTTGATAAATATTCAGTATCTCATTTACCATAACGAACTTTACGTTATAGAGGTAAATCCACGCGCTTCGCGTACCATACCTTATATTTCAAAGGTTACGGGCGTTCCTATGGTGGATCTCGCTACCAGAATAATGGTAGGCGCTAAGCTAAAAAAACTCGGCTACGGTACGGGATTGTATCCTAATTCACCATACGTTGCGGTAAAAGTGCCCGTGTTCTCGTTTGAGAAGCTAAACGACGTCAACTCTCAGCTCGGACCAGAAATGAAATCGACGGGCGAGGTGCTCGGTATCGGCAAAACCATAGAGGAGGCGCTTTTCAAAGGACTCGTTTCGGCGGGATTCAATATGAAACACCCTACGAAACAGAACCCTTCGGGCATTTACTTCACTATTAACGACCAAGATAAGTTTGAAATTGTTAATATAGTTAAAAAATTTGCGGACTTAGGGCTTACTCTGTACGCTACCAAGGGTACGGCTAACGTTATAAGAAGTCTCGGTCTCGAATGTACCGACGTTGCTCGTCTTTCGTCCAACGATGAAATATTCAAGCTGATGGACGAGGGAAAGATAGATTATATAGTTTATACGGGCAAAACCGACATCGAATCTATAACCAACTATATTTCGCTTCATCACCACGCTATTCTTTTGGGCATAACCGTTCTTACATCGCTGGATACGACCAACGCGCTTGCGGACGTTATAGCGGGCAGATACAATCAGTTCAATACCGAGCTTGTGGATATAAACAATCTCAGAAAGGAAAAGTTAAAGCTTAAATTCTGCAAAATGCAGTCTTGCGGTAACGACTATATATTCTTCAATAATATGGACGATAAAATCACTTGTCCGGAGTCGCTTGCGATAAACTTTTCCGACAGGCATTACGGCATAGGCGGCGACGGTATCGTTATGATTGAAAAATCTTGCGTTGCAGACGCTAAAATGCGTGTTTTCAACCGCGACGGTTCTGACGGCGGTATGGCTGCAAATCCTTTGAGGGGAGTAGCTAAGTATCTTTACGATAATAAGATGAACGCGGACGAGACGATCAGGGTAGAGACCGTAAGCGGCGTCAAGGAACTCAACGTTAACTGTTTCAACGGCGTAGCAAGCTCGGTTTCTGTAAATCTAGGTAAGCCTTCTTTCGACGGAAAAGACGTTCAGTCAACGCTGGAAGGCGACGTTATAGACAGGGAAATTACGCTTGACGGTAAAAATTATAAGGTTACGTTGGTAAACGTGGGCAACTCGCACTGCGTAATTTTCTGCGATAAAGTAGACGACGTTGATATAGAAGCGCTCGGTCAGTCTATAATCTATTCTGGTATGTTTCCCCAGAGTATTTTCCTTGAATGCGTAAGAGTCGTAAATAACGTTACGGTAAAGATGCGAGTATGGGAAAAGATAAACGGAGAAACGTGGTCGTGCGGAACGGCGGCTTGCGCGGCGGCGATTGCTGCGATTGCAAACGGTAAGTGCTTAAAGGGCGAAATTATAACCGTAAAATTAAAGGGCGGCGATCTGTTCGTCAAATACGCTGAAAACGGAGAAGTCGAACTCGACGGCACGGTTAAAGAATCGTATAGGGGCGTAATTGAAATTTAATGATTTATCTTGACAATGCCGCAACTACAAAGCCGGACGAAGAGTGTCTGGAAAAGGCAAAAAGATATTTATACGAAAGCTATTATAATCCTTCCGCATTGTATGCGGAAGGTTATAATTTGCATCTTGAATTAAAGCAGACGCGGAAAAATCTTCTGAATACTATCGCCGACGACAGAAACTTCGATTTGATTTTTACTTCCTGCGGGACTGAAGCTGATAATCACGCCGTATTTTGCGGAGGCAGGAGAGGGAATATCGTAACTACCCTCGGCGAACATTCCGCAATTTTTTCTGCAGTAAACGCGGCTAAGCAGAACGGTGTTGAAACGAGGTTTGCCGAATTAAACTCTGACGGCGGCGTTAACGTAGATAATCTACTCTCTTTAATAGACGATAAAACTTCGCTGGTTTCGGTAATTCACGTAAATAACGAAACGGGTGCGATAAACGACGTAAACGCCATTGCCAAAGCGGTAAAAGCAAAAAACGGCAGAACGCTGTTTCACTCCGACGGAGTGCAGGCGTACGGTAAATTGCCTTTCAGGTTGGGCTGCGATATAGATTTGTATTCGGTTTCTGCTCATAAAATCGGCGCGTTGAAGGGAACGGGAGCACTGTTTAAGCGCAAAAATCTTGTTATTAAGCCTTTTGTTTACGGCGGCGGACAGGAAAACGGAATGAGAAGCGGCACGGAGAACGTTTTCGGTATAAAAATGATGGAATTTGCCGCTTTGAAGAAATATTTAACGGTAAAAGAGAATTTTACCAAAGTTAGAGATTTAAAAAACAAACTGTGGCAGGCGTTAGATAAAGGTCTATTTACTCTCATATCGCCCCAAAGCGGATCGCCTTATATTCTTACAGTTGGCGTGGACGGTGTTCGCGGAGAAACTATTTTGCACGAAGTTGACGACAAGGGGCTGATAATAGGTACGGGCTCGGCGTGCTCTTCCAACGATAAAAAGCGTTATTCCCGCGTAATTCTCGCCTGCGGCGTAAAGGAGAGCGTTGCTGACGGTATTTTAAGGCTTAGTTTTTGTCCTGAAAATACAGAAGAAGAGATTGAGCGGGCTGCCGAAATTTTAAATAAGACGGTTAGAAACAGAAAAGAAAAGATGGCTTAAAATATGGAAAAAGTAATAATTATCAGATATTGCGAAATACATTTAAAGGGCAACAACCGCGGTTATTTCGAGCGCGCGTTTGCCGCTAATATGGAAAAGAGTCTTAAAGGAATAAAGCACGAAATTCGCAAACAGAGCGGAAGATACCTTATTGAGGGGTTTGACGAGGAATATATCGACGAAATAACAGATAAGCTCGGTAAGGTATTCGGTATTCACACGATGTCGGTCGCGCTGCGCGTTCCCAGCGATATAAACGCTATTTTCGCAGCCGCAAAACAGGTATGTTCAGAAAGCGGTACTTTTAAGGTCGAGACGCACAGGGCGGATAAATCTTTCCCCTTAAATTCTATGGAGATTAGTGCGGAAATCGGCGGAAGGTTACTTTCCGTGAATAAAAATATACGCGTCGACGTTCGCGAGCCTGAATTTATTATTAATATCGATTTGCGTGAGAACGGAACTTCGCTTGTGTTCAATAAATTTTTGAAAGGCGCGGGAGGTATGCCGGTGGGCACTGCGGGAAAGGGGCTTTTGCTTATATCGGGCGGAATAGACAGCCCCGTTGCCGGGCATATGATTGCTAAGCGCGGAATGAGCGTAGACTGCCTGCATTTTCACAGCTATCCTTATACTAATATGCAGGCAAGGGAAAAGGTTATCGAGCTTACGAAAGTCCTTTCGCAATATACCTGCGGAACGACTTTAAATATAGTTTCGGTAACTCATATTCAGGAAGAAATTCATAAAAAATGCAACGGCGAATATATGGTAACGTTATTAAGGCGTTTTATGATGAGAATCGCCGAAAGAATAGCTGTAAATACGGGTGCGCAATGCGTGATAACGGGTGAAAGTCTTGGGCAGGTTGCCAGCCAGACCATAGAAGGAATGACTTCATCAAACAGCGTAATCGAAAAGCTTCCCGTGCTAAGACCTCTGTGCGGGTTCGATAAAAACGAAATAATAGACAGAAGTCGGGCTATGGGCGCATATGATATTTCCATTCAGCCGTACGAGGATTGCTGTACTGTATTTCTACCCAAGCACCCCGTTACAAAACCCAAAATACAGAACGTTTTGGAAGAGGAGAGCAAGCTGGACGTGGGAGGACTTGTCGAAGAAGCATTGCAAACGCTTGAAATTATGAAATTGTAATTTTTATTAGTCAATAACAAGGTTATAAAAGCCGTGCGAATTCGTACGGCTTTTATCGTGCGTAATAAACTGAAAAATAGAAAATAAAAACTACTTAGGATAAAAGTGAGTAAGTTATTGATTGTACCAATCTTTATAAACTATATCCGGCGGCGAATAATTATTGTTTGTTTCTGAAATAATAACCTGACGCAATTTATGGGTTTTTCCGAAATATTTTTTGCCGTTGTAAGAGTAGTAAGGAGTTACCGTATAAATATAAGAACCTGACGATTGCGGCTCGTCGCGTACTTCTTTTGCGTATTTTCCGTCATAAATTAGTTTTTCTTTACCGTTTTCTTGCCTTTTAATTAAATATGAATAGTACTCTGTCTGACATAATTTAATCACAACAATGTTATTATTAACAGATATTTCAGGATTTGCTATTACAGGATTTGAAAACTTATCGCTTTTTTCGGTAGGAACGTTGGCTGTTGTGCATTTGACTTCCATTTTATTTAAAGTCGGGGATATTTCTTCCGCCAGAACTATTTTACCTTTTTTGTCGTATTCTTCACGGTCTATATATATAGTTTTTGTTCCTTTTTCGGTTTCGAGTTGTGTAGGCATTTTGTCTTTGTAATAGAAATTCAATAATTCTTTCATATAATTACAACAGTCTCCGCCGCCCGTAATATCCGTTTTTTTGTTCTGTTTGTCGCCGAGCCAAATTCCGAAGCAAGCGTCGGAAGTATAGCTTATAGCGTAAGCGTCCGTGTTCCCCTGTTCGTTTCCGCACGTTCCCGTTTTTGCGGCGACGTCGAATTTGAAATTTTTCAGCTTTTTTGCCGTACCCGTTTTGCTTGTTTCTATCAGCGCCTGGTTAATTACGGAGCAAGTGCCCTGCGAAAATACGCGGGTCGGGCTATTCTTTACAGAATAAATAATTTTTCCTTGTGCGTCGGTTATTTTCTTAATAAATCGCGAGGGGGAGTAGTTTCCGCTGTCCGCAAAGATTTTATAGTCGTCGCATATCTGCTTTAAGTTGAGCCCGTATTTCATTCCGCCGAGTGCGAGCGACAGATTTTTTTCTTGGTTTTCTAAGTTTATTCCCGCCTTTTTAGCGTACTTTTCCGCTTTCTGTATCGTCAATGAATTGAGCGTTTTTACGGCGGGAACGTTAAGACTGCGCGAAATGCTTTCGGCTACCGTAACTTCTCCGTGATATTTTTTATCATAATTTTCAGGAGAATAGCCGTTATAGTTAATCTTTTCGTCGCTTATTTTCGTGAATGAATGTACGATTTTCTCTTCTATGGCAGGCGCATAAACCAGAACGGGTTTTACGGTAGAGCCGGGTTGCCGCCTTGCGCCGTTTATCGATGAAATATAAGCCGACACGCCTCCGTTGGCTACGGACGTAATAATAACAGAGTTGTCGCAAGGAAATTCTAAGCTTTCGATAAAGTTCTGCGCGTTTTTGTTCAGATAGGTGTAAATTCTGCAACCGGCAAGCGAAGATAGGCTTACCTGTTCTATTTCGTCAAGTTCGTCAAATACTGCCGATACGTAATCCGAATATTTGTTTCCCGAAGAACCGCTTTTAACGGTGAGAGGTTTTGCTGTAGTTTCTTCGTAAACGATATCGTTTATAAATCCGCAGTCGAGCATATTTTTCAGCACGACGTTTCTGCGTTTGAGGCTTTTTTCGGGGTGTTTAAACGGCGAATAGTTGTTCGGAGAGGTCAAAAGTCCCACCAGAGTCGCGCTCTCTTCTAAGTTCAGCTCCGAAGCTTTTTTATCGAAATAAAAGTTTGCCGCGCTTTCTAGTCCGTAACAGTTATGTCCGAAATAGATTGTGTTAAGATACATCTCCAAAATTTCGTCTTTTGAATAGTTCTTTTCAAGTTGCTTTGTAAGTCTTATCTCGTTCAGTTTTCTTTTTATGGTTTTATCGTTGGAAAGGTGGGTGTTTTTTATAAGCTGCTGACTTATGGTTGAAGCGCCCTCCTTGAAAGAGGATGTCGTGACGTTTTTGTACAGTGCTTTTATCATTCTTTTATAGTTAAGCCCGTTGTGCCTGTAAAAATTTCTGTCTTCCGAAGCAATAAAAGCGTTTACGGTGTTTTCGTTCAGGTCTTTCAGTAAGACGCTCTCTCTTTTTCCGGCAACGCTTGCGTTTTCTATTTCTTCCCCGTTATCGTCGCAAATAGTAATGCTCTGACCGTAATTTATCAGTTTGTTTTTGTCTAATTTTGCTTCCGCCGTTATTATATAAAAGCATGCCGTCGAGCCGATAAATATTGAGGCGGTAAGAAGGAGTATTATCAATATGACTTTTACTGATTTTCTCATCTAAATTAGTATCGATAAAATAAATAATTTGTTGCAAAATAATTGAAAAAAATTAAACAAAAAGTTATAATTGTATTATCAGGAGTATTATGGATAAGTTATACAATATAGTAACCTACGGGTGTCAGATGAACGTTCACGAATCTGAAAAGATAGCGGGGATTTTGTCTGAACTCGGCTATAAAAATTGCGAAAAACCCGAAGACGCGGATATAGTAGTGTTCAACACTTGCTGTATAAGGGAAAACGCCGAAAATCACGCTTTCGGCAATATCGGTATGCTCAAAAAGCTTAAAAGCATAAAGAAAGATATGATTATTGCGGTCGGCGGCTGTCTTCCTCAACAGATGAACAAGGCGGAAAATCTTCACGAAAAATTCCCGTACGTAGATATTATTTTCGGAACGCACAATCTTAACAAGTTAAAGGATTATATAATTAAAAAATCCTCGCAGAAAAAGGCCGTAATCGAAATAGAGGAATCGGAAGGCGAGATAGTCGAGGGTGAAAAACCTTTAAGGACAAGTTATCCCAACGCGTGGGTGAATATTATGTACGGTTGCAATAATTTCTGCTCGTACTGTATCGTGCCTTACGTTCGCGGACGTGAAAGAAGCAGAAAATCCGAAAATATCATTGCCGAGGTCAGAGAACTCATAGCGCAGGGATACAAAGAAATTACCCTTTTAGGTCAGAACGTCAATTCTTACGGAAACAGCGGAGAAGATTTGTCTTTTCCTCAGCTTTTAGCTGAAATTGCCGAAATAGACGGGAAATTCCGTTTGAGGTTTATGACCAGTCATCCCAAAGATTTTTCCGAGGAGCTTGCCGCAGTTATGGCAAAATATCCTAAAATCTGCCATAGTTTGCACCTGCCCGTTCAGAGCGGTTCAGACGCGGTTTTGAAGGCGATGAACAGAAGGTATACTTCTTCGGACTATCTCAAAAAGGTGGATATTTTAAAAAAATACGTGCCTGATTGCGCGATTACTACCGACCTTATCGTAGGTTTTCCGGGTGAAACCGAGAAGGATTTTGAAGATACGTTGACTTTGGTCAAAGAGGTTAATTTTTCTTCCGCGTTTACGTTCGTCTATTCCAGGCGTAGCGGCACAAAGGCCGCCGTAATGGAAAATCAGGTACCCGAAAACGTTTCGAAAGAAAGAATTATGAAACTCGTCGAGCTGGTAAATTCGCTGACGCGCGAACATTCCGCGTCCTGCGTGGGGAAAACCGTTGAGATACTATGCGAAGATTACGATTCCAAAAAAGATATGTATCTCGGCCGCGACGAGTACGGAAGAATGGGCTATTTTAAATGCGATAAAAATCCGATAGGCGAATTTGTTAAAATCAAGGTCAATCAGGCAAACGGAGTTTCTCTGATAGGGGAGATAGTAGGTTAAATTATGGCGCTTTCACCAATGATGCAGCATTACTTTTTAATAAAGGAAAAGTATAAAGATTGTATAATTTTTTACAGACTTGGCGATTTTTATGAAATGTTTTTCGACGACGCCGTAAAGGCGGCGCCTATTCTCGACCTGACTCTGACCGGGCGCGATTGCGGACTCGAAGAGCGGGCGCCAATGTGCGGCGTGCCCTATCACGCGGTTGACGGTTATATAGCAAAGCTTGTCGCGGCGGGTTTGAAAGTAGCTATTTGCGAACAGCTCGAAGACCCCGCCACGGCTAAGGGAATGGTTTTAAGGGACGTAGTTCGGGTCGTTACCGCCGGTACGCAGACCGACGACGTCGCCATAGACGAAAAGAGCAATAATTACATCTGCGCGGCTTTTAAGGGTGAAGATTGCGCCGCTCTCGCTTGGGCGGATATAACGACGGGCGAATTTTCCGCCGCGGAATTTTACGGAAACGGCGCCGTTCAGTCTGCCGTTGCGTATATGCTTAAACTCGACGTCAAGGAAGTAATCTGCAACGACGAAATGCTTTTCGCGTCAAAGAATATTCCCGAGGTGGCAAAGGGTATTCTTCCCGCGTTTTCAAGCTATCTTGCCTGGACGTTCAACTACGTCAGCGCGGAAAAAAGTTTGCTTGCGCAATTGAAAGCCAAAACTCTTTCTGCATTTTCGATTAACGGTAAAAAAGCGGCGGTTTCCGCTTGCGGCGCGCTGTTGGAATATTTGAAGGAGACTCAGAAACACGCGCTCGCAAATATTGACGGGATTAAATTCGTTTCCACGGAAAACCGTTTACAGCTGGATTCCGCGGCAATAAGAAATCTTGAAGTAGTCAAAAGCCTCGGCGGAGGTTCCAAGTACGGCTCTCTTCTGTGGCTTATGGATAAAACCAAGACGGCTATGGGCGCAAGGTTGATGCAGAATATTTTAGTCGAGCCGCTTGGCAAGCTTTCCGAAATCAATTACCGCGCGGACGGCGTTCAGGAAATGTACGACGCAACCGTCATAAGATTGGGGTTAGCGGATTTGTTGAAACAGGTAAAGGATATTGAAAGACTTGCGGGCAGGGTGTCCAACGATAAACTCGTTCCTAAGGATTGCCTCGCTTTGGCGCAGTCGTTATTGATTATTCCGAATATTTCATTCCGCCTGACGGGATTCTCTTCGCACATAATTTGCGACGTCGTTAAAGATTTGCACGATTTGACCGAGCTTGCGGATTTGTTGAATAACGCCATCAATCCCGAAAACACGCCGAATAACGTAAGTAACGGCGGTTATATTAAGGACGGATTCGACCCTAAACTCGACGAACTTAGGCGAATCAAAAACGGCGCGGCGAAGATCATTCGCGATATGGAACTGAGGGAGCGCGAAGAGACGGGCATAAAAAATCTCAAAATATCGTTTAACCGCGTTTTCGGATATTATATAGAAGTAACTAAATCTTTCAAAGACAAAGTGCCCACTTCGTATCAGAGGCGGCAGACTCTGGTCAATTCCGAAAGGTACATAACCGACGAATTGAAGGAGCTTGAAGAAAAGATTTTAAACAGCGAAGAGCTTGCGTTAAAGCTCGAACTCGCAATTTTTACAGATATAAAACAGCGGCTCACGGATAACATTCCTCAGCTTAAAGAGATAGCTTCCGCCGTAGCCCGCCTCGACGTGCTCGTGGCTTTGGCAGAGCTGGCTAAATCGCATAAATACGTGCGACCGCAGATGATGGAAAGCGGTATGCCTTTAATAATAAAAGAAGGCAGACACCCCGTCGTCGAGGCCATTTCAAAAGAGAAATTCATAGCCAACGACGCTTATCTTGATGAAGACGAAAACCGTACTATGATTCTTACGGGGCCCAATATGGCGGGTAAGAGCACTTATATGCGGCAGGTCGCGATTATCACGCTTATGGCGCATATAGGAAGTTTCGTCCCCGCAAGGCAGGCTCAGATTCCTATCGTTGACAGAATTTTCACCAGAGTAGGCGCAAGCGACAATCTCATACTCGACCAAAGTACGTTTATGGTGGAAATGATAGAGGTGGCTTCTATCTTGCAGAACGCAACCAAAAACAGTCTGCTGATTCTCGACGAGGTAGGAAGAGGAACGAGCACTTACGACGGATTGAGTATAGCCTGGGCGGTGATAGAAAATATTACCGATAATATCGGGGCGAAAACGCTTTTTGCAACGCATTACCACGAACTTACCGAGCTTGAAAATAAGATGCAGGGCGTAAAAAATTATAAAATAGCCGTAAAGGAGTTTAACGGCGGAATAGTATTTTTACGTAAAATAATGCGCGGAGGCGCAAACCGAAGCTTCGGTATCGAAGTAGCCGCTCTCGCCGGCGTTCCCGAGTGCGTAACCGACAGGGCTAAACAGGTTTTGAAAGCCATAGAGAACGGCGAGGTGGAAATAAGCGCGCCCGCAGGTTCGGAAGAAGCAGAGGAAAAGCCGCAGAGCGAAGTTGAGCGCATTTTAAAGGAGCTTGATTTAAACAATCTTTCGCCTATGCAGGCGTTGATGATACTCGGCGATTTGGTTGAAAAGGTGAAATAAATGGCTAAAATTAATCTGCTTTCAGAGGAAATTTGCAACAGGATAGCGGCCGGCGAGGTTATAGACAGACCTTATTCCGCGGTTAAAGAGCTTATCGAAAACAGCATAGACGCAGGCGCTACGGAAATTTCGGTATATATCGAACGCGGCGGTAAAGACCTGATTAAAGTTATCGATAACGGTTGCGGCATAGATAAAGACGATATGCGAGCGGCTTTTTTCGCTCACGCGACGAGTAAAATCGCAAATCTTGACGATATAGATAAAATCACTACTCTCGGATTCAGAGGCGAAGCTCTCGCTACGATAGCCGCGATAGCTCAGGTTGAGCTTGTAAGCGTTACCGAAGGCAACGAAGCGAACAGGGTGGAGTGCGACGGTGAATTTATAGGTAAGGTCGAGCCTGCCGTGCTGCAACAGGGAACGGAAATCTCGGTGCGAAATTTGTTTTTCAATACCCCTGCGAGAGCTAAATTTATGAAAACGGATAAAAAGGAAGAGGCAGATATTACCAATTTCGTAATACGCTACATTCTCGGAAATCCTGAAATTTCTTTCAAATACTACGTAGACGGCAAACTTACTCTCCAATCTTACGGCGGGGGACTCGAAGAGGCGATTGCGCAGGTTTACGGCGCAAACGTATTGCCGCAGTGTTTTAAGATTCAGGCAGACAGAAACGATATAAAAATATACGGCTTCATCGGCAATCAGAACTATTTTAAACCTAATAAGACCTATCAGAGCCTGTATTTAAACGGAAGGTATATTATAAATCAGGTAATAGCAACGGCTATCGCAAACGCTTACGTGCCTTATGCGATGAAGCGACAGTATCCTTATTATACTCTGTTTATCGACGTTCCCATAGACAGCGTGGACGTAAACGTGCACCCCAACAAGGCGGACGTTAGATTCGTCGATAATCAGCTGGTATTCGGAACGGTTTATAAGGTTATTTCTTCCGTTCTCGACGGTACGGCAAAGGCGGCGGACTTCGTAGTTGACAGCACGATAGTCCCCGAAATAAAGTCTACGTTCTGCGCTGCGGAAGATAAAAATAAGATTTATGCGGCGGATTATTCTCAGCCGCAAAAGGTTTACGACAAAAATTTCGACGACGTGGCGTGTATGCCGGATTTTGGCAAGAAAAAAGCGGTAAAACCGTCTGTTTGTTCTGTTAAAACCGAACAGAAGGCGGACTATTCCGCGTATGAAAATTATGAAGCGCCCGAAATAAAGAACGCGGAGAAGGAATTGCCGCTTTACAGCTATTATTCGGTAAAACCCGAAGAAAAGAACGTTTTGCGCGTATGTACGGGCGGCAACGATTTCAGAATGCAGTCCCGAATAGAGGAAATTTCTGAAAAATACAAGCGCGAGCAGGAACAGATAGAATACCGAAATTGTAAATACAAGGGGAATCTGTTCAATACTTATCTTTTGTACGAAATCGAGGACGAAGTATATATTATCGACCAGCACGCCGCGCACGAAAGATTGATATACGATTCTTTAAGACGGAAAATGAAGGAGCGCAAGATTGCGCGACAGGGTATGCTTGTTCCGTTTATTCTCAACGTAAATACCGAAGAGGGCGCTTTCCTTACGCAAAATCTGGAATTGATACGCGGAATGGGCTTCGATATGGAACCGTTCGGACTGTTTTCTTATAGAATAAACGAAGTGCCCGTCGATTTGCAGGATTTGGATTTTCAGAGTTTCTTCGACGAGCTGTTGTCCGACCTGAACGGGCTAAAATCGATTAAATTGGAGGACGTGTTAAAAGATAAAATAGCCACAGCCGCTTGCAAACACGCGGTTAAGGGCGGAATGGAGCTTACGGAAGAGGAAAGAAACAAACTCTTCGATATGCTTAAAGGCGATATGGGCTTGAAATGTCCGCACGGCAGACCCGTCTGCGTAAAACTTACCAAAACCAAGATAGAAAAGATGTTCAAGAGGATAGTGTAAATTGGGAAAGGTTCTGGTAATTTGTGGCGCAACGGCGACCGGGAAGAGCGCGCTTGCCGTAGACGCGGCTAAAAAATTAGATACCGAAATAATATCCGCAGATTCGCAGCTTATTTACAGGGGGTTGAATATTGGTACGGCAAAACCTACCGTTGCTGAAATGCGGGGGGTTACTCATCATTTGATAGATATAATAAGCCCGAAGCAGACTTTTTCCGTATCCGATTACGAAGAGCGTGCCGTTCCGATAGTTGACAGACTTCTCGGCAGGGGGAAAACGCCTGTAATCTGCGGTGGTACGGGCTTTTATATTAATTCCGTGCTTTTCAAATTAGGATACGGTAACGTAAAAGCAAATTCGGAAATACGCGCTAAGTACGAAGCGTTGCTTGCCGAAAGAGGCAAAGAGTATCTTTTCGGGGTATTGGAGAGCGTAGATAAGGAAACTGCCGAAAAATTACACGTAAACGATACAAAACGCGTTATCCGCGCGCTTGAAATATACGAGGTAAGCGGAGTTAAAAAATCCGAGCAGCACGACGAGATGATACCGCGTTACGATTACGTCGCTGTTGCGATAGATTATCCGAGAGAAAAGCTTTATGAAAGAATCGATTGCCGAGTAGACGTAATGTTTAACAGCGGATTAATCGACGAGGTTAAGGGCTTACTTAACGAGGGGATTGACGAAAAATATCAATGTATGCAGGCTATCGGCTATAAAGAAGTGCTTGAAGGTTTGAGATTCGGGTATAATGAGAGTACTATGCGTGACATAATAAAGCGTAATACGCGACGTTACGCAAAGAGGCAGATAACTTTTTTTAAAAAGCTTAACAATATAATTTGGCTTAAACCCGACGAGGCGAACGCGGATAGAATTACGGAGCTTTTATGACTGAATTTGAAATATACGTAAAGAATACAGAAGAAAAACTTAAAGAAAAATACGAAAAGATAGACGAAATAGCCTATTTCAATCAGGTAAAAGTAATAAACGCCTTTCAGAAAAACAATATTGCCGTCAGGCATTTTTCGGGAACGAGCGGCTATGGTTACGGGGACGAAGGCAGGGATTGCTTAGGTCAAATTTACGCCGACGTTTTTCACGCAGAAGCTGGAATTGTTTCTCCGCATCTTTTATCAGGTACGCACTCGCTTTCGGTTGCTCTTTTCGGGGTTTTAAAGCGCGGCGATACTTTGTTGTGTATCAGCGGTATGCCATACGACACTATACGTCCTGTTATTTTAGGCGAAAATATAGGTTCTTTGAGAGATTGCGGCGTGGATTTCGTGTGCTGTGACCTGAACGACGAGGGAAAATTTGATTATAATGCAATCGAAAACAAGCTGAATCGAGCAACGGTTGTTTATATCCAGCGTTCGCGCGGATACGAGCTGCGCGACGCGTTTTCCTGCGAAGAAATCGGTGAGGCTTGCGCTTTTGTTAGAAATAAAGGTTTTAACGGTTGTATTTTCGTTGATAACTGTTACGGCGAATTTGTTGAAAAGGACGAACCGACCGACGTCGGTGCGGATATAATAGTAGGCTCGCTGATAAAAAATCCCGGAGGAGGATTAGCCCCTACGGGCGGCTACATCTGCGGCAAGAGCCAATATATTGAAAAAATCGGCAGGCGTTTTACCGCACCTTCGATAGGTCTTGAAGTCGGCTCTTACGAACAGGGATACAGATATTTTTACCAAGGTCTGTTTCTCGCTCCTCACACGATAGCGCAAGCGCTTAAATGCTCGCTTCTTATAGGTCAGGCTATGACCGACCTGGGTTATATAAATTATCCGTCCGTGGATAAAACTCCGCACGATATTACCCGCTGCATAAGATTCGACAGCGAAGAAAAAATGGTAAATTTTATAAGAGAAGTGCAGTTCGCCTCCCCCGTAGACAGTTACGTTACGTGCGAGCCTTGGGATATGCCTGGGTACGACGATAAAATAATTATGGCGGCAGGTACGTTCGTTTCGGGAGCGTCGATTGAACTCTCCGCCGACGGTCCTGTAAAACCGCCGTATATTGCGTATTTTCAAGGCGGGCTTACCTACGAACACGGCAAATATGCTCTGCAACGTATTCTGGAAAAAATAAAAGATTAATTTATATCGTAAGCAGCATTTTATGAGAACGTCGATTATTTTATAATACCGAAGTTAATTTTCAATGAATTCAGATTAAAAAGCAATTTAAACGCCGCTTGCCGAGTTCGGCAAGCGGCGTTTTATAATCCGTACGTATTAATTTTTCTGTATTTATATTTTAATTTTCAGCCGAATTAATACATTCCGCCCATATCGGGACCGGCGGGAGCCGCGGGTGCGGGAGGAGTGGGTATATCGGTTACGATGCTTTCGGTAGTGAGCAAGGTCGCCGCAACCGAAGCCGCGTTCTGAAGAACTGAACGCGCAACCTTGGTCGGGTCGATTATGCCGCTTGCCACCATATCTGTGTATTGGTTTTTAAGTGCGTCATAGCCGTAGTTGGGCTTTTTGGAGTTAACGATGTTGTTAACGATAACCGAACCGTCGAGACCTGCGTTAGCCGCAATCTGGCGGAGGGGTTCTTCAACGGCTTTAAGAACTATTGCCGCGCCCGTCTTTTCATCGCCGGAAAGCGATTTAACAAGTTTGGTAAGCTCGGGAATGGTGGAAAGGAGAGCAACTCCGCCGCCGGGCACGATGCCTTCTTCTACGGCAGCTCTCGTAGCTGCAAGAGCGTCCTCGATTCTGAGTTTCTTTTCCTTCATTTCGACTTCGGTAGCCGCGCCCACGTTGATAACGGCAACGCCGCCTGCAAGCTTGGCAAGTCTTTCCTGCAACTTTTCCCTGTCGTATTCGGAAGTGGTTTCTGCAATCTGAGCTTTGAGTGAATTTACTCTCGATTTGATTGCGTCCGCCGCGCCTGCACCGTCGATAATTGTGGTGTTGTCTTTATCGACTTTGACCTGAGCCGCTCTGCCGAGCATATCGGGGGTAACGTCTTTGAATTCGTAGCCGAGGTCGGAAGAAATTACCGTACCGCCCGTAAGGATCGCTATGTCTTCGAGCATAGCCTTTCTTCTGTCGCCGAATCCGGGCGCTTTGACCGCAACGCAGTTGAGCACGCCTTTCAATTTGTTTACAATCAACGCCGCGAGAGCGTCGCCTTCTACGTCTTCGGCGATTATAAGAAGCCTTGCGCCCTGCTGAGCGATAGGTTCGATAACGGGTAGAATTTCCTGTAAGGACGAGATTTTCTTGTCGGTAATAAGAATATAGGGATTATCGAGTACGGCTTCCATCTTGTCTGTGTTGGTAACCATATAAGCGGAAGCGTAACCGCGGTCGAACTGCATGCCTTCAACGGTGGTGAGTTCTGTGGTCATCGATTTGCCCTCTTCAACGGTAATAACGCCGTCTTTGCCTACGATTTCCATTGCATCGGCAATGAGTTTGCCGATAGCCTCGTCGCCTGCGGATATGGAAGCGACCTGAGAAATGGCAAGCTTGTTTTCAACAGGCTTAGATATGGATTTTATCTTCGTGACGGCTGTATCGACAGCGGAGGAGATACCCTTTTTCAAAATCATAGGATTTGCGCCTGCCGCAAGATTCTTTAAGCCTTCGCGGATAATCGCCTGAGCGAGAACCATAGCGGTAGTTGTGCCGTCGCCCGCGACGTCGTTGGTTTTTGTGGAAACTTCTTTGACGAGCTGAGCCCCCATATTTTCGAACGGGTCTTCAAGTTCGATTTCTTTCGCGATGGTCACGCCGTCGTTTGTTATTAAAGGCGCTCCGAATTTTTTATCGAGAACTACGTTTCTGCCCTTAGGACCGAGTGTGATTTTTACCGTGTCGGCAATAACGTTAACGCCTGTTTCAAGCGCTTTTCTGGCTTCGTCGCCGTATTTAATCTGTTTAGCCATAATTGATTATATCTCCTTAATTATTCTACGATAGCCAGAATATCGCTCTGGCGGATTATCGTGTATTCTTTTCCGTCTACTTTGACTTCGGTGCCGCTGTACTTAGAAAGAAGTACTTTGTCGCCGACCTTAACCTGCATAGCGACTTCCTTTCCGTCGACTATTCCGCCGGGACCTACGGCAACTACGATGCACGTTGCGGGCTTTTCCTGAGACGCCGCGGTAAGATACAAGCCGCTTTTGGTCTTTTCTTCCGCTTTAATTCCTTCGACAACAACTTTGTCGAACAAAGGTTTTATATTCATAAAAATCCTCCTGAAAATAATTTCTTTAACACCATAATTTATAAACGCCGTAAAATAATGTCAAACATAAGAAAATAAAAAATTGCAAATTTAAGAAAAGTATGTTAAAATAGTATAAAAGCCTAAACTCGGAGCTGAAATTTTATGGATAAATGGGATAAGCGGTTTATGGATATGGCGGAGCTTGTCGGTTCCTGGTCTAGCTGTTATCAGGAAAACAGGCACGTGGGCGCAATAATAGTTAAAAATAAGAGAGTTATCGCCACGGGATACAACGGCGCGCCGCAGGGTATACAAAGTTGCGTAGATAAGGGTTTTTGTCTGCGCAAAAAAATGAATATAGCAAGCGGCACAATGCAGGAAGTCTGTTATGCCGTGCATGCCGAACAGAACGCGATTATTCAAGCGGCGAGGGTCGGTTGCAGCGTAGAGGGGTGCACTCTTTACTGTACGCATCAGCCTTGCGTTATCTGCGCAAAAATAATAATAAATTCGGGCATTTCCCGTATAGTTTATAAAGAAGGTTATCCCGACGATTTCTCTATGAGGCTCTTTGCGGAAGCAGGGGTCAAAATAGAAAAATTCAGCGATTGAGCGTTTCAATTAAAAGGCGAAGTCTTTATTTCCGGCGTAGAGCGGTCAACGTTTAATCAGCGTTTGGTTTAGCGTTCGTCGTGGCTGAGCCGATAAAAAAGGAGATATTATTATGAAAAATCCCGAAGTTACTATAACTATGGAAAGCGGCAAAAAAATAGTGGTGGAACTCTACCCTGACAAAGCGCCAAATACCGTCAATAATTTTATAAGTCTTGCCAAGGGCGGCTTTTACGACGGTTTGATTTTTCACAGGGTCATAAAGGGCTTTATGATTCAGGGTGGCGACCCTGCGGGAATCGGAACGGGCGGTCCCGGATATACGATAAAGGGCGAGTTCGCTCTCAACGGGTATAAGCAGAACGATATAAAGCACGAGCGCGGCGTAATTTCTATGGCAAGGGCTATGAACCCCAACAGCGCAGGCTCGCAGTTTTTTATTATGCACGCAAACGCTTCCTATCTCGACGGACAGTACGCCGCGTTCGGAAAAGTTACGGAAGGAATGGACGTCGTTGATGAAATAGCGGAAGTTAAAACCGATTATAACGATAAACCCAAAGTCGCTCAGACGATTAAAAGTATGGCGGTAGAAACCTTCGGAGAAACCTATCCCGAGCCTAAAAAGTTTTAAATTAATTTCGCCTTTTGGCGGCAGTATAACGATATTTTACGGAGTTTATTATGACAGATAATTCAGTATACGCAAATCCTTTGATTACAAGATATGCAAGCCGAGAGATGGCTGAGGCTTTTTCAGACGATAAACGCTTCAAGCTTTGGAGAAAGCTTTGGATAGCCCTTGCGGAATCCGAAATGGAAATGGGGTTGAACATAACGCCTGACCAGATCGAAGAAATGAAGAAATATGCCGCAGATATTAACTACGACCTTGCGGAGAAATTCGAACGCGAAGTCCGCCACGACGTTATGGCGCACGTAAAGGCGTTCGGAAGTCAGGCAAAGTCGGCTATGCCAATAATTCATCTCGGCGCGACGAGCTGTTACGTGGATTGTAATTCTGAAATTATTATTATAGACGACGCTCTTAAAATTATAAGGGCTAAGCTTGTAAACGTAATGGACAAGCTTAAAGCTTTCGCGCTCAAATATAAGGATATGCCGACGCTCGGTTTCACTCATCTCCAACCTGCACAGCTTACAACCGTCGGCAAGCGGGCAACTCTCTGGTTGCAGGATCTGATGATGGATTACGACAATCTCGTAAATCTTCAAAACTGCATAAAATTGCGTGGGGTTAAGGGCACTACGGGCACTCAGGCAAGCTTTTTAGAGCTCTTCAACGGCGACGGCGAAAAGGTTAAAGAGCTTGAAAAGAGGGTGGTGGCAAAGCTCGGCTACGACAAGATTTACGGTGTAACGGGGCAGACCTATCCGAGAAAATTCGACTATAACGTGCTTTGCGTGCTGTCGCAGATTGCGCAGAGTGCGTATAAGTTCTCAAACGATATTAGAATTTTGCAGAATATGAAAGAGATTGAAGAGCCTTTTGAAAAATCCCAGATAGGCTCTTCGGCGATGGCGTACAAGCGCAATCCTATGCGCAGCGAAAGAATGGGCTCGCTTGCGCGTTACGTGATTTCATTGCCTATGAATACCGCGGTTACCGCCGCAACGCAATGGTTCGAAAGGACGCTAGACGATTCGGCTAACAGGAGAATAGTCATTGCTCAGGCCTTCCTCGCGCTCGACGGTATATTGAATATCTATTTGAACGTAAGCGAAAATCTTGTGGTTTACGATAAGGTAATAGCAAAGCATATCGCCGCTGAATTGCCGTTTATGGCTACCGAAAACATTATGATGGAATGCGTAAAGGCGGGCGGCAACAGGCAGGAGCTTCACGAAAGAATAAGGGTTCTTTCAATGGAAGCAGGTAAAAACGTTAAAGTGAACGGTTTGGATAACAACCTTATAGAGCTTATAAAAGCCGACGATATGTTTGCCGCCGTTCGCGATAAGCTCGACGATATCCTCGACGCTAAAAAATTCGTCGGGCGCGCGCCCGTTCAAACGGTAGAATTTATAGAAAACGAAATAGATCCTATTCTTGAAGAAAATAAAGAGAATTTGGGTTTGAAGGGCAACGTAAGAGTTTAATGAAACAAAGATTTTTAACGCCTTCGGCGGTAGTCGTCGCTCTTTTAAGGGGCGACGGCGAAGATACCGAGATATTATTGCAAAGGCGTAAAAATACGGGATTTGCAGACGGACTGTGGGATTTATCCTGTTCCGGACACGTGGAAGAGGGTGAAAGTATGACTGCTTCCGCAGTCAGAGAATGCCGAGAAGAGTTGGGGATAGAACTCGTCTACGATGATTTGCATTTTTTTCTTTTAATCCATAAGCGCGACCGGGAGTTCGATTTGACGTATTATAACGGTTATTTCGTCTGTAAGCTCTTCAAGGGCGAACCTGCGGTTTGCGAATGTAATAAATGTGAAGAATTAAGATGGTTTAACCTTAAAAAACTTCCGCAAGATATGATTCCTGACCGCAAACTTGCGATTAACGCGCTTTTGAATAAAATACCGTATCTAGAATACGGTTGGTGAATATAATTTAATTGATATTAATTATATACCCCGACGTATTACGAACATGCGCACGGCGTTTTGGTGGGAAACGCGACTCTGCCGTTGAGCTGAACGAAGTAAAAAAACAAAGGTTTCGCAATAAATTTACGAAACCTTTGGCAGGGGAGACGCGATTCGAACA
>CAZDZH010000008.1:0-11551 GCA_964509935.1 uncultured Clostridia bacterium
TGTCAGACCTCGGTAATTTTCCTATGTGGAATACGGATTTTTTCAGGCGCGACAGTCGGCTTATAGACAGTTATTCCCGACATGCTAAAATTCTTGACTTTGATACTCTCCGTTTGGGTTTAAAGGTTGTAAAGGACAACCCCTGCAAGGACAGTTTCGAGTTCGGCGTTGTGCTTATAACCGAGGTCGGCAAGGAGCGCGGCAATAATCTTGAACTTAATGAAAAGAAAAAGAATTCTGATTCTGCAAATCAGAAAAACGACCTGTTTAACAGTTGGCTGAAAATGGTACGCCATTCCGCAACGGTGGATAACTTCCCGTTTGTCCGCGTAATCACGGACGAACAACGCCCCGAAAGTTGGGGTGCAGACGCGCGCGATTTGTGCGAAATTGTTCATATCCGCGAGAGCGGCGAAACGTGCCTTACTATGCCGTTTTTCTCGCTTGCAGAGTTATTATACGGTTGGCTGTTCGGTAAGTTCTCGGAGCTGTATTATAAATACCGTTATGTACGTTCCGATAATACTTTGTTTATGTATGTCTTAAAATGGTTGACGGCAAAGTTAAGCGGGTATTATACGGGTATATATAATCGGTTCGGATATTGTACTTTAAAAGTTGAAATTGAAAGCGGTACGCAGGACGGACAGTATGACGAAAACAGGTATTACTTAATGTCAAAAAAGATTTATAGTAAACGTTTTTCAACCGATTGTTTTTCTGATTTCTTTACGGCAAAGGCGTTGCGCTCCTCTATCGGCATAGACGATTTACGGGAATATGCTACCGAAAAGGCAACCTTTGATGAGTTGCAACTGCAGAACAGTTACTTTATCAATGACCTGTTAAATGGTCTTTTAAATCAAAATTAAGAGGTAAATTTTATGTTTAAACACGGTAAGACGGGCGAGGTATATTATTCCGTCCGTGAGAAGATAAAGCATTATAAAAAGCGTATAGATGATAAGAGTTTAACTGTTGCGCAGCGAGAATATGCAAAGCAACGTATTGGTGAGTTAACAGCATTTAATGAGCAGTCTTATGATGAACCTGTTATGATTGTTACTAATGATAAACACTTTGGTAATGGTATTGATAAGCCTCGTGCTTGCGTTGTTGTAGGTAAGGACGATAAAAATCGTTTGGTCGTTTGTCCTGTTCATACTCGTACTGTTAATTCACTTGTTTTAGATAATGACTATTCTCATCAGGTCGATTTGAGAGGGCGTAAAATTGCTGACTCTGAAGTATATGAATTAAAGAATATATCAGGGCTTAACCCTCTAACGGATAACGATAAACGCAAGATACGTGGAATTTTTACAAAAAAATAACAGCGACTTTTTAGGTCGCTGTTGGTGGACTTATTACCACTCACCGCTTAGAGGAAGCGGTGCGTACTTCGCAGGGCAAATTGTTTATCAATAAACCTTATTGCGTTTCTGTGGTAATAGTATAACTTTTATTTTTGCAAAAGTCAAATAATTATACTTACTAATAAAAATTGAAAATACACTTTCAAAAAAGGCAGGTGTAAAAATGAAATCTGTAGAGGAAAAATTAAGGTATAATAAGGAAGTTAAGTCACCTTTTTCTTTCGGTTATATCTTCGGTGTAAAGGCGTATAGAAGTTATCCGACTGTAAACGCCACGCAAAAAAAGAAGATTAAGGCAGATATAGATGATAACAGGAAAATCGCAACGGGTGACAGTTCACGTGGAAGTGTGCAGTATGCCAAGGGTTTTATGTGTGCTATTCGTGATTGTGTAAACGAAAGAAAAGGAAAAAAGCAATAAATTATCTTTTATTTGTTCTATCCCCTTTAGGGGTGTTGCTCCCTGCAAGGGTGTTTAAAAAGTGAGGTAAAAATATGAACGCAGTAGACTTACAACCTTTGGACGATTTGACTGGCTGTCCGTTTCCGTTCTTTGACGAACCGGCACAGCCAGACGAGCAGTATTACAAGATATACCACGACGGTGGCAGTTACATTGCAACCCGTTGTTTCCGCAGTCAGTTAAAGCGTAAGGGCAATTCTCATAGCCGTGAGGCTGTAGATATTCTCTTCGACAGTCTGTATTATCAGGCAACGAAAGACGGGTTGAAAGACACTAAGCTTGAAACGCCGTTTACGGACTATATCAAAACGGGAATACTAAAGGTGTTCCCGTACTTTGCTAACCTTGACAAGTATATTGAGGAAAAAGTTAAACGCAAACGCCATAATTTACAGGTGCGTAAAAAGCGGTTCAGGCGTAAGGCAAATTTGAACTGTTGGAACTATTTCGTAACGTTCACTTATGACGATAATAAGCAGACTCCCGACAGTTTTAGGAATAAGCTACGCAGATGTTTATCCAACCTGCATACAAGGCGTGGGTGGCGTTATATGGGCGTGTTCGAGTGCGCTCCTGAAACAGGGCGTTTGCACTTCCACGGGCTTTTATACGTTCCTGACGGTGAGATGATAGGACAGCTGACGGAAAAGCAAGATTACAGCACGGCACAACATAAAATGCAGACACGAACGGAAAATAGCTTTTTTGAAAAGGCTTTTGGAAGAAACGATTTTACAGGGTTAAGCGAAATGCAATTAAAGTACGGTCATACATTAGAATACATAGTAAAGTACATAGGCAAGACGGACGAAAAGATAGTTTATTCACGGGGCATACCTACGGAAGTTTATAAGAAGTTGACGGAAGATAGTATCATTACGGAATTTACGGACTTTGTGGAAAAGTTTGTCCTCTTCGATAACGTTGTTGATTGGGAAGAGGATATACTCCGCTATAAACATAAAAAGCAGATGACGTCGATTGACGTTCTCTGCATCCCACCGCAATATAACATTGCGTAGGTAGTATCCTTAACTGAATAACTCTCGCTCTACCGCCTATGGCTTTACATACGGCGTTTTTTGGCGTTGACCAAATATTGATTTAAGACAGAAAAACCACACCCTTTGCTTATTTCGTACCCTGTAAAATAACAGACGGTGCGACTTTGCAAGCGGTTTAGCGCAAAACGCACCCTTTTTTACAGCGAAAATGCGGTCTATCTGTCTGTCAAAAGGCGACACCTTGCACCGCCGAGCGCAGCTCGGCGCTCGTTTTAGTGCAAGGTGTCGCCTAATACTCTCTCTATCTTTTTGAGGGCTAAAAAGCTTGAATTTTAACGGAAAATATAAGAAAATACTACGGAAAAGGACGGTTACGGAAAATGAAACGGAAAGGAACGAAAGATTTAACGCTTACACAACGGCGTTCTTTGGAAGATTTACTAAAGGCAGGTGTGCATAAAAAGCAGATTGCCAAACAGTTGGGTGTGTGTCTTGCAACTGTGTACAACGAGATTAAGCGTGGCACGTGTGAACAACGTAAAAAGGTCTATGACGTGTATGGTGATGTCATAGGTTATAAAACGTACATTGTATACAGTGCGGATATAGCGGAGTATAATTACCGCTTTAATCAGTCATCACACGGTGCACCATTAAAAATCGGTAACGACTATGAGCTTATACAGGAAATTGAAAACCGTGTTATAAACGATAAAATTTCTGCTTGTGCCGCTTTGGGGCGTATTAAGCGTGAAAATGCTTGTCGTACCATTATTAGCAAAACTACGCTTTATAGGTACATACGTTCGGGGTATATATTTACCCGTCTGTCTATGCAGGACGTGGAAGTCAAGCCTAAACATTATCAAAAGGCAACTATTAAACGTCCGCCTAAAGGTACAAGCATTGAAAAACGCCCTGCCGAGATTGCAGAGCGTAATTCGTTCGGTCATTGGGAAATGGACTGTGTATTAGGTAAGCAGGGAACGAAAGAAACAATACTTGCCTTTACGGAACGACTTACACGTTACGAGATTGTTTATAAAATGCCCGACCATAAGACTGCGACTGTTGTTCACTTTGTCAATAAGCTTGAAAAGCGTTATGGAAAGTTGTTCCGCAAGCTGTTTAAAAGTATAACCGTTGATAACGGTGTTGAGTTCAGTGATTTTAACGGCCTTGAAAAGTCTATCTATGGCGGTAAGCGGACTAATGTTTATTATTGTCACCCTTACAGTTCGTGCGAGCGTGGCTCTAACGAGCGTTTAAACCGTGAAATACGCCGATTGATACCGAAAGGCACTGACTTATCTAATTATAGCGAAAAGGACATTAAGGCGGTTGAAACGTGGGTAAACGCATATCCCCGTGAAATCTTCGGGTATGCAACGTCTGCCGAACTCTTTAATGAGCAATTAGCCGCTATTTAATATAATTTGAAAATACACTTTCAAAAATATTGCAAGCCGCCGAAAGACGGCTATTTTGTCGTACAACGTTATTGAGCTTAAACCGCTGTCCTATCTGTCTTTGGCAAAAGACAGATGATTAAAACCCGTTGAAGTAACCGCTCCAACGGGTATTTTATCACTCTGCAAAAAAATTTTTGAAATTTAAAAAAAATTCTAAAAAAATACTTGACTTTTCAAAAATCGGCTGAAAGGCGGCAAAAGCGGCCGCTAATCGACAAAAAGTACAAAAAATTTTTGCGTTTTTAAGCGGAGGGGCGGCAAAACGCGCTCTCTAAGCGCGTTTTGCCGCCCCGTTTTATTCAAATATAATATTGTTGCCGCCCCGCTATTTCGATTTTACATAAAGCAGCAAAGTAATTTTTATCCGGGCGAAACGCTCGTCTTTACCCGACGCTCAGTCTACGCCTAAAATTTCCTGAACGAATTTTTCGTAATCGTCCCTGCCCGCCTTTTTAAAATCTATCGCGGCGTAAGGGTGAACGTTATAAAGCCCCGTAAGAAGATAGGGCACGTCGTAGCCCCATTCGACGCCGCTCTTTTTAAGGGGATTCATATGCTCGCGCACGAACTTCAACACGGGTTCCATCTTATACTTGGGATTTTTGAGGAAGCCGAGCATCGCTTCGAGATAGCAGTTGCCCGCGCCCCTGCCCATACCGCTGACGGTCGCGTCGAGGTAGTTTACGCCCTTCGCGCACGCCTCTATCGTGTTTGCGAAAGCGAGCTGTTGGTTGTTATGAGCGTGTATTCCCAACTGTTTGCCGTACTTGTATGCTATTTCGCCGTACATATCGCACACCCTCCTTATCTCTTCGGGATAGATAGAGCCGAAGCTGTCCACGATATAAATTACGTCCACGGAGGACTGCGCTATGACTTCCAGCGCGCGTATTAAGTCGCTTTCCTGATTTTTGGAAATAGCCATGATATTACAGCTGGTAAAATAGCCCATATCGTGGCAATATTCCACCATTTCCACCGCTGTGGGCACCTGATTGCAGTAGGTGGCTATGCGGTACATATCTATGACGGAATCCTTTTTGGGAATGACCTCGGTCTTTAAATCCACGCGCCCTACGTCGCTCATAACGGCTATTTTCATATCCGTCTTGTTCTCGCCGACAACCCGCCTTATGCTCTCTTCGTCGCAGAACTTCCACTCGCCGAACTTGCTGACGTCGAACATCTTTTTGGAAACTTTATATCCGAACTCCATTATATCCACGCCCGCGGCTACGTTCGCCTCGTACAAAGCTTTCGCGAAGCCTTCGGGGAAATAAAACGAATTTACTATACCTCCGTCGCGCAAAGTCGCGTCCAGAAGGCGTATGCCTTTTCTTACCGATTGAAGATTGCCTATTTCTTCCTGTGAAACTGTCTTTTCTTCCATATCTTTCTCCGTAAATTTTCAAATATTTTAACAGTATCCGACGATATTGTCAATTATTTTTGCCCTCGCGAAGAAAAACGCGCCTCAGACCTAAAAATAAGCGGGTCTGTCCGCAAAAATAAAAACGCAGAAGTAAAAGTGCGGCGGAAGTAAAAGAAAAGCGAAAATAAAAGTGCGGCGGAGCACGCTTACCGAGCGTACTCCGCCGTAAAATTGCAAGCGCCCTATTTAAGCGTATGCGTTAAATATTAAGTCGGGTTAGTTTAAAACCACGTCTTTTAGCCGCTCGTACTTTTTGATAGCGGCTTGTCTGAGGGCGGCGGTATCGAACCCGCCCGAGAACGCCTCGTCGGAAATAGCCTTTGCCGTAAATATGCAGGATACGGGGAAGCGCAAATCTTTAAGCTCGGAAAGCATTCTGCCGCTCTGCCGAGTACCCATAAAATCGCCGCTGCCGCGCATTTTTAAATCGTATTCGGCTATCGCGAAGCCGTCGGAATTGTTTTTAAGTACAGCAAGCCGCTCGCGCACGGAATCGGAATAATTGTCTGTCAAAAGAAAGCAATAGCTCTTTTCGCTGCCCCTGCCCACTCGTCCGCGCAACTGGTGCAACTGCGACAATCCGAAACGTTCCGCGTTGTATATTACCATAACCGTTGCGTCGGGGACGTCGACGCCCACCTCTATTACCGTAGTGGATACGAGGCAGTCGTACTCCTTTTCCTTAAACGCGCGCATTACCTCGTTTTTCTCCTTGTCCTTCATTCTGCCGTGCAGAAGGGCGAATCTTACGTCGGGCATTTTTGCGCGAAGCGAATCGTAAAGCTCGGTAACCGACATAACCGTGCCCTCGTCGTCGCCGTCGATTTTGGGGCAGACGAAATACGCCTGCCTGCCGAGCTTTGACTGAGCGCGGATGTATTGAAGCATATCGCCGTACTTGCGTTCGGGTATTACCGAGGTGGAAATCTCCTGCCGCGAACGGGGTTTGTCTTTAATAGTAGTAACGTCCAGGTCGCCGTAGAATATAAGCGAAAGCGTGCGCGGAATGGGCGTTGCAGACATAATAAGCGCGTCGCAACCTTCTCCCTTTTCGCTCAGCCCCGAACGCTGGGCGACGCCGAAACGGTGCTGTTCGTCGCAGACGACGAAGGACAGGTTTTTAAATACCACGTCGCCCTGAATGACTGCGTGAGTGCCGCAGACCACGTTTACCGTTCCGTCCTTTAAGCCCTTCTTGATTTCCCGCTTTTCCGCCGCGGGCGTAGAGCCTGCAAGAAAGCGCACTTCGTACTCGGGCAGGAACTTCTTTATAATTTCTGCGTTCTGCCGCGCAAGCACCTCGGTAGGGGCGAGCATAGCCGCCTGATAGCCCGATTTGACCGCCATATATATGCCGACGAGCGCGACCGCGGTCTTGCCGCTGCCCACATCGCCCTGAATCAATCTGTTCATTATTTTCGGCGAATGCAGGTCGTCGAAAACGTCGCCGACCGCGCGTTTCTGCCCGTCGGTAAGCTCGTAAGGAAATCTCTTCACAAATTCCGCCACGTCGCTTACGGCTACGGAATAAGGATTTACGCGCACCTGCTCCTTATCGCCCTTTATTACCTTGAAAGCCGAAACGAGAAGAAAGTATTCTTCCACCGCTATTCTTTCGCTTGCCCCCGCAATATCCCCCGACGAAGAGGGGTCGTGAACCTTGAAATACGCTTGGTCAAGCGGCATAAGAGAGTATTTTTTTTGCAGAGCGACAGGTATCGCGCTTTGCAGATTAACCTTGTACAAAGCCTGTTTTACGGCGGAGCGGACGGCGCTCTGCGTAAGACCTCCCGCAAGGCGGTAAACGGGGACAAGCCCCTTTAATCTTATTATCTTGTCCGCGCTCTCGAAAACGGGATTGACCATAGACGCGCCCATTCCGTACTCGTTGAGAACGCGCCCGTAGAACAAGTATTCGCCCCTTTTCAGCTTAGAGGCGACGTACGGCTGATTGAACCATATCGCGGTAAAAAGATAATTGCCCTGCTGACACAACGCCTTTACGAAAGAGCGCTTTGCGTAGCGGTTGAACTCCACGTTGAGCACCTCGCAACAGGTTAAAATCATCTGGTTATGATACGCCTCTTTAAGCGTGTGTACTTCGGTGAGGTCGAGATAATCGTGCGGAAAGTGCTTTACGAGGTCTTCCTGCGAATAAATATTTAGCTTGTTGAAGTCCTTTTCCCGCTTTTCGGAAACGAACTTTAAGTCTGTCAGTTTCATAATTTCTTATATCCGCAGGCAAGAGCCGCTTACTTTACGTAAAATAACGCAAAAGGCGAATTATAAAAATAACTCGCCTTTAAAACAATTTTACTCAACTTATTCCAAAGATACCATATAATAGTATACGGGCTGACCGCCGTAGTGGTAATCGACGTCGCAATCGGGGAACTCTTCGGTTACCTTTTTGACGAGGGCCTCGCATTGCTCTTCGTTTACGCCCTCGCCGTAGTACAGCGTTATCATTTCGTGTTCGTCGCGCTTCATCTTCTTGATGAGCGAGAGCGTTGTTTCGTCTATATCGTCGCCCTTGGCGAGAATTTTCTTTGCGTCGAGCCCTATAATGTCGCCCTCTTTAAGTTTGAAACCGTTCATTGCGGTATTTCTTACCGCATAAGTCACCTGACCGGACGCCACGCCGTCTATCGCGTGAGTCATATTAGTCTTGTTTTCGGGCACGGATTCTTCGGGGTTGAAAACGAGCGCGGCGGCAAAGCCCTGCGGCACGTTTTTGGTGGGTATAACGTGAATGGTGCGGTTGGTGACCAATCCTTTCGCCTGTTCCGCCGCGAGAATGATGTTGGAGTTATTGGGGAACACGAACACGTTGGAAGCGTTAATCTTCATAACCGCGTCGGCAATGTCCTGCGCGGAAGGGTTCATCGTCTGTCCGCCCTCTATTACCCTGTCCACCATTAAATCCTTGAATATTTCGGCAAGACCTTCGCCCGCGCAGATGGCAAGCATACCCATCTCTTTCTTTTCTGCTTCGAGCTTCTTCTTCAACTCTCTGTTCTCTTCGAGCATATTTTCAATCTTGATTCTGTCAAGCTCGCCCAGTTCGAGGGCGTAAGTCAAAGCTATGCCGGGGGTGTTGGTGTGCACGTGAACTTTTATGAGTTCGAGATCGCCTATGCAGATTACCGAATCGCCTATGCCCATAAGCTTTTCTTTAAGCTTGTCGATGTCGGCAAGGGTGGTCATCTGTTTTAAGTTGATGACGAAAAATTCGGTGCAGTAAGCGAACTCTATGTCTCCGAGGTCGAGGTTGATAATGTCCGAATTATCGTCGAAATCGGGTTCTTTTTTGGTTTCCGCGGCTTCGGTGGGAACGTCGCCCGCAACGTCCTCGCCCGTAATCGCGGCGAGAAATCCGCGCATAATGGTCATCAGACCGACGCCGCCCGAGTCCACTACGCCCGCCTTTTTAAGCACGGGAAGAAGCTCGGGAGTCTGCGCGAGGGCTTCGTCGCCGACGGCGATAAGCGCCTTTAAAAAGTCGGGGAAGTCCTTATTTTTAGAAGCGAGCTTTGAAGCCGACTCGCTCATAAGTCTTACTACCGTAAGAATAGTGCCTTCCTTGGGTATGGAAACGGCGGAATAAGCTACTTTCGTGCCCGCCTCCATCGCCTTGGCGAAGGTTTTGGTGTCGAATGATTCTTTACAATCCCTTATGACCGAACAGATACCTCTTATAATCTGGGAGGAAATAACGCCGGAATTGCCCCTTGCGCCGCGCAACGCGCCCTTGGAAACGGCGTCGCAAATTTCCTGAAACCTGTTGGACGAGCACGCGTTCATCTCCTTAATTGCGGATTGAAGCGTAAGCGACATATTAGTACCAGTGTCGCCGTCGGGAACGGGGAAGACGTTCAACGCGTCTACCTTGGCTCTGTTTAATTCAAGCAATCTTGCACCGGTTGCTATCATCTTTCTGAACTCGGTGCTGTTGATGGATTTCTGCATTTCAACTCCTTACTATTGTCGGGGACGGAACTTTCTCGTTTTCCGTAAAAAACTAAAAGAGCTAAACCATATAATTATAAAATAAATAATTAAAGTTTAACTCCTATTATATTAACGTTTACCGTATCGACAATCATACCGGTAAACTTCTCCACTTTATATTTAATTCCTTCTTTCAGGCTCTCGGCAACCGCGTTGATGGATACGCCGTACTTTATTATGACGTACACGTCTATAAAAATTCTGTCTCCGCTGGTAACGACTTTAACGCCCTTACCGCCGGGCTGTTTTTTGAGCAGTTCGGATAAAGAGTCGGTAAACCGACGCGATACCATTTCCACTATGCCGTAGCATTCGAGCGCAGCGTTAGAAGCCACCTTGGCGATGGCTAAGTCGGATATAGATATTTTCCCGTACACGTTGCTTGTGTTTACTGACATACTTTACTTCCTTAAAAGCCCGAATTAAAGCTTTACGTTTTTATTTTAAACTATTTACATAATTTTTGCAAGTGTTTACCTGTAAATTTGCCATAATTTGTTTGCACGTACGAATTTATTTTGATAAATTCAAAAAAAATTAATCTTTACGCCTGTTTTTGATTGATTTTTTTTAAAATAGATGTTATATTATTTAAGCTGTTTGGTTTAAACGGCTTTATTTTTAACCTGAAAACGAGAAATAACCTTAAAACGGGGAGGTAAATAATATGTCAAGAGTATGCAGCGTATGCGGAAAGGGTCAGGCTTCGGGCAACAACGTAAGCCATTCCAAGAGAAGAACAAGAAGAACTTTTAAGGCTAACGTTCAGAAAGTATCTTACGTAAATGCAGAAGGTAAGGTAGTAAACGATTACGTTTGCACCCGTTGCTTAAAGACTGTCGAGCGCGCTTAAATTATAAGCCGTTCGCACAAAACGGAATAAAGAAATTTGCGGCGTCCTTGAAGGACGCCGTTTTTTCACGCCGCGGCGCTTTCAGCGCGCCGCGGCTTTTTTACAGTAAAAAAGGAGTTAAAGCCTTAAACCGAGCCTACACGCTATATGCGGCGCGCGTTATACAAAAACGCGCGCCGCATAAGAATAGACCTGAAAATATTTATAATTCGCAATCGAAATGAACGGCGGTATTTGCCGCTAGCACCTCGCTCTTTTCGTATCTCTTTTCTTTCAACCCGCCGTTTTCATCGGTTTCGTTGATATAAAAATACAAATCGTTCCATTCCTCCTGCGAGCCCGCGAAATATATATCCGAAATATAGTTGCCCGAAAGCGCGGTTGCGTTTATTTTTGTTATCGTGGAAGCGATATAAACTTCGGTAAGCGAAGTTGACGTGAACACGTCCGAACCCGAGCTTACCACGCTGTTTTTAAAGGTATCTGCGGGCAAGTCGGAAATATTAGCCTTGACGACAGCCTTTTCTAGCGCGGTACAGTACGCGAAGGTCTGCACGCCCAAATTCGTTACGCTGTAAGGAATTTCTATCTCTTTGAGATAGTTGCACATTCCGAACGCCGCCCTCTCGATAGTTGTTACGCTTTCGGGTATGGTTATTTCGCTGAAAGCGCACTTCATAAACGCCCTTTCGCCTATAACTTGTATGTTTTCGCCGAGAGTTACGCTCAACAGCGAAGAGCACCCCTTAAACGCTTCGTAGCCTATTTCCCTTACGGGCAAGTCGTCCTCGCCGTAAGTTGAGGGAATTTCAAGCTTTTTCAACGCGCTCTTATTGCCTTTTACTCCGCTTACGATATAACAGGAGCCGTCCTCGCTCAAAGTATATTCCACCGACGCCGTGCCGCACGCCGAAAACACAAACGGCATACCGGCGATAAG
>CAZDZH010000008.1:11651-60293 GCA_964509935.1 uncultured Clostridia bacterium
ATTCCACCGACGCCGTGCCGCACGCCGAAAACACAAACGGCATACCGGCGATAAGACATACCGAAGCCGCAACGCATAAAAATCTTTTCATAACGACAATATTTTAGCATATTGCGGCGGCGATTGCAATACTAAAAAGTTAAGGTTTAATGAAATTTTAACCTGCCGCTTCCCTCAATACGCGCAAAAAGTTGCCGTAAGCGAATTTTTCTATCACACGCAGCGATACGCCCTCTTTGCGCAGTCTTTCAAAAATCAGCGGAACTTTAAGGCAGTTTTCCAATCCCTTAGGGGCGGATATGCCGTCGAAATCGCTGCCGAGAGCGGCGCAGTCCTCGCCGCCGACGTTGATAAGATACTTGATATGCGCGCACACCGCGCCTATAATATCTTCTCCTCCGCCGACGAAATCTTTGCAGAAATTTACGCCCAAAACGCCGCCCTTACCCGAAATTTTTTTAATCTGCGAATCGGTGAGATTGCGCGAAACCGCGCGAATTGTAAAGCAGTTTGAATGGCTTGCGACTACGGGCGCGTCGGACAATCTTAAAACGTCATCCGCGCCGCCGTCGGATAGGTGTGAAATATCTATTATTATTCCGTTGCGGTTAAGCTCTTCCACCGCCTGCCTGCCAAACGGAGTCAGCCCGCGCTCCTCCCTTTCGGAAAACGCAGGAACGCCGCGACAAATAAGGTTCGGGAAGGCGAATTGATTTGCGTTGTTCCACACGAGAGAGCACATTCTTACCCCTTTTTGCCTTAAAAGGGATATTTTGTTTAAATCATTGCCTATAAAACCCAGATTTTCGACGGTTAGAAGAGCAGCGATTTTGCCCGAACGCTCCGCCTTTAAATAATCCGCGTAAGAAAAAACGGGGAGGACAAGCTCCCCGTATTCCGACAGCGACCTGTTATACAGCGAAAGCGCGGATTCGAACCGTTCCGCAGAATTTTCCCCGTCGGTGAAGATTGCGAAGCACTGCAACGCGCACCCCGCGCCGCGCAACTTTTTTAAATTTATCTGTCCGCCTGCGTTTTTCAAATCTTCGCCCCTGTCAAGGCAGAAGGTCAGAGTGTCGCAATGCATATCGCACCATTTTATTTTTTGCATATCACTTTAAGAATTTTTTGCACAACCTTAGGAGGTTTAATGCAGATAATCGTCATACCTTCCCCCTGTTAATTATAATCAGGGCAACGTCGCGTTTATCCACTTCGACGAACGCGCTGTCGCTTTCGACCACGTTGGAAATCCCCCGGCATTCTCCCGAACGCAACCTTTCCGGATAAACGTATTTTAACCCTGCACTATTAATTATACGCGCAAAGTCGCCGAAAGGTAACACCGACACCGTTCTGCCGCGCAATCCGTCGAGAGCGATTCTGCCGCTCGCGGCGAAAATCACCGAACGTGAGGTGACGAGTTTTGCCTGAACTTCCCTTTTAAGACAGGCGTAAAGCAGTTGCAGATTGCCCAGAAAATGGTCCTCTCTGCCGCCGCCACCGCCGTATATTTCTATCTCGTCCGCGCCCGCCTCTATCATTTTGTTTACGGCTATTTCGCCGTCGGTAAAATTCTTTTCCGAGGGATAAATTTCTTCGGGAACCGGGTCGGGGATATAGCCGAGGCTGTCGAAATCGCCGACGTTTTTATCTATCCTTACCCTTCCCTTAGCCCATTCGTACGCGCCGTCGCAACAGTAAACTACGGCTTGGGAACAATCTATCTCTTCCCCGTAAGGCTCGCCGTTCAACAGCAAAATTCCTTTCATTGAGCTTTAAGCGCGGCGATAGTAGCCGACATATCCGACGATTTGAACACGGTAGAGCCCGCGACGAGCACGTTCGCGCCCGCCCGCCTTATCTCGGGAGAATTTTCAACCGTTACTCCTCCGTCGATTTCTATATCCATATCCGCTTTGCCGATTTTTATCGCGTATTCCCTAGCTTTTTTGACCTGTTCGAGTGCGGTGGGGATAAATTTCTGCCCGCCGTAACCGGGGAATACCGACATTACCAGCACCATATCGCATATATCGAACACGTCGAAAATCTTTTCCACGTCGGTATCGGGGTTTACCACCGCTCCGCACTTGACGCCGTAGGATTTAATAAGTTCGAGCGTTTCTTTAAGGTATGACGGCGAAATTTTAGCGCACGCCTCGTAATGCACGGTTATTACGTCCGCGCCCGCTTCCGCAAAGAATTTTATCTGCGTTTTGGGATGCTCTATCATAAGATGCACGTCCAGCGGAAGGGAGGTAAGGGGTCTTATATTTTTAACCATCTGACCGCCGAAGGTTATGGGCTGAACGAAGCTACCGTCCATAACGTCGCAATGAATGACGTCGGCTTTCGCCGCGTTGAGTTTTGCTATGGCTTCTCCCATAGCCGAAAAATCTGCCGAAAGAATAGAAGGAGCAATCTTAATCATTTTTAACCTCGTTGCCGCTTGCGGCGGCGTTTTCTTTTCCGTTTTCTGCCGTAACTTCCACCCCTTTACCTTCGGGTTTGAATTTAACGGCACAGATTATTTTTAATACAACCGCTGACGCAACGGGTAAAACGCACAATGCGGTTATAACGGGCAATACGGCGCCGCCGATGATTTCAACGAGCATTGCGGCGAACCATACTATCAATATAAAATCAGCTATATCGAAAACCGACAAAGCGCACTCGACCACGTAAAATGCGCGGGTCTTAGGCTTAACGGTCATCAACAATACCGACGATATTAATTGCAAAAGCGCAAGCGCGCAAAAGGCGATTAAAAAAATTATGTAGACTACCGCTAAGCCAAGCATTCTTGCGTCGCCGCTTTCGGGCACTTGCGCCGATACGTACGGCACGGAGAAAAACGCAAAGAAAACCGTGGCTATCGCGCCCGTAAGCCCTATTAATCCGGTAATCAACTTCAATTTTTTAATACTCATAAAATCTCCTTTATATTTAATCGAGATTTATTATCCGCATTATATCGCTTATTCGCCGTTCAGGCAAAAAGCGTTTTAAAGTTTGATTTTAATTATTTCAAACTCAAACCGTCTAAAAAAGACTTAAAAGCGCGTTTACTCCCCCAGATAGGAAGCCCTGAGCTGTCCGCACGCTCCGCCTATATCCGCTCCCGTGCGCCTTCTAAGCGTGGCGGAAAGTCCGCCCTTTTCAAGCATACCCAGAAAGGCGTAAGCCTGCTTTTCGCCCAGACCTTTAAGCCCGCGTTCCTTCACCTCGTTAAGCCTTATGAGGTTTACGTGGCAGGGTCTGCCCTTTAAAAGCTTTATCAGACCTTCGGCGTGCCGCTTGTCGCAGTTTTCGCCCTCTATGAGCGCGTACTCGAAAATATAGCGCCTGCCCGTCTTTGAAAAATAGTAAGAGCACGCGTCTAAAATCTCTTCTATTTTCCATTTGTTGGCAATAGGCATAGTCCTCGCGCGTTCCGTATCGTCTACCGCGTGCAGAGAAACGGTTAAATTTACAGGTATGCCCTCGTCGGCTAAATCGCGCATTCTGTCTGCAAGACCGCAGGTTGAAAGGGATATATTGCGCGCCGAAATATTGATACCGCCCTCGGCGGTCGCGTTTTTAAGAAAACTCACCACGTTGTCGTAGTTGTCCAGCGGCTCTCCGCTGCCCATAAGCACCACGTTCGTTACCGCGCGATTTTTGCAATCGCCGCCGTGCAGAGCGTTGACCTTTAAAATCTGCGATAGTATCTCGCCGGAAGTTAAATCGCGCACGCGCCCGTTCAGCGTGCTTGCGCAGAATTTACATCCCATTCTGCAACCCACCTGCGTGGATACGCATTGCGTATTGCCGTATTTATACTGCATAAACACGCCCTCTATCACGTTGCCGTCGGCGAGGCGGAAAAGGTATTTTTCAGTGCCGTCCTCGCTTTTCAGCGTGCGTATTATCTCTATCGCGCAGTCCTCGAACGTCTCGCAGAGTTTTTGCTTTAACGATTGCGGAAGAACGGAAATTTCGGATACGTTCTTGCCCTGCATAATCCCGTCGTAAAGCTGTTTCGCGCGGAATTTTTTTTCGCCGAGGGAGAGAATAAGTTCCTCCGTCTGTTTGTATGAAAGGTCCTGTATTATGCTTTTCATCTATTACATACCGTAGTTTCGGTTTTTAGTTGCGATATTGCCGTTAGCGTTTACCGTGAATTTGCTTTTTTAATTAGGTTTGTCAATTATTTTTTATGAAAGAGGTGAGAAAGAAGCCCGCGCCGAGGGAAATATGCGGCAGAAACTGCAACCCGAATTTCGTGCGCCTGTTTACGAGCGGGGAATCGGGGATATTCAAGGAATATTCGGGGTGCTTTTGCAAAAACATACAGGCTATGCTGTCGTTTTCTTCGGGCAGAACCGAACATGTGGAATAGTACAGCGCTCCGCCCGTTTTGACGTAGCGCGAACAGTTTTCCAAAATAGCCAGCTGAACGACGTTCAAAGAGGCTATATCCTCCTCTCTGCGGTTGAGCTTTATATCGGGATTTTCGTTTATGACGCCCGTCCCCGAACAGGGCGCGTCGCAAAGAACCGCGTCGAATTTACCTTCGTATTCGGGAATGAATACGGAAGAGTCCGCCTGCCTTGCGACGACGTTCTGCGCGTCCATACGGCTCGCGTAAGCGTCGATAAGTTCTACCCTGTGCGCGTGCAGTTCGCACGCGGTGACGCTTGCGCATTTTTCCGCCAGAAGCACGCTCTTGCCGCCCGGGGCGGCGCACGCGTCCAAAAGGCGTTCGCAGGGGGGTATTGCCGAACAAATGGCGACAGAGCCTACCGACTGAAAGGTGTAGTCGCCGTTGAAAAAGCCGTCGTCCCGAACGAAATTTTTAAATATTCTTACGCCTTTAAAGGGCGTATCCGCGCTCTCTTTATCCGCGTACTTTTCTTCGCCGCGCTTAAAACGCACGCTTACGCCGAGGCTGGGAGCGGTGAGAATATCTTCCGCTTCCGACTTATAGCTGCGCTTCAACTTTTTTACCAGCCACAGCGGCGCGGAGCATTTTACCGACAACGCCTCGTCCGCTCTCTCGGGCAACGGCGGCGTCTTATACGAGCGCAGGAAGGCGTTCACGAAACCCGCAGCCCCGCCTTTGCCGAGTTTTTTTGTAAGCTCCACTGCGCAATCCACGACCATATAGTCGCGCTTGTCCATAAATTCAAGCATATACAGCGCGATTTTTAAAATCAGCCTGACCGCGCTTTTAGGTTGCGAAGCAGCGTTTTGCGCAATTAAATAATTTAAGTATATATCCTTTTCAACTACGCCGTAGCAAATTTTAACCGTGCGCGCCCTGTTCAAAGGTTCCGTCGGCGTTTCGGAAATTGCCTGTTTTAGAAATTTGCCCTTGGAATATACCTGAACGAGTACGAAATAAGGGTCTGCGAGAGGGTTAGTCAAGTACGTCGCCCGCCTTTATTTTTCTGCCGTTTACCGCGTCCGCCGCGCTCTGCGGTTTGCCACCCTGAAATTGAACTGACGTCAGCGAAACCGCTCCGTCAGCGCATTTTACTATTATTCCGTTTTTTCTGTCCGCCGCTACCACTTCGCCGATTGCGCCGCCGTAATCTCCATCCGCAAGCTCTGCCTTGTAGACGTTTATCGGCTCGCCGTTGAGATAGCAGAACGCCGCTGGCGCCGGACTCATGGCGTTTATCAGGTTGACAGCCTTTTCGGCGTCGACCGAAAAATCTATACGCGCGTCTGATTTAATTATCTTTTTGCAGTAGGTAGCCTTGGCTTCGTCCTGAATCAGCAGATTTTCTTCGCCTGTTTCCAGAAGATTCACCGCCTCCGCCGCCGCTTCCGCGGAAAGCGCGGACAGAACTTCCGAAAGCTCGCCGCAGGTTTTTCCGCCGATTTCGCACCGCTTTACGAGCAGAATATCGCCCGTATCCAGCGACAGCTCGGTTTTCATAACGGTTATGCCCGTATGCGTTTTACCTGCAAGTATAGCCGACTGAATGGGACTTGCGCCCCTGAATTCGGGCAGGAGCGAGGCGTGCAGATTCCACACGCCCTTGGGGAAGCAGTCCAAAATTTCCTGCGATAGAAGCTGACCGTAAGCGCAGGTTATCATAATATCCGCCCCGATGGCTTTTACCCGGTCTGCGTGTAAGCGAACTTTTTCGAAGTCGTAGACGGGTATGCCGCGGCTTATAGCGTAAGCCTTCACGGGCGTGGGCGTAAGGACGCGCTTCCTGCCCACCGGTCTGTCGGGCTGGGTAATGACGGCGACTACCTCTTTGCCACTGTCTATGAGAGCGGCGAGAGAGGGCACTGCGTATTCGGGCGAACCTGCGAAAACTATTTTCATTTATCGTCCTCTTCCTCGTTCAGGTCGTAAACTTCGCTTGCTCTGTCCGTATAAATAATGCCGTCGAGGTGGTCGAGCTCGTGGCATACCGCGCGGGCGAAAAAGCCCTCCGCCGTGAGCTTGTGTTTCTTGCCCGTGCGGTCGCGGTATTCGGCTTTTACCCTGTACGGTCTTGTAACCGTACCCTGCTTGCCCTTTACGGAAAGGCAGCCCTCCGCGCCCGTCTGTTCGCCCTTGGTAGATAGAATTACGGGGTTTATCATCTCGTAAAAGCCCTCTTCCACGTCGATAACCACCACGCGTATGGGCAGACCTATCTGCGGCGCGGCAAGACCCGCGCCGTTTTCCGCGCGGACTGTTTCCTTCATATCGTCTAAAAGTGAGGCGAGCTCTTTGCCGAACACCTTTACCTCTTCGCATTTCTTTCTTAACACGTCGTCTCCGACCTGCACAACGTATCTGTATGCCATAATATCTCCTTATCTATCGCTTATTAGCACGCCCGTTAAGACAGATTTACGGGGTTTTCTTCCACGTAAACGAGAGCGGACGGAGTGGAAAACTCTTCGGCTATGCCGTAAATTTCAGGCAAAAGCCCGCCGCTTTTGAGGCGCATAAGCACCTGATAGCGCACCTTGCCCTGTATTTTTTTTACGGGGGAGTGCATCTTGTTCAAAAATATAAATTCCTGCGGGTGGTCTTTGCGCAGGCTCTCTGCGGCAAAGTAAGCGCCCTTCAACGCTTCCAACGCGCATTTATCCTCTTCGGCGACGACCATTATCCTGACTATAAGGGCGTACGGGGGGAAGAAGGTTTCTTTACGCAGTTTTATTTCGTTATCGAAAAAGCCCGCGTAATCGTAAGCCACCGCATAGCGCAGAATGTAGTTTTCGGGAGAGCAGGTCTGCAAAACCACCTTGCCCTTGTCGCCCGCCCTGCCGCTTCTGCCCGCAACCTGCGTAATCAGCTGAAAGGTGCGCTCGCCCGAACGGTAGTCTGAAAAATGCAGGCTCATATCCGCGTCCAGAATCCCCACGAGAGTTACCGACGGAAAGTCGTGCCCCTTGGCTATCATCTGCGTGCCGACCAGCACGTCCGCCTGCTTATCGGAAAATTGCTTTAATATTTTATAATGCCCGTCCTTGCCCGAAACGGTGTCGTTATCCATTCTTAAAATGCGCGCCTCGGGGAAAAGCCGCTTCAAATCGGAGACCACCCTCTGCGTGCCCGTGCCGCTGTATCTTAAACGCCTGCCGCCGCACTCGGGGCAGGAATCGAGCATACGGTATTTAGCCCCGCAATAGTGGCATTTAAGGCAGTTCTCTTCCGAATGATAGGTCAGCGATACGTCGCAATTTTCGCATTTGGCTACGTAGCCGCAGTCCTGACAGATTACAGTCTTTGCGTATCCCCTGCGGTTGAGAAAGATTATCGCCTGATTGCCGCTTTCGAGCGTTGCGGCAAGCTCCTCTTTAAGCGCGCGCGAAAACGCGGAGTTGTTTCCGCTTCTCACTTCCCTGCGCATATCGGCAATGATTATTTCGGGCATCGGTTTTTTGTTTATGCGCTCGGTGAGGGTGATAAGCCCGAAACTGCCCTCCGCGGCTTTGACGTAGCTTTCCACCGACGGCGTAGCGCTGCCTAAAATAAGCTTGCAATCGTTATATTCCGCCCTCATTTCGGCTATATCCGCGGTGGAATAGCGGGGCGCGGTTTCAGACTGATACGACGAATCGTGCTCCTCGTCTATGATTATCGCGCCGAGGTTTTCCAAAGGCGCGAATACCGCCGAGCGCGCGCCTATGGCTATTTTCGCCTCGCCGTTGCGCAAGCGCCACCACTCGTCGAATCTTTCGCCTGCGGACAGTCCGCTGTGCATTATGGCGGCTTTCTGCCCGAATCTTTGGCGAAGCTGAGAGAGCATCTGGGGGGTTAAAGAAATTTCGGGCACGAGAAATATAGCCGTTTTGCCCTGTTTAAGCACTTCCGCTATGTAGTTGAGATATATTTCGGTTTTTCCGCTGCCCGTCACGCCGTGTATAAGCACGACGCGCTTATCGGTATTACCTATATAATCGAGAGCCGCCGTCTGCGCCTCCGTCAGAACCTTACGCGTCTCGCCGCCGCTCTCACCGAGCATAGGCGTACGGTTGCGCCTCACCTTAAAAACTTCCGCCGCGCCCTTTTCAACGAGGACGTTTACCGCCGCCCTGCCGTACTTTTCCGCAAACGCGGTAAATTCGTACTCTCCGCCGTCGGCGAGCGCGTTCAACGCCTCCGCCTGTTTCTTTGCGGATTTCGAAAGGGGGACGGAGAAATCCTTTATCTTTATGAATTTATCGTAGACGTTATTAACTTTGCCCAGCCGCATTTCGGAGGGGAGAAACAGCCGCAACGCCACGGCTTTGGGCACGCGGTAACGCTCAGCAATGCGCTCCATAAGCGAAAAACATTCGGGCACGAGCGCGGGCGGTTCGTCGTAGACGGCGGTAATCGGCTTGATTTTTTTAGGGTCGAAAGAGCAGGTATCGGATACTCCCACCACGAAACCTTCTATTATCCTGCCGCCGAACGAGACCTTGACCCTGCACCCCGTCTTTGTTTCGGGGGGGCAGGAATATTCGAATATTCTATCCACCTGACTGTGGGCTACGTCAACTATAACCTGCGCGAACAAAATCCGCTCCTCCGCTTATATATTCAGGCTGCGCCGCAATCGGCGGTTGATGGGTTAAAAATCAACCGAGCGTCGGGACAAAGCCGAGATTTAAAGAAAATTTCAGCCCCGATAAGGGGCTGATTGGGCGGCGTATGACTTTTTATTGCGCCGACCCGAAAAATCGATGCGTCAGTCCTTTACTGCTTTGACCTTGCCGGACTCTATCTCCTCGCACGCGAGCGCGATTTCCTTTAAACGTTCGGGGTTCTCCTTGGGATTATTCGCGCCGTTCTGTTCGATTATCTGCCTCGCCCTCTTGGCTACTACTACGCAGAGCGCGTAGCGCGAAGCGGGCACTCCGTTTTCGCCGAGTTTTTCTATCAAGCTGTCGACTGCGGGTTTATTAATCATAATTTATCTCCTTTCCTTGCGTTTTCTATTATATTCAGTATTTCGTCTACCGTAGCGTCTATTTTATCGTTAATCACTACGTAATCGTAATCCTTTGCTTTGGACATCTCGTAGTCCGCGCGGGCGAGGCGGCGGGCGATAACCTCTTCGTCCTCCGTTCCCCTGCCGCGAAGGCGGGCGACAAGCTCCTGCCGAGAAGGCGGAGTTATCATAATCAGAAGGGCGTCGGGATAGACCTTTTTCGCGTTGAGCGCGCCGTCGGGCTCTATTTCCAGAATGACGTCGTGGGTTTTCAGCTTTTCTTCGACGAAAAATTTAGGCGTGCCGTAATAGTTGTCGAAATGGTTGGAATATTCTAAAAATCCGCCCTCTGCTATCATCTTTTCGAATGTTTCTTTGGTCAGAAAGAAGTAGCTTTTGCCGTCCACCTCGCCCTCTCTCGGGCTGCGCGTGGTGCACGAAACGGACAAAGCCATTCTTCCGCTCTTTTTCATCAGCTCGTTTACTACCGTGCCCTTGCCTACGCCCGACGGACCGGATATTACGACGAGCATTCCTTTCGTATTATTCAACGTTCTGCACCTGTTCTCTTATTTTTTCTATTTCGTTTTTCAAATCGAGTCCGCACTTGGTTATTTCCAGGTCGTTGGACTTAGAACATATCGTGTTTGTTTCGCGGTTGAATTCCTGCACGAGGAAATCGAGTTTTCTGCCCACGAGCTTTTCCTTTGCGATTGCCCTGAACTGGCTTATGTGGGATTTGAGCCTTGTAAGCTCCTCGTCTATGTTGCTCTTATCCGTAAACACCGCGACTTCGGTAAGCAGTCTGCCCTCGTCGGGATTGACGCCGTCGAGATAGTTTTTAAGCTTTTCTTCAAGCTTCTGCTTATAGTTAGCCGCGACAAGAGGGGCGCGGAGGGAAATTTTTCCGACGAGATTTTCTATCGCGCACACCCTGCCCAGCATATCGTCCGCAAGCTTTTCGCCCTCTGTTTCGCGCATTACGTTCAACTTGTCCAGAGCTGCGCCGAGAGCGGCTTTAAGCGCGGAAATAAGCTGTTCGTCCGCGCCCGCGCTCTCTTCCTGTTTGAGAACGTCGGGAAGGCGCATAACCGACGAAACGGTGAAATCGTTTTCGAGGTCGGGGAAAAGGTTTTTAATCTTTTCCGCCGCGGTCACGTACGCCCTTGCGGCGGCTTCGTCGAGGTAAATCTCTTTCGCCTTTTCGCGTTTATCGGTAAAGGAAATGAAAACGTCCGCGTGTCCTCTCGTAAGTTTTTCCCTGACGGCGGAGCGGATAACCTCCTCGTAGCCGAGAAAAATTTTGGGGCATTTTACCGAAATATCCAGATAGCGGTTATTTACGGTTTTTATCTCCGCAGTCATCTCTATGCCGCCCTCTTTATATTCCCCTCTTCCGTAACCGGTCATACTGAACATAAGCTTTCAACCTTTAAAATTAATCGCGCGCGTGATTTTATTTAAAATTATAAACTTAATACGCGCCGTATAAACTTATACGCATATCATTATAACGCATAACCATTCAAAAAACAAGCGGCTTTCGCCGCTTTTAAAAATAAATTTTCCGTCTTTGGCGCCGTCTGTTTTTTTGCGTCGGAAGCGACGCGCGGCGTTATAAGTCAGTAATCGTCGGAAAAGGTCTGCAAAATGCCGCGGCTGCGGGTGGATATCACGCGGTAATAGTTTTTAGGGTCGGTTTCGAAGGTTACGATTTTCTGATTGGAGGAGGCGACCGCGCCGGTGATTTCGGCAAGATACGCCACCTTGCCCGCCGAAAGCACTACGGGCACGCCGTAAAGATACGAATACGCGCGTATGAGCAGAGGCGGCATATTGTCGCCCGAATTTTCCAGAAAACAGACGATCAGATTGCAGCCGCAAAGGGATAACGCCTTTACGTTTTCGGGGAAATAAATATCGTTTTCCACGCACACCCCTATCTTATAGCCTGAAACCTTGTAAAGTCCCAGCCCCGCTCCGCTTTTGAAGTCCTCGCCGTCGATGACGTGCAGCATATCCGAAATACCCAGAAGTTTCCCCCTGTCGGCTACCGCCGCGGACTTGCGCTTCAAACCGCAACTGAACGTAGTGCAGCCGCAGGCTACCCCGCAGGACAGCGTTCTGGAAAGGAGAGCAAGCTCTTCGAATTTATCCGTCTTGCCCGAAAGCTCGCTTTCGTAATTGACTTCGCCGAGCGCACCGAACCCGAAAACGCACAAGTCGCAGGCGGGCAGATTGACGTTATCCTTTAAAGGCTGTGTAGCCACGCATATTTTCATACAATTATTTATACTCCCGCAGGATATTTTTGTGTGCCATAAAAGGTGCGGAAGCGTTCTATAAAATGACCCGTACGCATATTTTTATGGTATGAAAAAATTAATCGCCTTTATCATAATCGCCGCAACGGTAATATTCTCCGCGCCCGTTTACGGCTGCGCAAAAAACGCCGACAGAAGTTCGTACGAGATAACCGCATCCTACGACGAAGAGGAACGCACGCTTACGGGCAGGGTGGACTACACCTTTTTCAATAATACGGACAATCAGATTTCCGATTTGAAATTCAACCTTTGGGGCAACGCATACAGGCAGGGCGCGTCCTATTCGCCTGTATCCGCGGCGTACTCGGCGCAGGCTTACTACGCGGGCGTAAACTACGGATATATGACGGTGGAAAACGTAGAGAACTGCGCGGGCTGGGACGTCGGCGGCGGGGACGAAAATATACTTATAGTCAACCTTACCGCCCCCGTATATCCCGACGAGAGCGTTAAAATTTCGATTAACTATTGCTTGAAGCTCGCCTTGGTAAACCACCGCACGGGCGTCACCGAAAACACGGTAAACCTCGGCAATTTCTATCCCGTTTTATGCATTTACACGCGCGAAGGATTCAGCGAGACGCCTTACGTCGCGTGCGGAGACCCGTTCGTTTCCGAATGTGCGGATTACGTGGTTAATCTTACCGTACCCGAAAAATATACGGTGGCCGCAAGCGGCAAGTTAGTTTCCGAAAGCAAGGCGGCGGGAAACAAGATACTCAAATACAAGCTGTCGTCGGCGCGCGATTTCGCCGCGGTTATGTCGGATAAATTCAGCGTCGTATCCGAAAACGCAGACGGAAAGCAGATATATTACTATTATTACGACGATTCCAATCCGCAGACGACGCTGTCCACCGCCGCGGACAGTTTCAAATATTTTTCGGACCAATTCGGCGAGTACGCCTATCCCGCGCTTTCGGTGGTTCAGACGGGATTCTGTATGGGCGGTATGGAATATCCCGCGCTGACTATGATTTCGGATAGGCTGGACGCGTCTGGCGCGCTGTATACCGTAGTGCACGAAAACGCGCACCAGTGGTGGTACGCAATGGTGGGCAACGACCAGGCGAACTGCGGCTGGCAGGACGAAGGACTTGCGGAATACTCCTGCCTTATGTTCTTCGAAAATTACCCTAGATACGGCGTGACGAGAACGGGTATGCTCGGCTCGGCGACCAAGAGCTATCGCGCGTTCTATTCGGTCTACAATCAGATTTTCGGCGACGCCGACACCACTATGAACAGAAAGCTTACGGAATACGTAAGCGACTACGAATACACCAACATAGCCTATAACAAAGGGCTGCTGCTGTTTGAATCGGTGCGGACCTGTCTGGGCGACGACAAGTTCAAAGCCGCTTTGAAAGAATACTTTAAGGACAATAAATTTAAGGTAGCTTCTCCCGAGGCTATGATCGCCCCGTTCGCAAAGCGCGGCGACGTGGAGGGTATTTTTACAAGCTTTATAGAAGGCAAAATCATCATATAGGGTTATCGGCGAGCGTGCGCGGCGTATGATACGCCGCGCACGCATAGGTTTAACGCGATAAATTTAAAACTTATATGAAATTTCTGAAAACTTTTTGTTGCCAAACCGAATATTATGGGGTATAATAAAAAGGCTGCGGGAAATAATTTCTCACCCGTACGCAAAGGTTTGTTAAGGTTTTATTTATGGACGGTAACCCACACAGTTGCAATTTTAATATTAGGATTTAACTGCCGCCGAAAAGTTTTCGTTACTACGCTACGTTTGCTTTGCGCGGAAGTTTTCCGCGCATTTTTATTTGAGGTGGCAAATGGTAAAATACTTTGTAACTAACGAAAACTTAAAGCTTATGCAGGTAACCGAGTACAGAAATCTGTGCTGGGTGGATTTGGTAAACCCCACCGACGACGAGGTCGAGGACGTCGCTTCGTTCACCGGCGTGCCGGAAGATATGATAAAAGCCGCGCTCGACGAAGAGGAGCGCGCGCGTACCGAATTCGACAACGGCGCGAGTATGTTCGTCGTAGACTGCCCGATTATCGAGGAGAGCGACAGCGGCGACAGCTATTCCACCCTTCCGCTCGCCATAATTTACAACAAAGACTGCATAATAACCGTATGTCTGAAAGGCAACCCCGTATTGCGCGATTTCATTACGGGCAGAATAAAGGTCTTTTGCGACAAGCCCGTAGGGTTTATATTAAACTTTATGATGGGCAACGCGAAGAGATTTCTGTACTGCCTTAAACAGATAGACCGCAAATCGCACCGCGTGCAGGCGGAGCTGGGCAGAACGCTGAAAAACGAGGAAATTTTACAGCTGCTCGACCTTGAAAACTCGCTCGTATATTTTTCAACCTCGCTGAACTCCAACTATAAAGTACACGAAAAACTTTCCAAAGTGGAAGCGGTCGCCACGCGCGAAGATTATCAGGATTTATACGACGATATGGTAATCGAAAGCAATCAGGCGATCGAAATGTGCCGAATATATAAGGACATTCTGTCCGTAACTATGGACGCGTACGGTTCGGTAATCTCAAACAACGCCAACGACACAATGAAAAGGCTGACCATAATAACAATTCTTCTGGCGATACCGACTATGATAGCGGGATTCTGGGGAATGAATATGCCCGTACCCTTTCAGGCGTTCAACGGAGAAACTTCCACCATATGGTTCTGGCTGGTAATGGGCGGCGCGCTGCTGTTGACTGCGGCGGTAGCCGTATTGATGCTGAAATCGCGCAGTACTTTGAACGGCAACCAGAAACGCCGCAATAAACGCAGGAATAAAAAATAATGCCTATTTTACAGTACAAATGCCCGAACTGCGGCAAGCAGTTTGAAGAGCTGGTAAAAAAATTCGACGACGGAGTGACCTGTCCCGACTGCGGAAACCGCGCAGAGCGCAGTTACAGCGGCGAAATGTATTCCTCCACGGGAATAACTTATAAAAAATGTACGGGAAACTGCAAGAGCTGCGGCGGTTGCAAGGCTTAGCCTTGATATCTTATTTTCGTCAGCTCCCTATTCTCTTTCAAATCGAACTTAATAAATAGACTTAATAAGAAGGCAGGCGGCGCGTTTTTTAACGCGCCGCGTTTTGTTTGCCTATAACAGCCGATTATACGTTCGGTTTAAATAATATTTTTATAGGAATCATTCGCAGTCTTTTAAGCCCGCCTCGATTTTGCGCGTTTAATTTTTAATATTTCGGTCAATACCTTCCCTGTGATTTTCGCGGGGGAGGTTTTCGTTATGCGCGCAGCCGTTAAAATTTTCATAACGCTCGTATCGGCAGCGGCGCTGTGCGTAGCGGTCGCCCTATCGCCGCAGAAGCTCGCGTTTGAATGCGGCGACAGCTACACCTTTTTCGTGGGCGACAGCTCCAAAAACTGCAAGGTAATAACCGTGACTTCGGGAGCTGAGCTGAAAAAGCTTACTTTGACGGACGTCTGCGGCGAAGCGACAAGCTTTAAAAGTTTAAATCTGCAATCCTTTCTTAAAAGCGTAAACGGCGAGATAGTTTTTGAAGAGACGCTTTCCGACAGCGTGAATTATTACTGCACGGCGGATTTGCCCTATTCCGTAACCTTATACGGCAAGCGGATAAATTTGCATATATGCGTAAAGGAGCAAGGCGTTACCGTGGCTTCCCCCATAATCTTCGGCGGATATTGAGCGGGCGCAAGCGTCGAATACGCGCCGCAAAAATAAAGGTATAAAACCTTCGATGACGGTCAATAAACCATTTACCGACCGAAATTACATAAAAGGAGTAACTAATATGGACAAGGAAAAAAACAGCAAAAAAAGAATTTTACGTTATTATCTGATTCTGGGAGCTTGCGTGCTTATCATCGCGGCGATAACCGTATCGGTTATCTTTACGGTAAACGGTTCTAAATCGAACGTAACGTTGGATAGCGACAAGGATCAGGAAAATCCCGGCGGGGACGAGAACGGCGGAAGCGTAGACACTTCAACCAAGTACGAATTTATATCGCCCGTCGAACAGGTAGACCTTATAACCTCTTATATCTTCTATAAAAATTCTACGCTTGGCTGCTACCACTTCCACACGGGCGTGGATTTGGCGGCGGCAGCGGGCACGCAGGTTATGGCTACGCTTGACGGCACAGTGGAGAGCATTACCGCGGGCGACTTGCTCGACGGGACGGTTATTACCCTTTCCCACGAAAACGGAATAAAGACCACCTATAAGTTTATCGACGCGGCTGAAAACCTCGCCGTGGGCGATAGCGTAAGCCGCGGAGACGTTATAGGAACGGTTGCCGCGCCCTGCGGCAGCGAATACAAAGAGGGAGCGCACCTGCACTTTGAAGTTTCCGTAAACGGCGAACCTGCGGACCCCGAAGACTATCTGGATATTTCCGTAAAATAATGCGAAGTCGTAAACTCAAAGTTTGCATTAAAAAGCTCCGCGGATTGCCCGGGCAATCCGCGGAGCTTTTATTATATCCCTCCCACGCTTTTAATAATTTCAGCGCTGACTTAATCTCCGCCCTCCGTTATCTTAGCCTTCGGCGCACTCCGCGTAAAATTTTATCGTTTCGAACGGACATAAAGGTTTATAATAATTACGGAATAGGCGCGGGACGGGCTTTGAATTAAGAAAAAATTATAGCCGCTTTAAGCACAATTTATGCTCAGGGGAAATACATACCAAAAAAATAGGATTTTTTGTTGCTAAATGTAAAATTTTGTTATTTTTGTTATTAATTTACACTGATTTTACATTTTATCTGAAAATTAACATAAATTAAAGTTATTATCATATAATTATGTTAGAAAATAACATAATTGACTTTTTTAAAAATTTTTCAAATGTTATTGACTAACAAAATCGTGAATGATATACTGCAATCGTAATCGGAAAAAAACCGAGCAAAAACAGATTAAACCGAAGGCAAAAGCGCGGAAAAGCGCCTTGCCCGAATACCTTTAAGGAGGTCAGAGATATATGAATATTTACGAACAGCTTAACGCTTACGACAGCGACAAGAACGAAATGGGCGTGTCCCCTCTTTCTTACGTAGTTCTCGACTGCGCAAGATAATTAACGACAGTCAGGGCTCAAGCCCTGAAAACTATCCGACAAACGTCGGAAATAAAATCTTTCAGGAGGCATACGTTATGGATATGTACGAAAAGATTGCGGAACTTGACAGAAACGAATACGGAACCGGTATTTCACCCCTATCTTACGTATCGTTAGGTTGCGCGAGATAAGCAACGGAAGATGATTTGAAAGAACAGACCGCACGGCAAAGTGCGGTCTTTATTTTTAATTATCCGAACAGTCTATCGTGCTGTGGAGCGTAAATCGTTAAACAGGCACACCTTCATATATTGTAAGCGCGGAGCGCGAGCCTTTACGGCTCGCGCTCCGCGCTTAAATTGTTTGCTCTCCGCGCTCATATTCAAAATTCCCGCGTTGCTTAGCGGCGTTGCGTGGCGGCGTTTCTCGGCGACAGCGGAGTCGCTTCCCCGCGCAGCTTTTCAAGCTGTTCTTCGGTCACTCCCGAATAGTTGACGACCGCCACCCCCTCGCACCCGTCCGCAGGAGAAAGCAGATAATCGGAAAGCACTTTTACGTTTATATTGCGCTTAGCCGCCTCCGCCTTTATCCTTTCGTCGGAATAGCCTTCGGGGAATTTTACGGTAAAGTGAAGTCCGCTGCCCGTTTCTATAATCTGCGTTTTTACGGGCAGAGAGGCTATCGCCTCCATCAGCTTGCTCCTAACCCCCCTGTAATGGTTTTTAAGGCGGTTTATGTGACGTTCGAGGTGTCCTTCGCCGAGCATAGCGGCAAGAGTTTTCTGTTCAAACAGCGGCACGACGTTTGCGCTTCTGCCGAAAAGCCTTGTAAACTCTGCGTACAGCTTGGGCGGCAATACCATATATCCCATACGCATAGACGGCGCGAGGCTCTTTGAAAAGGTATTCACGTAAATTACCCTGTCGCGGGAAAGCCCCAGCATACTCTGCAACGGCTTGCCGTACAGGCGGAATTCGCTGTCGTAATCGTCCTCCACTATATACGAATCGTTATCCTGCGCCCACTTGATAAGCCGCGCCCTGTTTGCAGCGGGCGTCACCGCGCCCGTAGGGTATTGGTGAGAGGGAGATATATGCAGAACGTCGGCTTCCGACCGCTCGACCGCGTCGCAATCAACGCCCTGCAAATTTACGGGGATATAGGCGCATTTTGCGCCGTTTAAGGCGTAAGCTGAGGATATTTTGCCGTAGCCGGGATTTTCCACCGCGTATAGCTTGTCTCTGCCGAGAATCTGCACTATTACGCCGTAGAGATACTCCGCCCCCGCGCCCACTACGACGTAACGAGGATTGACCTTAACGCCGCGCACGCGGTACAGATAGGCGGCTATTTCGCTTTTAAGGGCGCAGTCGCCGTCGCACGGAACGCGTTCCAACAGATGTTCGCCCTCGTCGGAAAGAGTGGCGCGCATAAGCCGCGCCCACACCGAAAACGGGAAGAGATACGCAGGCGTATTGCCGCTTACCAAATCGAGCGCATATCCCTTTTTCTCGGGTTCGGGAAGAACTTCCGCCCGCGTTTCGCCCGAAAACGAAAAATTCACGTCAGCGACGAAATAGCCGCTGCGCTCTTTAGAAATTACATAGCCTTCGGCAAGGAGCTGCTCGTACGCGTTCTGTACGGTTACCACGCTTACCGACAAATTTTCGGCAAGAGTGCGCTTGGACGGGAGTTTATCCCCGCTCTTTAAGTTGCCCTTTAATATATCCTCGCGTATAAAGGAATACAGGGAATAGTATTTACTTTTTTCCGTCAGTTCATAAGTCAGCATAGTCAGAAATCTGGTATTAAAAAAAATAATAAAATTGGATATTTCAATAATATCAAAAATATGTATAATATGTCAATGGGTAGAATAATATTTTACCCTTTTTTATTGTGGCAGATTGCCGACCTAACACGGAAATTATTAAATTTTTTAATTTGACAGGAGTAATTATGAAAAACGACAGACTCGAACTCAACAAAAACCTTGCGCAGATGCTTAAAGGCGGCGTAATTATGGACGTTACCACGCCCGAACAGGCAAAAATAGCCGAAGCGGCGGGCGCTTGCGCGGTTATGGCATTGGAAAGAATACCCGCGGACATTCGCGCGGCGGGCGGCGTTTCGCGTATGAGCGACCCCAAGATGATTAAAGGTATTCAGGCGGCGGTATCCATACCCGTAATGGCTAAGTGCCGCATAGGTCACTTTGCCGAAGCGCAGATTTTGCAGGCGATAGAGATTGACTATATCGACGAAAGCGAAGTGCTTTCGCCCGCGGACGACAAATACCATATCGACAAAACCCGGTTTAAAGTACCCTTCGTGTGCGGCGCGAGGGATTTGGGCGAGGCGTTGAGGCGCATTGCCGAAGGCGCGTCTATGATTAGAACCAAGGGCGAACCGGGCACGGGCGACGTTGTGCAGGCCGTAAGACATATGAGAATGATGCAGTCCGAAATAAGGAAACTCACTTCTATGCAGGAGGACGAGCTTTACGAAGCCGCAAAGACCTTGCAGGTGCCCTACGATTTGGTTAAATACGTGCACGAAAACGGAAAGTTGCCCGTAGTAAACTTCGCCGCAGGCGGCGTAGCTACCCCTGCCGACGCCGCTTTGATGATGCAGCTCGGCGCGGAGGGCGTATTCGTAGGTTCGGGCATATTCAAGAGCGGCAACCCCGAAAAGCGCGCTCAGGCTATCGTAAAGGCGGTTACCAACTATAAGGACGCAAAGATGCTTGCGGAACTTTCCGAGGACCTCGGCGAGGCTATGGTAGGCATCAACGCGCAAGAAATCGCCCTCATTATGGAAGAAAGGGGCAAATAATGAAAATAGGCGTACTCGCGTTGCAGGGCGCGTTTATCGAGCACGAAAAATCGCTTGCCGAAACGGGTGCGGAGAGTTTTGAAATACGCCAGAAGAGCGATTTGTTCAAGGAATATTCGGGCATTATTCTGTGCGGCGGAGAGTCCACCGTGCAGGGCAAACTTTTAAGGGAGCTGGATATGATGGAAGTCCTTAAATCCCGCATAAAAGAGGGCTTGCCCGTTTTCGGCACCTGCGCGGGGCTTATACTGCTTGCCAAAGGCATATGCGGGGGCGAACAGCCGCACATTGCCGCTATGGACATAGTAGCTAAGCGCAACGCGTACGGCAGGCAGCTTGGCAGTTTTTCAACCGAAGCGCAATTTAAGGGATTAGGGGAAATTCCTATGACCTTTATCCGCGCGCCGTATATCGAAAGCGCGGACGCGGAAGTGGAAATTCTTGCGGAAGTAGACGGCAGAAAAGTAGCCGCAAGGCAGAAAAATATGCTCGTCTGCGCCTTCCACCCCGAATTGACGTCGTCGGTAGCCGTCCACGAATACTTTTTAAAAGAATTCGTCAGATAATTTTAAACGCAAAATTGCAAACGTTAAAAAACGCAGCCTTGCGCTATTGAGCGCAAGGCTGCGTTTATCTTTAATTTATTGATTGCGTTTATCATTAATTTAATGATACTGCGGGGGCAATTAAAGTTTTTCCGCTATCTTTTGCAGGAACTCGCGAGAGTTTAGCTTATGCGGCGTAATCCCTTCCGATTTGAACAGGGGAATTAAATCGCCCGTCATATATCCCTCTTCTATCGTGGATATAGTGGCGTTTTCAAGCTTTTTGGCAAACGCCGTAAGCTCTTCGTTACCGTCGAGTTCGCCCCTCTTTGCAAGCGCGCCCGTCCACGCCCATATAGTCGCCACCGAATTGGTAGAAGTTTCTTCGCCTTTCAGATGCTTATAGTAATGGCGCGTTACAGTGCCGTGCGCCGCCTCGTACTCGTACTTGCCGTCGGGCGACACGAGAACCGAGCTCATCATACCCAGAGAGCCGTACGCGGTAGCTACCATATCGCTCATAACGTCGCCGTCGTAGTTCTTGCAAACCCACAGAACGCCGCCATCGGAACGGACTATCCTTGCCACTACGTCGTCGATAAGCGTGTACATAAAATACAGCCCCTTTTCTTCGAACTTAGCGCGGTACTCGTTTTCGTAAATTTCGTTGAAGATGTCCTTGAAGCGATGGTCGTACACCTTGGAAATGGTGTCCTTCGCACCCATCCAGACGGGGAGCGCGTTATCGTAAGCGTAGTTGAAACAGCTACGCGCGAAAGCCGATATGGATTTATCGAGATTGTGCACGCCCTGCACTATTCCGTCGCCGCCGAAACTGTGGATAAGCTGACGCCTCACCTCCTTGCCGTTTTCGTCGCAAATTACAAGGTACGCGCTTTCTCCTTTATTCACCCTGTCCTCGACCGAATTGTAAATATCGCCGTAGGCGTGCCTGCCAAGCACTATCGGCTTGGTCCAGCCGGGAACGTAGGGCGTTATGCCCTTTGCGAGAATGGGCGCGCGGAAAACCGTGCCGTCCAAAATACGCCTTATAGTGCCGTTGGGGCTTTTCCACATTTTTTTTAGGTGATATTCTTCCACGCGCTGGGCGTTGGGGGTTATGGTTGCGCACTTAACCGCAACGCCGTACTTTTTAGCCGCCTCCGCCGATTCCACGGTTACTTTATCGTCCGTTCTGTCCCTTTCGGGGAGTCCCAAATCGTAATACTCGGTCTTTAAATCTACGTAGGGCGTTATCAATATATCCTTTATCCATTGCCAAAGCACCCTGGTCATCTCGTCGCCGTCCATTTCTACAAGCGGCGTTGTCATCTTTATCTTTGCCATAGTAAGCTCCTTTCTCTTTTAGTATATTCTACATTTTTTTACTTAATCTTGCAAGCGTTTGAGGTAAAGTTATTAATTATACCCGTATTAATCAGCCGTTTACCCCTCCTGGCGACAAAATCTGCCTTAGCCTGCTTTATTACCGCGTCCAGAACCCTGTAAAAATCGGAAAATCCGCCCGATAAAAGGTAATAAGAAAGCGACCCCGGCACGGTGTTTATCTCGCTCAGTATAACTTCGCCGTCGGCTATAAGGTAATCGAAACGCACTATGCCGCGCATATTAAGGCTCTTATAAACGTACGCCGTGGTATTTTTGATTTCCTCCGCCGTTGATTGCGGTATATCCGCGGGGTAAACGCTCTTTCCGCCGCCCGCGTATTTGTCGTCGTAGCTCAACAAATCGCCTTTGGAGAACGCCTCTTCGCACTCCGAAGTTACGCACTTTGCGCAGGAAAAGTACGCCGCGCAGTTTATTTCGCGGCGGTCGGAATAGAATTTTTCTATTATCGCGCCGTCGTCGTACTCGAAAGCCGCCGCAAGCGCGGCGTGAAGTCGGGTAAGATTTTCGCATTTTACAACGCCTATGCTCGAACCGAGCTTGCATGGCTTTACGATAAGCGGAAAGCCGATTTGCTCCGCCGCGGAAGTTGCCCCGGAAATATGCCTTAAATAAACGTAAGGCGCGACTTTTACACCAAGACTTTTCAAGACTACCTTAGTATAATATTTATCCATAAACGCCGCGCTTTCAAACAGACCTGCCGAGGCGAAAGGGATATTGTTCATAAAAAAAAGTCCGCTTGCGCCTCCGCCCTCGCCGTCGCCGCCGTGACAGCAATTTACCGCGCAATCCACCGAAACGCGCTTAGAAGGCTTGCCGCGTCGGTTGAACAGCACTACCCCTCCGTCGGCAATACAAGCCGTACTGCACCGCTTATAACCGTCTGCCTTGAAATTGTCTATATCCGCCAGCTCTTCGCCCGCGTAGATTTTGCCCTCCTGAGAAACGTACAGGGGCAGAATAATTTTACCGCCCTTTTTGAGCACGTTGCAGACCATAGTCCCCGTAATCACCGAAATTTCGTTTTCGTTGGATATGCCGCCGAACAGCACCGCCGCGTCGTATTTGCGCATAATAAAAGACACCTCCGCTTAAATTTTTCAGCTTTGGTGTCTTGATTTTATTCTCCTTCGCGAGAACCGCAAAGCGGCTTATTTTAGCGCGGCATAACCGAAATTGCAGAACAATACAGCCGTTCAAGCCAGCGTATTTTGCGGCAAATTTTCAGTACACGTCGGGCAGGTCGTTTAAAAACAGCACGGTATCGCCGCTCTGAACGCAGTCTTTAAGCGTATCCTGCGCGGCGGAAAGGGTGGGAACAACGCAGAGTTTATCCTCGTCGCCGCCTGCGGCTGTATATCCCTGTTTTACGAATCCGACGAGCGTGTCGCCGACCAGTATTACTTTATCCAACCCGACGAGTTTCGCGCCGAGAGCGGCGTTTTCCTCCTCGTCCAGAACCCCCAATTCAACGAGCCCGGGGGTAACGATTATCTTTCTTCCGCCGAAGCTTTTAAGCACGTTCACCGCCGCCTCCGCGCCCTTTACGTTGGCGTTATAGCCGTCGTCGAGAATATGCACGCCGTTGCTTTCGATAAGTTGCAGACGGTGCTCGATATAATCAAGCTCTTCCGCCGCCGCGGCTATCTCGGAAAGGGTCATACCCAGCTCGTAAGCCACGCGCGCGCAAAGCCCTATATTATAAGCCGAATGTTCGCCTAAAAGTTTGCTTTTGACCTTTACGCTCTCGCCGCCGAGAGTAAGGGTAAAGCGCACGCCTTCGCAGGTTGCTTCAACTTCCGAAACGCAATCGCAGTTGACTTTTTCGACGGGGTAATCCGCAAACATATCCAGGCAATCGGGGGCGATAAACGCCTTATTTTTTACCGATTCGAGAATTTCTCCCTTGGCTTTAACTATATTTTCTACGGTTAAAAAGCTTTCTATATGTTGGGGGCAAATGCCGGTTATCACGGCATAGTCGGGGGAACAGAGCGCGCACAGCTCTTTAATATCGCCCACGTTTCTCGCGCCCATTTCAGCTATGAAAAAGTCGTAATTTTCAAGGTCGTTATCGTTTATCGCGCGCGACAAGCCCAGCGGCGTATTGTGCGAACGGGGCGTGGAAAGCACCCTGTATTTGCGCGAAAGAACGGCGGCGAGAATGTGTTTTACGCTGGTTTTGCCGTAACTGCCCGTAACGCCTATTACTTTTATTTGCGAAGCCTGAATTTTAGCTTTGGCGCGCCTTACGTAAGACGCGTTTCTGGGGCGCTCGTACAAGCCGCAGATAAGGTTGGCAAGGCACGTCAACGGAATCAGAATAAGCGGAATTATAGCGAGAGCGAAATATTTTACGCAACCAAAAAGGAAGTTGCCCCAAGCGAACGCCGAAAAGTTTAAAAGGGTTGCGACAATGTAGCTTACTATTGCCAAAACCAGCCACAAAACCACCGCAAGGCGTTTGAATCTGGGCGTAAAAGTTGCAGGAACGCGCAGCGCTTTGCGCATATCCGCAATTATGAACAGCGCGAAGAAAATAATAAAGCCTGCAAGGCTTATTACGCTTGCCCATCTGCCCGCAAATGAAAAGCACAGCGCGATTACCGCGCAGGAAAGGGCGCAGCAAAGGCCGAGCAGGCTTAACCTGTCGGATTGCAGGCTGCCCTTATTAGAGCACCAGCGCAAAAACTTTTTGTTGCTGTAACCGCAAGATTGCAACAGCCCCAACAGCTTAAAGGCGGCAAGTTCCGACGCGCACGCCAAAGCAACCGCGATTATTATGCACTCTACCGTTGTGCCTACGGATACGAATATTCCCATTTATCTCTCCGAAAGGAAAGCCAGCAAAAGTTTATTGAATTCTTCGGGGCGGTCGCAAAAGCAAAAATGTCCGCCGCCGAGGATACTCAGTCTGCTTCCCTTTATTAATCCGTTGAAAATTTTGCCCTCCTCGTCCGCGGGCGTAACTTTATCGTCCGCGCCGTAGATAAGCAAGGTTTTATTTGTAATCAGTCTTGCGCAGCCGCGCAAATCTTCGTTTACTATTTTTTTATAGCTCTGCTTCATTACCGCGTCCAGAGAGCGGTATTCCTCGCTGCCGAAGTGCTTTTCGGCAAACCGCGGAAACAGTTTTTTTATCCGTCTGTAACGCTTTACCCGCCTGATATATTGCGGCGAACGGGGTTTTACGATGCCCGCTCCGCCGGTTATTACGAGTTTATCCGCATAATCCGAGCGTTCAGACAAGGTCTTTAACGCCACCCTCGCGCCGAAAGAATGGGCGATTATATGCGGCTTTTTCAGCCCTGAAAGGCTGATAAATTCTTTAAGCCACTCGGCGTAGTCGCCGACCGACCACGGTTGAATCAACGGCGCGCTTGCGCCGAATCCCGGCAAGTCGGGGGCGGTGACCTTAAAGCCGTTTACGCTTAAAAATTCCGTCTGATAATAAAAGCTGCGCTTATCCGAAAGGTAGCCGTGCAAAAACAGCGCGTCTTTTCCTTCCCCCTTTTGTAATACGCTGACGAATCTTCCGTCTACTAAAATGGGAAACGCCCTCCGTTAAGGGCGCAAACCGTGACGTCACGCGCCCGTCAATTCAATTTTTTTATCATTACGAGGCAGTCCTCGCCGTCGGAATAATAGCGCGGACGCGCGTATAAACCCGAAAAACCGCCTTTAAGATAGGTAAGCATAGCCGCGGCGTTGGAAACCCGCACTTCCAGAAAGCACTTTTCCGCTCCGCGCTCGGCGGCGACGCAAATAATATTTTCCAGAAGCGCCGTACCCGTTCCGCAACGGCGGAACTCTTCGCTTACGAAAAGGTTTTCCACGTCGCAGGAATCCCCCGCTACCGTTACGCCGCCGAAGCCTATGACGACTCCGTTTTCTTCGGCTACAGCCCCGTAAAAGCATTTATTTTCGTAGCAGGAGGCAAAGGTGCGATAGCTCCACAAATCGGTTGCAAAGCACTCTTTTTCCAGCTCGGAAAGTTTTAAAATGTCCTCGAACTTCCATTCCCGTATCAGCACTTTCTGTTCTCCTCCGCCTGCGATTTGCGCACGTAGAGCGCGTGCAAGCCGCCGCAAGGTCTGTCTTTATAAGCGAGAACGGCAGGCAACAGACATTCGCCCGCGTCGAGTCTGGTATAATCGGGTAAGTCCGAATCTTCGAATCCGTAAACGGGAAGATTATGCGCCAACAGCTCTTCGCGCGAGAGATAGCAGGGCTCTATAATCATCTTGCCTTGACTGTCGAAGCCGCAGGCGTAAAAGTTGCCGTGAAGGGCGTTTATGGCGATAAGAAAATCGGAGGTACCGTTGACATTATATGCAAGCATTTCGAACGAGGTTACGCCCACTTCTCTTTTCCCGCAGGCGAGAGCCAACCCCTTGACGGCGGAAATGCCTATCCTTATGCCCGTAAAAGACCCGGGACCGGTTACCGCGGCGAAGAAGTCGCAATCCTTCGGCGAAAGGCTTGCTTGGTTTAAAGCCTTGTCTATTTCGTCCATAAGTATTACCGAATGATTGAGCGCGCAGTCGGGAATATAGCGTTTAACCTTTTTATCGCCGTTTACGGCTATAACCGTCAGATATTTTGACGACGTGTCCACCGCAAGAAACTTAGTCATAATCTATTTCCCTTTCGTTGCCTTCGAGTTTTATTATATTCACGGTTTTGCAGTTTTCGGGCAAGACTTCTTGGATATTTTGCGCCCACTCAATAAGGCAAACTCCGTCTCCGTAAAAGTAGTCGGTAAGACCCAACGCCTCCGCCTGCGCCCCGCAGGAAAGTCTGTAACAGTCGTAGTGGTACAGTTTGCCGCCGTAGTCGTTCATATAGGCGTAGGTGGGGCTGGTTACCTCTTCGGATATACCGAGACCGCGCGCGACGCCTTTGGCGAACACCGTTTTGCCCGCGCCCATTTCTCCGTTTAAAATTACCACGTCGCCGCCTTTTAAGGACTTTGCGTATTGAGTTGCGAACGCGAGAGTCTGCTCTGCGCTTTGGGAAATATACTTTGCCATCGCGTATAGTATAACCTAATTTCAGCCGTTTTGCAATTATTTAAGGCAATTAAAAGTCATATAATCTTTCGCATGCCCATACCGCGCATAATCGAAGGAGAAAACGCAGTTGAAAAAATCTGAAACGCAAGACGGGGCGCGGACTACCCGTCCGCGCCCCTTTCCTAAATAAGTCCGATTACGATAGGAAATATCTTAACAGCACGCCGCCGATCAGCAACGCCAGCGCCGCCGCTACAATAACTATTATAATGATATTATGTTTTTTAACAGCCTGCCCGTCGGGCTCTCCCTTCGGCGTAAGCCTATCGTTAATTTTATTGATAGCTCTCGATATGTGTTTATATATCGGCAAAACGACGAGTATTGCGACAATACAGCGCATAGCGTTAAAGGGCAAAACCGAAGCCCATAGATAGTACGCGTAAAACGTATCCTGGGTTACTTCGCCGAAAATGGACGACATTGTTCCCAAAAGCACATCCCAACTGCCATTAAAGTAGAACTGAATGTAAAAAGGTATAAGAATCAGCCAATTTGCAAGAATTCCTATTGCCGTTGAACACACCGCGCCGACGGCAAGCCCTGCGAGCGCGCCTTTGAAGGTGCGGTGCTTTTTATATATAAGACCTGCGGGCACAACGAAAGCGCAACCGATAATCAGGTCGGCAAGGTCGCCCACGAACATCGTGTCCGTACCAATAATAATGAGTTTCAGCAGGATTTTTACGGCAACGATTATTGCGCCTGAAAAGGGACCGAGTGCAAAAGTGCCTATAAGCGCGGGTATATCCGAAAAATTCAATTCCAACCAGAAAGGAAAAATTGCGGTTATAGGAAAATTAAAAATGTAAAGAACAGCGGACAATGCCGACAACACCGCAATCGCCGCTATTCTAGTTGAGCTGAAGTATCTGCTTCCGCCTGAGGTTTTTGTTTGTTCCATGACAAAACTCCTTTAAAATATATATTTTTTAAAGTCGTTCTTTGAAAAAACGCCCCGAAAAGTTATTAATACTTTTCGGGGCGCTGTCGTTGATTTTACAAAAGCCAATAACGGCTTTTTAAAAGCCGCCTCTTCTTTTTCCATCCGGACTATACCGTCGGTTTCGGAATTTCACCGAATCGGGAGGAGAGAAATTTTCTCGCCTCTTCGCAGACTTTACTGCCGGTGGGGAATTGCGCCCCGCCCCAAAGAATAACTTTAAATTGCAGTTACATTATAAAGCGATATTAACACAATGTCAACAATTTTTTATTATTTAATATCGCGGTAATTATCTTTCAAGATTTTTAAGACACTTTTTCAACAGAGCTACAAGCTGCGCCCGTTCCTCTTGATTAAGGCAGTAGAGTTTAATCTCGCTCGCGCCGTGCGAATGGTGCAGCGTATGACCGCATTTTAACAGCAGGTCGACCACTTCGTCGCCGCTCTCCTGAAATCCGCGTCTGCCGTGCTCGCCTTCCGCGCTTATACCGAAATACGCCTTCCCCTTTCCGCAACTCAACGCGGTTACGGGGCATCTGTTTTTACAGCAAGGACAAAATTTCTCTTCCATATTATCACCTTAATAAATATAATATTTAAATCTTAATTAACATTCTCGCGCCAAACGAAAACGGTTTACCGTGCGATGCGGCTCGTCAGATTATCCGCAACGATTTATTTTAAATTACCGTTGTAAATTTTTCTATCCGTTCTTAAAAAATTAAGTGTATTCGTAATTTTCTATCTCCATTCATTCGTGAATGAACAGCACGCCCAGAGTATTTCTGCCGCAATGACTAGTCACTATGCTTCCCGCAACCGTTTCAATCACTTGGTCGAAAGAGAACATCTCGCCTACCATTTTCTTGGCTAAATCGACAAGCTGCTTGTCCGCCGAAGAATGGGTTATGAAGCAACGCGTTTTGTCGTAAAAGGGAAACTCTTCCCTAAGCTCCTCGATATAGCTTTTTATACATCTTTCGATAGAGCCCATATATTTCTTTTTGGCGACAAGCTGACCTTCTTTATCCTCAATTATCATAGGGTGAAGCTTCAACACCTTCGCGCCTATCATAGCCGCGAGAGAGCATCTGCCGCCCTTGTGCAGATAGTCCAGAGCGTCGGGTACGAAAGAGGTGTTTACCAAGGGACGGAGGTCGTTTATACGCTTTACCGTATCCTCCGCGCTCAAACCCTCTTTCAACAGGTCGCACGCTTTCATAACCAATAGCCCCTGACCCGTGGAGAGCGCTTTCGTATCCACGACGTAAACCTTTCCGCCGAATTCCTCCGCGGCTATGCAAGCCGCCGAATACGACGACGAAGCCTTAGCCGAAATATTGAAATGTATCAACGCGTCGTACCCTTTAAGATTTTCGCTGAAAAAAGTCGCGTACTCTTCGGAAGAGCCTGCGGCGGTTTTGGGCAGTACGTTGTTTGCCGCAACGTAGTCGAAAATATCCTGCGGCACTATATCCACGCCGTCGCGGAAAGTCTTTTCGCCGAGAATTACCGCGAGAGGAAAAAGAGAAATACCGTTTTCTTTAAGCAGCTCTTCGCTTAAATCGCAAGTAGAATCCGAAGTTATTTTTACTTTCATCCGATCACCTAAAATTATTTACGGTTTTTTACGGCTTGCGCCGATAGCGAGCAAAAGTTACTCTATAATTATTATAACACACAAACGCGGCGATTGAAACAAGATAAAAGGCGATGTTTTGCCGAAAATATCAAAAATTTTGCACGAGCAGCTTTCGGCAAGCGAAAATTACGCCATTTTAATAGTATAATTTAACTAATGCAACCAAAATTAGCATTTTAACAGGGCATAAGCACGCGTAAATTGGTTGCAAGCAACCTCGGCATAATATATAATTTAACTGCAAAACGCAAACAAACACAAGGAGAGCGATATGGCATTTGCGGAAAATTTACAGTATTTAAGAAAGAAACAAAAACTTACGCAGGAAGAGCTTGCCGACCTGTTGCAGGTTTCGCGGCAATCGGTAAGCAAATGGGAAACGGGCGAAGCCTATCCCGAAACCGAAAAACTTATCTCGATTTGCGATAAATTCGGAGTGACTCTCGACCGCCTCGTACGCGGCGACGTAACGGACGACAGCAAAGCCGACGGCGCAACGGACGGCGAACGCATAGCGAGCGACGCGAACGGGGCAGGAAATTCGGAAGCAAGCGAGCAAATTGCGGCTGCGGGAGCGGAAGAGAGCAACGAAAACGGAGATAAAGCCAAAAAGCAAAATTTATCTCAGGTTCTGGGCAACTCGTTCGGCGGGCTTATAATGATTTCGTGCGTGGTAGCGTACCTTTGTATGGGCTTCATTGCAGGGCTCTGGCACCCCGGGTGGATAGTGTTCTTAGGGGGTATAACGCTGTGCACTATATTGGGCAGTTTTTTCGCCAACGACGGCGACGAGGACGAGAGCGAAGAGGAGCGCAAGCGCGGCGATTACGAGCCCAATTTTAAAGAAAAGCTGTTCGGCGGTCTTGCCGCGGCGTCTATGATGGCGGCGACTACCGTTTACCTCTGCATAGGGTTTATATGGGGGCTTTGGCACCCGGGTTGGATAGCGTTCATAATAGGCGGCGCGCTTTCGGGGCTGTTCGGCGCTCTTGCAAAGTATTTTTCGACGAATAAAGACGCCTCGACCAAGCACATAATTAAGTGAATATAAGTTATAAAGAGAGGCGCGCGGACTACTTGTCCGCGCGCCTCTCTTTATAAATTCCGTTAAACTGCGCATATGCGCCGCCCGATTCGTTTTTTAAACGGTTATCTTTTCAAAATCTTCCGCTCCGTGCTTGCAGAGGGGGCATACGAAATCTTCGGGCAGCTCTTCGCCCTCGTATTCGTAGCCGCATATCGAGCAGCGCCAAACCGTCTTTTTCGCCTTTTGCGGCCGGGGCTTGATATTAGCGTGATAATACGCGTATGTAGCTGACGGAGCGCCGTCAAGCGTTCCGCCGTCTGTAACTTCGGCTATGAACAGGGTATGAGTGCCCATATCGACGCTGTTTATAACCTTTGCGCAGATAAAGGCGTTTATTCCCTCGGTAACGTAAAGAACCCCGTTCTCCGCACGTTTTACCGAGCCGTAGCCCGCCAATTTATCTACGGTCGCGCCGCTCTGGAATCCGAAACGTTGGAAGAGGGAAAAATCCGCCTTTTCCGATATTATGCTGATGTTGAAAACGCCCGTGCGCTCTATCATACCGTGAGTATAGTTGCCCTTATTCACCGCAAGAGTTATTACGTTGGGCGAAGTAGTAACCTGCTGTACGGTGTTGGTTATGCAACCGTTGTCCTTATCCCCCTCCCTTGCGGTAACCACGAAGAGTCCGTAAGAGAGAGCTCTCATACAAGAATTATCCATTTTTTATCCTCCTTTAAGTGCGCGCCGCGCCGTCTACGGGCAGAACCGCGCCGGTTATATACGAAGCCATATCGCTTGCGAGGAATACGAACGCGTTCGCCACGTCCTCGGGCTGACCTATCCTCTTCAACGGTATCTGAGCAACGATGGGCGCGAGCATTTCCTTGGGCACGTTAGCCATCATATCCGTATTTGTAACGCCGGGAGCGACTGCGTTTACCCTTATGTTATACGCGCCGAGTTCGCGGGCGAGAGAAAGAGTAAGACCGTTCACGGCGAATTTCGACGCTGGATACGCCACGCCCGACGGCTGACCGTACTTTGAAACCATAGAGCTGGTATTCAGAATGACGCCGCCCTTGTCCTTCATAATCTTTGCGGCCGCCTGCGAGCACACGAACACCGCGTTGACGTTAAGTTGAACAACCTTTTCAAATTCCGCGTAGTCGTAATCGAAGATAGACGCCCTGGCGGAAAGCCCCGCGTTGTTTACAAGAATATCTATCCCGCCCAATTTTTCGGCTATTTCGCCGAACGCCTTACTTACGCTTTCCACGTCGGCAAGGTCGGGCGCGGCGGCAATTATATTCCTTTCGGGAAACTGTAATTTAAGCTCGTCCACCGCCTTCTGCGCAGTTTCCGCGCGCGAACCGCAAACGGCTACGTCTGCTCCGTTTTCCAGAAATTTAACTACTATCGCGCGGCCTATACCGCGCGTTCCGCCCGTCACTATCGCTTTTTTACCTGTTAACATTAAATTTTCCTCCTTGTTATTCGGGTAATATAAGTCTATCACAATTAGTACATAATATCAATAGTATTTTAGATTAATTTTAATTAAATTTATTTCCCGCAATTTCAGATTCGCACGTTCGGGCGAAAAGCGCGTCGAAATTTCAATTAAATTTGAAACCGTTAAATTTTGAGCGTTCAATTTAGCCGCCGTGCGGATTGTAATACGCACGGCGGCTCGGCGCTATGCTCACGAAATTTATTCAAACGTCATACTCGCGGCGGTATATTCACGGAGCAACCGCCGTTTCAATCGCGACGTTTTATTTACTGTGCTATCCTTTTGCGTTTTGTTCAGCGAGAAAATACGGCGTATATCAGATATTTGCCCAAAGCAATCCACACAACCGCCCAGATAATAAAAGATATTATGCCGAGAACCAAGGCAGATACCGCAAGATTGTTAAAGCGCCCGCACTTATTTTCCCTTTTAAGCCCCGCGACGGCAAGCGCGACGGTCGCCGCCGACGAAATTCCGAAATAATAGCCGAGCAGAAACGACGCTATCCCTGCTACGAAAGCGACTATGGCAAGCCAATTAACCTTGCCTTTATCTTTCGCTTTATCATTTTCGCTATTATAGCTCGCTTTATATTCTCTCTCCGCGGATACGTAGTTCTGTGCCTTGCTTCCGCTCTCCTCGCGTTCGCGAGGAAGACACGAGTCGTCGTTTTCCATAAATTACCTCTTGCGTTAAATAATATATCTGTGTTTTAATCAATTATATTCACGATTTACCGACTTGTCAACGGTACGAAGGTAAAGGATAATAAGCGCAAAATAAGCCGCCGCGCGGCATTATACCGCGCGGCGGCAGGCTTTTTAAAGCGTTATTGCTAAATATAATGTTAAATTATTTTACGCAATCTGCATAGAGGGGGAAAGCCGAGCAGAGCTTTTCCACTTCGGCGGTAACGTATGCGAAAGCCGACTCCTTTTCCTCTATTATTTTGGTTATGAGGTCGGCAATCTTTCTCGCTTCGGGCTCTTTCATGCCCCTCGAAGTCATTGCGGGAGTACCGATTCTTATACCTGAGGTTACGAAAGGCTTCTGCGTATCGAAAGGAATGGCGTTTTTGTTCACCGTGACGTGCACTTCGTCGAGCATATGTTCGAGCTCCTTGCCCGTCAAGCCCTTATCGGTAAGGTTCAGCAAGATGAGGTGGTTGTCGGTTCCGCCCGAAACCATTTTAACGCCGAGTTTACCGAACTCGTCCGCCATAGCCGCCGCGTTTTTGACAATCTGCTTCTGATATTCCTTGAATTCCGGGGTGAGCGCTTCCTTGAAAGCGACCGCCTTTGCCGCTATAATGTGCATCAAAGGACCGCCCTGAATACCGGGGAATATGGCCTTATCTATCGCCTTGCCGTACTGCTCCTTGCACATAATTACGCCGCCGCGAGGACCGCGAAGGGTCTTGTGCGTGGTTGTGGTTACGAAATCGGCGTAGGGCACGGGCGAGGGGTGCAGTCCCGCCGCGACCAGACCTGCTATGTGGGCTATATCCACCATCATAAGCGCGCCCACCTTGTCGCAGATTTGCCTTATCCGCGCAAAGTCGATGACCCTCGGATACGCGCTCGCGCCCGAAACTATAAGCTTGGGCTTGCACTCTACCGCTATCCTTTCCATCTCGTCGTAGTCGATGACCTGCTTGTCCTCGCTTACGCCGTAGGGCACTATATTGAAGTATTTACCGGAAATATTTACGGGAGAACCGTGCGAGAGATGTCCGCCGTGGGCGAGATTCATTCCCATAACAGTATCGCCAGGTTGAAGCACGGCGAAAAATACCGCTAAATTAGCGCTCGCGCCCGAGTGAGGCTGAACGTTGCAGTATTCGCAACCGAAAATTTCTTTAAGGCGGTTGCGCGCCAAATCCTCGGCAATATCAACGAACTGACAGCCGCCGTAATAGCGGTGCGCGGGATAGCCTTCGGCATACTTGTTGGTCAGATGGCTGCCTGCCGCCGCGAGCACTGCGGGAGATACGAAGTTCTCGCTTGCAATAAGCTCGATATTGCCCTGCTGGCGTTTTAGTTCCAGCTTCAAAGCTTCCGCAATTTCCGGGTCGGTTTGTTCAATCAAAGAAATATCAATCATTATATGCTCCCTGAAAAATTTATATTTATGCAATAATCATAACACATTATCGGAAAATATACAATAATTTACCGATACTTTTTAATATTATTTACAAGGCAAAATCATCTTTTACCGTTTAAGAGGTATTATTACGCGTCGGTTTTCTCAAAATATATTATTATGGAAAGGCACGCAACGCTAACCAAAATATTCGGCGCGGTCTGCATAGCGTCGGGCGCGTTCTACCTCGCGGCGGAGATTATAGTAATATGTTATTGCGCCGCTCCGCACAACGCGCTTTATATGCACACGATAAGCGAACTCGGCATACCCGTAGGCGCGGCGGGAGGATTTTCCCCGCTATATAAGCTGATGAACAGCGCGCTTATAATTTCCGGAATTTTATATATCCCCTGCTATACGGTGTGCTATGCGAGATTTGAAAACCGAGCGGTCGGGATTATCTGCCGCTTACTAGCCGTGCTTACGGGGATAGGCGTGATTACGGTGGGAATAGTTCACGGCGACAACCCTAATTTATACGGTATTCACGGCATAGGCGCGGGGATATGCTTTTTTTGCGGCAACCTGCTTGCCGTACTTACGGGGTTATTTTATAAGAACGAAGGGTTCGGCGGCTTTGCGATAGCCGCGCTTTCGCTTGGCGCGACGGGACTTACGGGAACGCTTCTTACGTACTTTTTCGTAGGTTCTGCGTTCGACAGCTTCGTAGGCTTCACCGAAAGATTAGCCGTTTATTCCATCATAGTATGGCTTGTTCTGACGGGCGTTTACACGGTTACGCACACTCGGGCAAGACAATAATTTAGCCCAATGCGCTCTTGCCGCACCCCATTCGAACGCTAAACAAGGCTGCTACCCCGTCTTTTTGATTTTTTTGCAGCCGCTTTGAAATACTTAGATTATCTTTAACTTCGGGTTTATATAGCATCGGGTACGATAAAAATGCGCAAACGCCGCGGCATATGCCGCGGCGTTTGCGCCTTACAACTTATACGAAATAAATTTAAAGATTCTTTGCGACAAACTCTACCGCTTCGCTTTCGGGCATAAATCCCAAAGATTTATCCGCCGTTTCTCCGTTTTTGAACACGGCGACTAGGGGAATGGACATTATGCCGTAGCGTGCGGCAAGCTCGAAATTGTTGTCTATATCCACCTTTACGAAAACCGCTTTATCCGCAAATTTTTCGGATACTCTTTCCATTACGGGGGCGAGCATCTTGCAGGGACCGCACCAGGTTGCGTAGAAATCGCAGACAACCGGCGTTTCGCCCTTTAAAAGTTCGTCGAACTGTTTTGCGTCAATATCTTTAACCATAATTGCACCTCTCAATTATTTTTTTCCAAAAAGTCGTAAATATCCGCGAACGAAACGCAATTCACGCTTCCGTCCGCCATTTTTTTGATATTCAGCCTGCCCTCGTTCATTTCGGTTTCGCCTATTACCGCTACGTATTCCGCGCCTATTTTATCGGCATACTTGAACTGCGCCTTGACCGACCTATCCATATGATCGGTTTCCACGCTTACGCCCCTTTCCCTGAGTCCGCAGGCGAGACTGAACGCCTTTGCGCGGGTGGGCTTGTCCATACAAGCAAGATACAGCGTGGGTTTCGCCTCGTCGGGGAAGTTTACGCCCGTATTTTCCATAAGCAGAATAAGCCGCTCTATGCCCGCCGCAAAGCCTATCGCGGGGACGGAATTGCCGCCGAGCTCTTCTATAAGACCGTCGTAGCGACCTCCGCCGCAGACCGTACCCTGCGCGCCTATCGCCGTGGAAACAAATTCGAAAACAGTCTTGGTATAATAGTCTAGCCCCCTTACTATGTTGGGATTAACCGCAAATTCCACGCCCTGGGCGGACAGCAGTTCTTTGACCGTTTCAAAGTGTTCGCGGCATTCGTCGCAGAGATAGTCGAGGATAGTGGGCGCGCCCGCCGTAATTTTTTTGCAGGCTTCTTCCTTGCAGTCGAGTATTCTCAACGGATTTTTATCGAACCTTTCGCGGCAGGTTGCGCACATATCTCCGAGATTGGGCTTTAAATATTCTTTAAGCGCCCTGTTGTATTCCGCGCGGCAGCTCTTGCAGCCGATAGAGTTAATATACAGACGGGTTTGGGTTATGCCCAACTTTTTGAGGAACGACGATGCGGCAAAGATTACTTCCGCGTCGGTATCGGGCGATTTCGCGCCGAAAACTTCTATGCCAAACTGATGGAACTCCCTCAATCTGCCCGCCTGAGGGCGTTCGTAGCGGTAGCAGGGCGTTATGTAAAACGCCTTCAAGGGCAACGGACTGTTGGCAAGCCCGTTTTCTATAAACATTCTCGCCGCGCCCGCCGTGCCTTCGGGCTTCAAGGTTATCGAGCGTCCGCCCTTATCCTCGAAGGTATACATTTCCTTGTTTACAATATCGGTAGTATCGCCCACGCCGCGCTGAAAAAGTTCGGTATGCTCGAACACGGGCGTGCGTATTTCCTTTATATTATAGCTCTTTGCGACCTCTCTCGCCGCATTTTCGATAAACTGCCATTTATAGGACTGAGTGGGCAAAACGTCCTTAGTGCCCTTGGGTATATTGATCATAAATTTACCTATCCGTGCCGCAAGAATAGCTTGCGGCTGTTTTAATTTAACGTAGTTTAAATTGCTTTAAATTTAATTGATATTAAATTGACCGCGGCATATGCCGCGTTAATCGCCGCTTTTAGCGGCAGTATAAGCTATTCGGGCGGATTTACTTTTTATCTTCCGTAAAGCCCGTTACGCGGATATTCTTTCTGTTTCCGCAGGTCTTAATAAGCTTTTCTACGTGCTCGTCTACGTACTTTCCGTTGACTTCCAGGGGTATCACGGGATAATCGTTGCCGCCCGCGTTGAACGATATGTCTTCGAGCAGATATTCCATTACCGTATGCAGCCTTCTCGCGCCTATATCCTCCGAAGTGGAATTCAGTTCCTCGGTTATTTCGGCTATGCGCTCTATCGCGTCGGGCGTAAAGCGCAAATCTATGTTGTCGACAGCCAACAATGCCGTATATTGCATAGTGATTGCGTTCTGCGGCTGGGTGAGAATGTTGACGAAATCGCCCTTGGTGAGGCTGTTCAGTTCTACAAGAACGGGGAAACGCCCCAAAAATTCGGGGATAAGGTCCTCCACCTTGGAAACGTGGAACGCGCCTGCGGCTATAAACAGTATATAGTCGGTTCTGACGGGTCCGTACTTGGTCATAACCGTACAGCCCTCTACGATAGGCAATATGTCGCGCTGAACGCCCTCGCGCGAGACGTCCGCGCCCTGATTGCCCTTGCCCGCTATCTTGTCTATCTCGTCAATGAATATGATGCCGTCGTTTTCCGCCCTGCGAATAGCTTCGGCGTTTACGGCGTCGTTGTCTATAAGCTTATCCGCTTCCTCCGCCATTATAAGGTCGCGCGCTTCCTTGACGGAAATTTTGCGTTTCTTCTTGCGGTGCATACCCAGCGAGCCGAACACCGATCCGAGGTCTATCGCCGCACCCTGACCGGGGGACAGTTCGAGGGGTTTGGGGTTGTCGTCCACCTCTATTTCAATCAACGTTGTATCGTATTTGCCGGCGTGGATTCCGTCTACGAGGTTCTGCTCGAACACTTCCTTGGAAAATTCGCCCCTCTCGTCCTTTTTTATTTCGGCGAGGACCTTGGCTATTCTCCGTTCGGCTACCGCCGTAGCCTTATAGCTGACCTCCTGCGTCTTTTCTTCCTTGACGAGGCGGATAGCGCATTCCGCAAGGTCGCGCACCATACTTTCTACGTCGCGCCCGACGTAGCCGACTTCCGTGTACTTGGTGGCTTCCACTTTTAAGAACGGGGCTTTGACAAGCTTTGCAAGACGCCTTGCGATTTCGGTTTTACCTACGCCCGTAGGTCCCTTCATTATTATGTTTTTGGGAGTTACCTCGTCGCGGAGTTCCTGCGAAAGACAGCTTCTTCTGTAACGGTTGCGCAGAGCTATGGCGACCGCCTTTTTGGCTTCGTCCTGACCTATGATGTATTTATTCAGTTCGTGAACAATCTGTTTGGGAGTTAAATCCATAATAATTCCTTCTATTCGCTTAGCTGCAATTTATATTTTTCAACGTAATCCAACGCGCGCCGCGCGAGATATTCATAGCGCTGTTTTTTGTCCTTTATCCTGGTTTCGGGAGCTTTCAGAATACCGAAATTGGCGTTCATAGGCGTAAAATTTGCATTTGCCCCCGATATATGCGCCGACAAAGCGCCGAGAACGCAGGTATTGTCGGGGACAACAGAGTCCTTGCCTTCAAGCTTGCGAAACATATGCGCCGCGCATAAAAGCCCGCTCGCCGCGCTTTCGACGTAGCCTTCCACGCCTGTCATCTGACCTGCGAAGAATATCTTGCCGTCGTCCTTCAAAGAAAAGTCCGCGTTCAGACATTCGGGGGAATTTATATAAGTATTGCGATGCATAACGCCGTAGCGCAGAAATTCCGCGTTCGCAAGCGCGGGGATAATCGAAAACACCCTCTTCTGCTCGCCGAATTTCAAATTGGTCTGACAGCCTACGAGGTTATATGCCTCGCCCTCTGCGTTTTCCTTTCTCAGTTGCAGTACGGCGTAAAACTTTCTGCCGTCAGCGTCGGTAAGCCCTACGGGCTTGAACGGTCCGAAGCGCAGAGTGTCCGCTCCCCTCGCCGCCATAACCTCCACGGGCATACAGCCTTCGAAAATCTCTCCCTTTTCAAACTCGTGCAGGACGGCTCGTTCCGCGCCCGTAAGCTCGGTTACGAATTTTTCGTACAATTCCCTGTCGAGAGGACAGTTGATATAATCGTCGCCGCCCTTGCCGTACCTGTCGCCGAAGAACGCGCTGTTCATATCTATGCTTTCGCGCGAAACAATGGGCGCGGAAGCGTCGTAAAAATGCAGATTGCCGCCCGTCCTCGCCTCTATATCCCGCGAAAGTTCGCCGCAGGTCAGAGGTCCCGTAGCCACTATGCACGGCGCTGAGGGTATTTTTTTGATTTCCTCGCAGAAAACGCGTACGTTTTTATGCGATTTTATTCTTTCGGTTATAAACGCAGAAAATTTGTCCCTATCCACCGCAAGAGCGCCGCCGGCAGGGATAGCGGCGTATGCCGCCGCGTCCATTGTAAGCGAGCCGATTATGCGCATTTCCTGCTTCAAAAGACCGCAGGCGTTGGAATACGGGTCCGCTCCCTTCAATGAATTCGAACAGACCAGCTCGGCAAAGTCCGCGCTCTTATGGGCGGGAGTAAAAGCGCTCGGCTTAATATCGTAAAGCTCTGTCTGCACTCCGCGCTCGGCGAGATAATACGCCGCCTCGCAGCCCGCAAGACCTGCGCCTATTATTTTAACGGTCATTTCTCTTCGCCGTCCGTTTCGGGGGCGGCGGTTTCATAGCCGCAGTTTTTATCGGAGCACTTTATTTTCGAACCTTTCTTAATCAAAAATGCGCCGCAAACGGGGCATTTGCCGCCCGTGGGTATATCCCAGCTTAAAAATTTACATTCGGGATAGCCGGTACAGCCGTAATAAATCTTACCCGTCTTGGACTTCATTCTGCGCATAGGCTTGCCGCAATCGGGGCAGATACCTTCGGTCTTTTCCCCGTCCTTGGCTTTGCCGTCGGGCGATTTGATAGGACGCTTCGCGCCGCACTTGCCGCATTCCAGATATGTGCCGTATTTGCCCTTTTTGACAAGCATATATTCGCCGCATTCGTGGCACTTCTCTTCCGAAATTTTAGCGTCTATGGGAAGTATGGAAGAACATTCGGGATAGTTGGGGCAGGCGAGGAATTTACCGAACTTACCGCTCTTTACCACCATATTCGCGCCGCACTTGGGGCAACGCATATCCGAAATTTCCGTTTCGGTTTCGCTGACTATGTTAGAGCACTTGGGGTAATTGGAGCAGGCGAGATATTTTCCGTACTTGCCCGTTCTTCGTATCATAGGGCTCCCGCACTTTTCGCAAATTATATCCGTAATTTCGTCGCCGTCGCACGCCGCCGTTTTAAGCTTTTCGGCGAACGAGGGATAAAAACCCGAAATAATGGTGTGCCAATCCACGCCGCCTTCCTCTATTTTGTCGAGTTCGTCCTCCATCTTCGCGGTGAATCCCACGTCCATTATGTCTGTGAAGTAGTGCACCAGCATATCGGTAATCTTGTAGGCGACCTCGGTAGGCACCATATACTTGCCGTCCTTTTCGACGTAGTGGCGCTTGTTCAGCACCGAGATTATAGAGGCGTAGGTGGACGGTCTGCCTATACCCTTTTCGTCCATAGTCTTTACCAACGACGCGTCGGTATATCTTAGCGGAGGACGGGTGAATTTCTGTTCCTTTTCAAGGTTGACGAGGTTTAATTTATCACCCTCTTGCAAGGGCGGCAGGAGCTTTGCGCTCTCCTCTTCCTCGCCTTCGGCGGTAACGTTCTGATACGCCGCGGTAAAGCCCGCAAAGCGCAGAGATTTTCCGCTCGCCTTGAAGGTATATCCGCCCGATTCCGCCTCTATCTGCATAGAGTTGTACTGCGCCTCCGCCATCTGGGAAGCGACGAATCGGTCGTAGACAAGCTTATATATATTGTAATGCTTTTTGTCGAGATACTGCTTTACGCTTGCGGGAGTAACCGCAAGGTTGATGGGGCGGATTGCCTCGTGCGCGTCCTGCGCGCCCTTCTTCGTTGCGTAGAAATTGGGCTTAGACGGCACATATTCCGCACCGTAATTGTCTTTAATAAACGTTAGAGCGTTCGCCTGAGCGTCCGCGGCGATACGCACCGAGTCGGTTCTTATATAGGTGATTAGAGCGATATGGTCGCCGCCGACTTCCATACCCTCGTACAGATGTTGCGCGACGAGCATCGTTTCCGGCGAGGACATTCCGAATTTATTCGACGCGTCCTGTTGAAGCGAAGAGGTGGTGAACGGCGCGGGAGCGTGCTGTTTAGATATTCCGCTCTTTACCTTTGTTACGGTGAACGGCGAAGCTTTAACCTTGGCTTCCACCGCCGCCGCATCCTCCGCGGATACCGATTTGCCGCTCTTTTTAAGCTGATATGAAGCCTTGAAAGGCGCATACTTAGCCTGTTCGTCCTGCAAGGTAGCCGCAAATGCCCAGTATTCGTCGGGCTTGAACGAGGCGATTTCGCGCTCGCGATCGACGATAAGCCGCAAGGCAACCGACTGAACGCGCCCTGCCGAAAGTCCGTTCTGAATTCTGTTGTTGAGCAGGGGAGATAACTTATAGCCCACAAGCCTGTCAAGCACTCTTCGCGCCTGCTGCGCGTCAACGAGGTTGTAATCTATCTTTCTGGGGTGTTGAAGGGCGTTTTCCACGGCTTTGGGGGAAATTTCGTTGAATTCCACCCTGTGCGCGCCGTTTTCGTCCATTCCCAGAACCGTCTGCAAGTGCCAGCTTATAGCCTCGCCTTCGCGGTCGGGGTCGGTTGCAAGATAGACTTTGCCCGCTTTTTTGGCTTCCGCGGTCAACCTTTTTATAACCTCTTTCTTGCTTGGGGTTATTTCGTATCTGGGTTCAAAATTCTCGGTTATTTTAACGCCCAAAGTCTTTTCGGGCAAATCCCTGACGTGTCCGCCGGACGCGTCTACCTTGAATTTACCCTTTAAATATTTAGAAATGGTTTTTGCTTTTGAGGGTGACTCTACTATGATAAGATCCATAATTTCTCCGTAAACGCCAATGCGGCGTCTGCCTATGTTTTAACGGTCGTTTTACCGACGGAAATATATACTTGTTATTCGGACGGCGAATATCTGTTGCCGCCCGCTTTGACTATCAGTCCCTTAATTTCAAGCGAGGCGCAGACGGCGGTTATCTCGTAAGGTTTTTTGCCGAGAGCCGCGGCTACTTCGGATATGTGCGCGCAGCCCTTACTCTTTATCGCATCCAACGCCTTCGCCTGCTCGCACGTAAGCTCTTCTTTTTTCCGCGAGTTAAATTCTAACCCGAAAGACGAGAAAATGTCAAGCGCGGAAACGGTAAGATACGCCCCTTTTTTTATAAGTTGATTGCAACCTTCGCCCGAAGACACGCCTATGCCGTACGGCATAGCGAAAACTTCCCTGCCGTATTCCGCGGCGTACGCCGCCGTAATAAGCGCGCCGCTCTTCTTTGCTGCGGAAACGACAAGCGTTCCGCGCGAAAGCCCCGCTATTATTCTGTTGCGGAGCGAAAAGGTGAATTTCTTAGGAGGATAGCCGCGGGTGAATTCGGTCATCACAAGACCTTCCCGCTCAGCGCGCCTTATTAAATTTGACGCGTAAACGGGATATTCGCACCCGAACCCGTTCGGAAGGACGCAGATTGCCCTGCCGCCTTCCAGCGCTCCCTCCAAAGCCGCGCTGTCCGCACCGTCGGCTATGCCCGTAACTACGTTGAAGCGAGCGCACAGCTCCCGCGAGATTCGCCTGCACGCCGCAAGGTATGCGGGCAGAGTCCTGCGCGAGCCAACCACTGCGAATAAATCGCCCTTCAAAAGGTTTACGTCGCCCTTGCAATACAATACCAACGGAGGAACGGGAGTGTTTGCAAGATATTCGGGATAAAGTTCGCTCTTCAATGTGACGCATACGACGCCTTCGCCGTCCAAAGCGGCAATAACTTTTTCGCGGTATCTGCCGCTTAAAAAATTATCCCTTAGTTTATTATATACTCCCGCGCCGTGCGATTTAATCAGCTCTTCGCGATATTTTTGCGGTTTATCGCCGTCAAAGCGCTCTGCACATAGAAATTCGCGCTTTTGCCTGTAAGTTAATATTTTGAAGCTGTCCGCAACGATGATATCCGTTTCGTCCTGCGTGTAATTAGTCATTTATTCGCCCCTGACGTCGAAATTCCTGTAAGACGTGGCTTCCAGCACGTGTTGCGGCAGAATTTCCGGCGACATATCCAGGTCCGCGATGGTCCGCGCCACCTTTATTATTCTCGAACGGGCGCGCGCCGAAAGCGAAAGAGTTTCAAAAGCGTTTCTCAATATCTTTTCACATTCGGGCGAGAGTCGGCAATACTCTTTAATCTGCTTTTCGCCCATATTCGCGTTGACAGTTATTCCGTCGTTAATAAAGCGCTCGCGCTGAATAGCTCTCGCCCGTTCAACCCTCGCCTTAACTTCGGCGCTGGTTTCTTCCGGCTTGTCGGAAGCGAGGTCGTCATAGCGCACGTTGTCCACTTCCACCTGCAAATCTATCCTGTCCAGAAGCGGACCGGAAATTTTACTTCTGTAACGCCTTATCTGCGACGGAGTACAGGTACATTGCTTTTCCGAAGAGCCGAGATTCCCGCACGGGCAGGGATTCATACTTGCGCAAAGCACGAAATCGGCGGGGAAGGTAATCGCGCCGCCGGCGCGCGTGACCGTAATGACCTTATCTTCCAGAGGCTGACGGAGAGATTCCAGCGCGCTCCTGCCGTATTCGGGCAGCTCGTCCAGAAACATAACCCCGCAATGCGCCTTTGAAATTTCGCCCGGGCGTATTTTTGAGTTTCCGCCGCCGCAGAGCGAAACGGTGGTCGCCGTATGGTGCGGCGTTCTGAAAGGGCGGAGTGAAACTATGCCCTCCTCCGAAAGTTCGCCCGCCACAGAATGTATTTTGGTAACTTCCAACGCCTCTTCAAAGGTTAAATCGGGCATAATGGTGGGTATGCAACGCGCTAGCATAGTCTTGCCCGTACCGGGAGGACCTGAAAGCAGAATATTGTGTCCGCCTGCTACGGCTATCTCCAACGCACGCTTCGCTATTTCCTGCCCCTTTACGAAGCTTAAATCGGTATTATAGCAGGAGTTTTTCAGCGCGGCGGCGAAGCTCTTTATCTTAATCGGCTCGAAGCTCTCTTTGCCCGTAAGAAAATCCACCGTTTGACCTAGCGAGGCGAGAGCGTAGACCTCTATGCCCTCGATATAGCTCGCTTCGTTTGCGTTGGCATAGGGCACGACAAAGCGCGTATAGCCCTTCTTCTTGGCGGATATGAGAACGGGAAGTATGCCCGAAACGGGGCGGAGAGCTCCGTCGAGCGCAAGCTCGCCCAAAAACACTATTCCGTCGGTTTCCGCCTGCAACTGCTCGCTGGCTTTAAGTATGGAAACGGCTATCGGCAAATCGTAATGACTGCCCTCCTTCTTTATGTCCGCGGGGGCGAGATTTACGGTTATTCTGTTTACGGGAAAGCGCATACGGCTGTTCCTGACGGCAGAAAATATCCGCTCTTTGCTTTCCTTTACCGCCGCGTCGGGAAGCCCTACCAGCTCGTAGGAAACCATTCCTTTATTTATGTCCGTTTCCACTTCAACGGGCACGCCTTCAAGCCCTACGGGCGCGAAACTCGTAATCTTTGATAACATAGCTCTTCTTCGGTTGCGTTGCGCCTTTGCTTCGGCGCGTTTTTTTACTTTTCCGCTATTATACGCGTACAATAATTAAGGGCTGCCGCTATTGCGACAGCCCTCAGTATCAGCTTATTTAACTTCTGCAATCTTCGCAGCCTTACCCGTAAGACCTCTGAGATAATAGAGCTTAGCTCTTCTTACTTTACCCTTTCTTACTACGGTGATAGACGCGATTTTAGGCGAATGAACGGGGAACGTTCTTTCAACGCCTACGCCGAAAGAAAGTCTTCTTACGGTAAAGCTTTCTCTTATACCGCCGTGCTTCTTGGCGATTACCACGCCTTCAAAGTTCTGAATTCTTTCCTTCGTTCCTTCGATAACCTTAAAGCCTACCTTAACGGTATCGCCTACGTTGAATGCGGGAACGCTTTCTTTCATTCCTTCCTTTTCTATTGCCTCGACCAAACCTTTCATAATTTACCTCCCGAACGGGCGCGAATCGCCCGCCTGTATTATCCGTATTTTTAATTGCTTTCGTATTGTAACAGAGAAATTTATAAATTGCAACTGTTTTTAAGGGGTGTGTCGCAATTTTCACAAAAGAATTTTCGTAAGGCTTACACAGTCTTTTTTTCGCCTTACGCCTGCCTGCCGAGGCGCAATCGCCCCGAACGTAAGCCGCGGTTTACATACCATATATATAATATATGAGAATTTTATGCCGAGAACGCGTTTTCGATGTGATTTATTTTACCGTTCAGAATTTCGATTACGTCGAAGCGCACGGTGCGCTCTATGCTCTTCCCCGCAAAATAGTATTTCGCCGAGCACACGTAGCGGCTTTTCCGCTCGCGGTCTACCGCCTCGTTGGGCAGACCGAACGCATCGGAAGAGCGCGTTTTTACCTCTGCAAAAACGAGCGTATCGCCCTGCTCCGCGATTACGTCCACCTCGCCGAAAGGGCATTTGTAGTTGCGGCAAACAATTTTATATCCCTTTTTCTTTAAATATTTAACCGCCTTGCGCTCACCGAAAAACCCCAGCCTGCGCTTTTCTCCCTTCACTGCCATTTTTTCGTAAAGCTCCTGCGGTGAACGGGGCATAGTCCGTGCTCTTTTATCGCCGCTATGTGTGCCGCCGTCCCGTAGCCCGCGTTATTTTCAAAGCCGTAATAAGGATACGTTTTAGAGTATTCCGCCATCAAAGCGTCCCTGTAAACCTTGGCGATAACGGAGGCAGCGCCGATAGAATAGCTTAAAGCGTCGCCCTTGATTATCGAACGCTGGGGGATAGCAATGTCCAATGTCATATTGCCGTCGCTTATTACGAAGTCGGGAGTTATCGTAAGGCTTTCCACCGCGTTTTTCATACACAGCTTAGTCGCTTCGAGAATGTTGATTCGGTCGATAACCTGCGGTTCAACGCGGCATATGGCGTAGGCAATCGCCTTTTGCTTTATTAATTCGGCAAGCGCTGCTCGTTTTTTTGCGGAAAGCTTTTTGCTGTCGTCCACGCCGTCTATGATTACGTCCGTCGGCATAATCACCGCCGCGCAGACCACGGGCCCCGCAAGCGGTCCTCTGCCCACTTCGTCCGTTCCGCAGACAAAACGGAATCCTTCGGCGTTAAGTTGTCTTTCGTATTGCAGTTTATCCATATCAGAAAATAAATCCCTCACAATCGGCTACCTCGTCGAGGGTAATCCTGCCCGTCTTGCCCTTGCGGAAGTCGTCTATCACCGCGCGTTCGCCGCGCTCGTAGTCGTACTCCCCTCCGCGCAGCATAAATCCTCGGCGCGAACATACTCTTTCAAGCATTTCGAGAGGCGTTCCGCCCTCTATGCCGTAGCGGGCGTTGAGATTTTGCGGGTATTTTTCGTACAGCTCGCCCAAAAGAGCGAGGGCTATATCGTCCATATCTAAAATATCGTCGTTAAGACTGCCTATAAAGGCGAGCCGCGCCGCCAGCTTCTGATTTTCAAACGACGGGGGAGTAGTGCCGGGGGTGTCCAGAAGTTCGAACCCCTCGCACCTTATCCATTGTTTGCCGCGGGTTACGCCCGCCTTGTCTCCCGTCTGAGCGCGCTTAGAGCCGGAAAGCAGATTGATAACCGTACTCTTGCCCGTGTTGGGCACTCCGCAGACCATAAAGCGGAGAATTTTATTATAACCCTTTTCCGCGTTTTTCGCCTGCTTTTCCGCCGTCAATTTTTGAATTGCCCCCGCAATATTGCGCCGCGAAGAGCTGTTTACCGCGTTAAGCTTTACGCAGTCTGCGCCGCCGTCCTTTATTAATTTAACGAAAGCGTCGCACCTGTCGTCGGCAAGGTCGCTCTTATTAAGAACGTATAATACCGGCTTATTGCCGAACAGTTTTTTTAAGTTTTTGTTGAAAGTAGCCGCGGGGCAACGAGCGTCGAGAACGTAGATTATACCGTCGCACACGGCGACGTTTTCTTCCATCATTCTCATCGCTTTGGTCATATGCCCCGGAAACCATTGCAGATGTTTCATAATATTTTATTTTAATGCCGCCTGTTATTGATAAAACCTCTCGCCCGTCTGTGCAAAATAAGGCGAACGTGCGTTGTCTGCGGCATAGTGCGCCGTTATTTATTTTTAAGCAAATCGGGTCTGCGCGCTTTGGTAAGCTCTTCGCTCTGTTCCCTGCGCCATTCGTCGATTTTTGCGTGATTGCCCGAAAGCAGAACCTCGGGCACCGCCACGCCGTTATACACCGCAGGGCGCGTATACTGCGGATATTCCAGAAGATTGTCCGCAAAGCTTTCGTCAACGAGCGAACCGCCCGAAATCACTCCGTCCACGTACCTAGCGATACAATCGCAAATTACCATCGCGGGCAATTCGCCGCCCGTAAGCACGTAATCACCGATAGAAATCTCCTCGTCGATAAACAGGTCTACGGCGCGCTGGTCTACCCCCTCGTAATGCCCGCAGAGCAGGACTATATGCTCGTATTCCAAAAGCTCGTAAACCTTCTGCTGTTTGAATACTTCGCCTTTAGGCGACATATATATGCGCCTCGCTTTGCGTTCGGGGTCAACCGCGGTGATTGCAGAGCCTATCGGCTGAGGCATCATAACCATACCCGCTCCGCCGCCGAAAGGATAGTCGTCGCACTTGCCGTGCTTATTTTCGGCATAGTCGCGTATGTTTACTATCTCTATTTCAAGCTTTTTGTTGTCCACAGCTCTGCCGATAATGCTCTCCTTCAACGGCGCGAACATTTCGGGGAACAGCGTTAAAACCGTAATCTTCATCAGTCAAGAAGGGCAACCTGCCTGTATTTTTGCCCGTTTACCACCATTTTTTTATTTTCGGTATCGATTGAAATTATTACGCCCTCCGCCGCCACGAACGGTATCTTTTTGACTCCGTTATACAGCGTGAAAATATCGGTTGCGGCGGGCGTTATTTCGCATATACTGCCCAGCCTTTCGCCGCTTTCGGTCTGAACTTCGCAACCGATTACGTCCACTATATAGAAGCGGTTTTCGGGCAGGGGAGGAGCGTCCTCGCGCAGAGCGCACACCTCTTTGCCGCGCAGAAGCTCCGCCGCGTTGCGGTCGGCTATACCTTTAAGGGTAAGGTAGGCGCAGTCGCCGTCGCCGCGCACCTTTAACAGCTTATATTCCGTGCCGTCGATAAATATGCGCGGAAGAGCCGCAAGGTCATCTGCGGTATCGGTAAGCACCTTAACTTTTATTTCGCCGCGTATACCCTGCGGCTTTAAAACCTGAGCTACTAATAAATCTTTTACCATAATAAGAAGAAACGGGGCGCGCCGCCGACAACGCTGTTTTGCGCGTTGCGCCGACCGTACGCCCGATAATATAAAAACGGGGTTGCTTTGAACAACCCTGCTTTTAACATAGCAAATTTACTGCTTTTCCTTGATTTCGATAACGTACTTTTTGCTGTCCTTGGGGGTGGAAGCGCGAACGAGAGTGCGCAAAGCCTTGGCTATTTTACCCTGCTTGCCTATAACCTTGCCCATATCGCTTTCGTTGAGGAGCACGGTTACTTCAATCGCGTTTTCCTTTTCTTCTACTTTGTATTCTATTTCGTCCTTTTTATCGGCGAACTGTTCTACTACGTATTTAATTAAATCTAACATAATTTTTCTCCGAGGCGCGGTAAACGGATTGATGCGCCTGATTTTAATTGATTGAGCCATATCCCCGCCCCGATTCGAACCTTTCATTAGGCGGAGACAGGTATAATAGCTGTAAATCGCGTTAACGCAACAAAGCTATCCTGTTAAGCGGTATTTTCTTAATACTGCGCAAATGCAACTAAAATACTCGGTTAAGCGGAACGCTCGCGCTTGATTTGC
>CAZDZH010000008.1:60393-60700 GCA_964509935.1 uncultured Clostridia bacterium
GGTATCGCTCAGCATGCGCAAACGCAACCAAGATACTCGGTTAAGCGGAACGCTCGCGCTTGATTTGCGGTATCGCTCAGCATGCGCAAACGCAACCAAGATACTCGGTTAAGCGGAACGCTCACGCTTGATTTGCGGTATCGCTCAGCATGCGCAAACGCAACTAAGATACTCGGTTAAGCGGAACGCCACGCTTGATTTGCTGTATCGCTCAGCATGCGCAAATGCAACTAAGATACTCGGTTAAGCGGTACGCTTATTTCTTCTTTTTCTTGTTATTGGTCTTAGGTGCGGAAAGCTTAGCGCT
>CAZDZH010000008.1:60800-67549 GCA_964509935.1 uncultured Clostridia bacterium
ACGCTTATTTCTTCTTTTTCTTGTTATTGGTCTTAGGTGCGGAAAGCTTAGCGCTCTGTTCCAACGCGCCCGCCTTTACGAGATAGCTTTTAACCGTTTCGGTAGGCTGAACGCCCTTTGCAAGCCAATCCTTAGCCTTTTCCACGTCGATATTGATTTCCGCAGGCGTTTTAAGGGGGTCAACGTAACCGATTTTGTCGATATATTCGCCCGACTGCGCCTTTCTGGAATCGATAACTACGATTCTGTAGAAGGGGGATTTCTTGTCGCCCATTCTGGTTAATCTCATTTTAACTGCCATAATAATATTCTCCTGTTTGAATTATTTTTTTATTTATCAGCTCTTCCGCGCGAAATAGCCGCAACGTGAAGAAATTTAACTTGATAATTGCCGTTCGCCGCCGCATAGTACGGGCTCAATCGTTTTTTTCGAACATGCCTTTGCCGCCGAATTAAACTTTTTAAACGAAAGGCAACCGCCTTTTGCCGCCTTTAAGCTGCTTCATAAGCGTCTTGGTCTGGTCGAACTGCTTTAAAAGCTGGTTTACTTCCTGAACGGACGTGCCCGAACCCGCGGCTATGCGCTTTTTGCGCGAAGAGTTTATTACCGAAGGGTCGTTGCGTTCCTTTTTCGTCATAGACAGGATAATGGCTTTGGTACGCTCTATCTTTTTCTCGTCTATATCCCCGTCCTTGACTTTACCTGCAAGACCGGGCATCATAGACACGAGCGCCTGCGCGCCGCCCATCTTTTTCATACTTTCAAACTGCGTTAAAAAGTCCTCCAAAGTAAAGGAATTTTCAAGCATCTTCTTCTGTAATTTTTTAGCCTGCTCTTCGGTAACCGCTTCCTGCGCCTTTTCTATTAAAGTAAGCACGTCGCCCATACCGAGGATTCTCGACGCCATTCGGTCGGGATAGAAATATTCGAGGTCGCTGAGCTTTTCGCCTACGCCTATGAATTTAATGGGCTTGCCCGTAACCGCTTTTATCGAAAGACAAGCGCCGCCGCGCGTGTCGCCGTCGAGCTTGGTGAGAACTATTCCCGTAACTTCCAGCCGTTCGTTGAAGGTTTTCGCTACGTTTACCGCCACCTGACCCATCATAGAATCGACGGTCAGAAGAATTTCGGAGACGTCCACCGCCGCCTTGATTCTTTCAAGCTCCTGCATAAGCTGTTCGTCTATTTCAAGCCTGCCCGCGGTATCGATAATAACCGTGTCGTAGCCCATAGACTGAGCGTATTCCACCGCCTGCTTAGCCGTCTTTACGGGGTCCTGCGCGCCCTTTTCAAACACTTCCGCGCCCGCGTTTTTGCCGACCACTTTAAGCTGATTTATCGCCGCGGGGCGGTAAATATCGCACCCGACGAGCAAGGGCTTCTTGCCGCCCTTTTTAAGGAGGCAAGCGAGTTTGCCGCACAGAGTGGTCTTGCCCGCGCCCTGCAAACCGCACATCATTATAACCGTAGGCGGCTTGGGCGAAACTATAAGCTTTGCGTTTGACGAGCCCATAAGGGCTATCAGCTCTTCGTTTACTATTTTTATTACCTGCTGAGCAGGGTTTAAGCTCTTTAAAATTTCCTGACCCAACGCCTTTTCGGAGACGTCCGCACAGAACTGCTTGGCGACCTTTACGTTTACGTCCGCCTCTAAAAGAGCCACGCGCACTTCGCGCATAGCCGTTTTTATTTCCAGCTCGGAAAGTCGTCCGTGCTTGGTCAGCTTGGAAAATATATGGTTTAATCTTTCGGATAAAGATGCGAAAATTGCCATTTAATTGCCGTTATTTTTCCTTGATTTTTTTCTCCGCAGACAGCGCGGAGCGTATTTCCGATTCGTAATCCCTGTCCGCAAGCCCCTGCAAAACGGCAATATCCGCGGCATATTCGGGGTGCAATTTTAAAAACCCTTCCGCCCAGCGGCTTACGTCGGTCATAAAAAACGATAGGTGCAGATCCTGCTTTCTAAGCGTTTCCGAAAAGCGCATTTTCTCTTCGTAATCGGATAGCTGGCTTTTGCAGGTTGCAAGACATTCCGAAACCGCCTGGCGGGAGACGCCCTTGGTTTCCGCTATTTCGGAAACGGTTAAATCCAGATTGAAATATAAATTTGTAATTTCCTGCTGGGTGGGGGTAAGCAATTTGCTGTATAAATCCCACAGCCGCATAAATTCTAATTTATTCATAACCGCTTTGCTATTATAATAAAATTATAGCCGTCTGTCAAGTATTTTTACTTTACAAAAAATAAAAATATCCCGCAGTCGGGTTAAAGACAGATTTTAACATAAAATGTTTTAAAATCAAAAAAAATTCCGCCGCACGCCCCGTTCGCGGTATGTATTGACACAAATTGCGGCAAGTGATAAACTTTATTTGTTATTTTAACTTTTGCGGGAGTGAATGATTATGCAAAAAACGATAGGCGGCGTCGTATACGACACCGAAAAATCCACTATTGACAAAAAATTCACCTGCGGTGCGCCCGGAGACGAACACGGCTACGAAGAGACTTTATATATAACGAACGACGGACAATATTTTATTTACACCAACGGCGGAATCAAATCGAAGTACCCTAGGGAAGATATTATTCCCTTACTCAGGGAAAACGTGAAAGATTGGATAATGTCTCATTAAAATATACGATGTTGCAGTATGCGGCAGGCTTTGACGGCCTGCCGCATTTTTTGCGCCCATAACTTGGCAATCGGTAAAATTGCGCCTCCCCGCCGCATTTCCCTTGCAAACGCGCGTCATATCAAATATAATATAGACGTTAAAAAAATTTACAAGGAGAAAAAAATGATTGCTAATTTACTTGCAGACCAGATAGACTGGCAAGGCTTGTGGAACACCGTTCTTAATTGGATAACTTCCACCGGAATAAAGCTTGTAATCGCCGTAATTCTGCTGATTCTGACCTTTAAACTCGTAAACGTTTTCACCAAAAAGCTTTACAAACGCCTGCACAAAAAGGGCGTCGACGAAACGCTTTCGCGGGTCGGCACGCAAAGTTTAAGAATTGTATTCAAAGGACTAATTTTAGTCTGCCTCGTAGGCTACGTAGGCATCGAAACCGCTTCGATAACCGCGGTTATCGCAACGTTAGGTTTAGGAATTTCTATGGCTGTTCAAGGCACTCTCGCCAACTTTGCGGGAGGCGTAATAATTATAATTATGCGCCCCTTTAAGATAGGCGACTATATTACCAGCAACGGAGAATCGGGCACGGTAGAGGACATAAAACTCTTTTACACCTTCATCGTTACTCCCGACAACAAGTCGATTTGTATTCCCAACGGCAACCTCGCGAACAACGTGATTGTAAACGCTTCCGCAAAGTCAACAAGGCGTTGCGACGTGGTGGTTTCGGCGGCGTACGGCTCGGACGTAGCGCAGGTTAAGCAGATTATACGCGACGTTTGCGCGGCTAACGAGATGATTTTTACCGACCCCGCCCCCTTTGCCGAACTTAGCAATATGGGCGAAAGCTCGCTTGATTTTACCGTGCGCGTATGGTGCAACAGAGCGGATTATTGGACGGTGCACTTCTATCTCCTCGACGCTATCAAAAAGGCGTTCGACGAGAACGGAATAGAGATACCATTCAATCAGCTCGACGTTCACCTCAAACAGCCCGATTTGCAGGAAACTCCCGAAACCGAGAAAGACTGACCTGTACGCTTATTCCCGCAAAACTAGTAACCGACGCATCATAAAGGCGCGAGCCGAAGGTTAAAAACCTTCGGCTCGCGCCGCTTTATTTGCCGATTATTAAAAACTTTACGGCGAACGAGCAATCTATTCAGCCGTATCAACTAAAAGTTACAGGTAAATTCAATCGCCGTCCGCCCTATCGCTCTGAGGCGTTCCGTCCGCCGCCCCGACTTCCGAAGCCGTTCCGTCACCCGAAGCCGCTTCTCCGACGGCGCCGCCCTCGACAGGCAAAGGCGAGGCGGGACTAAGAGGAAGTTTTTCTTTATCGTACAGCGTCTTTAAAAGAATGGGCGTAAGAATGGAAGATACCAGAATAAGGAGAACCGTCATAATCATAAATTCTCCTCCGAGCGCGTTCGCGCCGAGCGAAGATGAAGTTACCGTACCCGTTACAATCAGGGCGACCTCTCCCCTCGCCATCATTCCCACGCCGCCTATCGCGCTTTCACGCCAGGAATAACCGAAGGCCCTGCATACCGCGCCGCAACCCAATATCTTTCCGGCAAGTCCGAGACCCACGCATATGCAGGCGAACAGGAGCACGCTTGGATTGAGTCCCGCGAAAGAAATAGAGCTTATACCTATATTCGCAAAGAACATAGGCGCGAAAATAGTGTAGGTGGTTACGTCTATCTTTTTATCTATATATACGCACGCGCGGTGGTCGGTCGAAAGTACTATGCCGGCAAGGAACGCGCCGGTTATGTCGGCAACCCCGAAAATCTCTTCCGCAAGCCAGCTGTAAAAGAAGCAGACTACCAGCGAATAAATGGGAAGTCTGTGCGTCTGCGCCCACTTTTTATCCAACCATTTGAACGCCTTAGAGATGAAAAAGCCCAGTCCGATAGCAACCGTAAAGAAAGCTATTATCATAATCACCGTGCCGTAGGGCGTGGCTTTGAACGCCTCGAACCCGTTAGAAGCCTGAGCAGTGCCCGACTTGGCTATGCCTGTAACTACGGACAGAAGCACTATGCCTATTACGTCGTCTATGATAGCGGCGGAAACAATGGTTGTGCCGAGTTTGGTGTTGATTTTGCCCAACTCTTTTAACACGGAAACGGTAATAGCAACCGAAGTAGCCGTAAGTATCGTGCCTATAAAGAGGCATTGATAGACGTTATTCACGCCCAGCCCGATATTGCCGAACGCAAGCGATATAAGGAATCCGAACGCGAGAGGCACGGCAACGCCCGCTAACGCCACCAACGCGCTGGCGAGCCCCGTATGCTTCAAATCGTCAATGTTGGTTTCGAGCCCCGCGCCGAACATAAGTAGCAGAACGCCGAATTTAGACAGAATTTCAAGCCCTGCATAACCTTCGGGAATGGTAAAAAGGGCGAAATAGCTCTTGCCCGTAAACCCGATAATGGTAAAACCGAACAGGTCGCCGAAAATCGCCGGACCGACGAAAATGCCCGCAACGATATAGCCGAGAACCTGAGGAAGTCCGAAATGCCTGAAAACAAGCCCGAACGACTTTGTAAAAAACAGAACTATTGCAACGACGACGGCAAAGCCGAGAGCGCTGTTACAGTCGAAAGGAAACATTTTTAAACCTTCTTTCGGGCGGCGTCATAAAAAATTTTTCGCGCGCCCCGTGATAAACGCTTTTAATGTATTACCATTATAGCAAAAAACAATTTGCAATGCTTGAATTTGCCCAAAATATAGATTAGTTTTTACTTATGATAGGCATAAACAAAAATTTTGAAAATTCTAAAAAAAATTTTTAAAAAAGGTATTGACAAATTTTTTTAGTGTGCTATACTTAAATCAGAAAAGGAAATTAACTTACAAAAAGTGTAAGCGCGCAACACAAATTCATGAGGTAAGCTATATGAAATACAAGTAGCCGCGGAAGCGGGTCAAGGTTAAATTTCATGAGCGGACAGCAAAAAAGCGACCGCCCGTTTAAAATAAATTCCAAACTAAGAGTTTTGCATTTGGAGGTATAGTAATTATGACAAGATTACTTCTGTGCAACGCTATCAAAGTTAAAGGAAGGTAAACTCCGATGTACAATTTAGGTACAGAGGTCTGATTCGTAAATACGGTTTTAATTTCGCAGTCAGATAGTTAGGACTGCAAGGGAAAATTACTCCGAACGGCTTTAAGTGAAGCACCGTAACGAGGCGACCTCGAAATTAAAATTTAATAGAACATTAATCACACTCCGCAACGACGAACTGTTGCGGAGTACGTTTTTATTTAAATTTTTATTTTAATCTAATTTAAATCCTTATTTTAACCTAATATTAAATAGCAGAGTTTTCCGATTCGGTTACAGAAAAAATATTTAAAACGCCTGGCAGAAAGGCGTATCTCTTCGTCACAGGATACTTGAAACTCAGTCGAGATTACCTTCAAGCTCGTCCAGCGTCAGATTAAAGCTGTCTATGAACTTTTCCATAAAATAGTCGACTTCGGGCATATGGCGCGATTTTAAATCGTCCTCTATGCTCTTTTTCGCCTTTTCAAATTCAGAATTGCCGCAACGGCGCTCTTCGAGGCACTTTACGTACGCGGCGAGCCTGTCCGCCGCCTTGACTATTTTATATTCGGGCGAGCTTATATCCGCCTTTACGTACTCCCCTATCCCCTCGCGCAACTCCTCGGGAAGCGTGTCAAGCAGTTTGTCGCACGCCTTATCTTCCAGGTCCTTATACGCGCCGTGAATGGAATTGTTGAAATATTTAATGGGAGTGGGCAAATCTCCCGTCATAACCTCGCTGCACTCGTGATAGACGGCGTAGAGCACGCACTTTTCCGCGTCCACCGTTCCGCCGCACACCCTATTGTTGATTATTGCGAGAGCGTGCGCGAACATAGCGACCTGCTGAGAATGTTCCATAATATTTTCGTCGCGCACAGAGCGCATAAGCGACCAGCGCCTGATATACTTCATTCTGTCCATAAAAGCGTAAAAATTATACGACATAATACTCTCCGCAAGTGAATTTATCCTATTATAACGCAAATGCCGATAAAATTCAATTGACTTTAATAAAAAAACGCAATATAATTT
>CAZDZH010000009.1:0-19921 GCA_964509935.1 uncultured Clostridia bacterium
CTTTTTTAAAATCATTCTTTTAATTATAGTTATTAAATTGTGTTATTTGAAAGTTAAGTTCAACGGATATACTCTTATTTCGTCTCCGCGACCACGAAATTCAGTTATGATATCACTAGACAAAAACTTGGAATTACTTCCCGTAACGTAAACGTCTGCATTGGGAATAAATGCCACTCACAAAATAGAGTGGCAATGATTGGGGAATTTGGGGAAATTGGGGGAAACTTTTTTCAAAAATGCTTAAAATTGAGTGAAAGCTTCAAATTCTATAATCGGGTATAATCTATTCTGATAGCATAAAAAGTTGCGTTTTTTCCTATTTCAATATTATTCGTAACATTTTCTATTTTTCACTATCAAAATTAATCTTAACGCTTACGCGTTTGAAGTTTTCCGCATTGATTTCATGTATCTGCAAATGAAATTCCTCGGTATTCTTTAAATAAAAAGCCAAGTCCTTGCTCGTCCGTATCGTTTCGGGAAGGAAAATTCCGCCTTTCGGGCGATACGGAACGTCCCCGTGGTAATCACAGCCGCAAGTTACAGCAATTTTATTTTCCTGTGCTATTCTGATGATTTCATCAGAATACGTGTTTCCGTATGCAGGATGACAGTTAATTTCTACCCCGTCCAAGTATTTCGTATCTAAAACGCTTGTCCCGCCACGGAAAGGGTGCGCCTGAATCAAAGCATATTGGTTTTTTCGGCAAAACGCAGATAATTCCGCCAATGACATATCGAATAAATTCGGATTGTCTTTCACCTCTTTCGGCGTAATTCCGTAAATCAATAAATGTACCCGCGGATCAAATTCCATCGTTACTTCCACACCGAAATATACCCTTATTCCCACGCTATTGCCGTAGTTTTTTGCTTGCTCGTATTCTTCCGTATATCCGTCTATCCATATTTCATACGAGAGATTTCTTAAATAGTCTTTACAGTAATGATTCGTCAGAACAATTCCTTGTATACCTGCCTGTTTCGCCACGTCTATTACTTGCGTATACGGTATCCGACAGCATTTACTGATACCCGAAGAATGACAATGTAAATCGCATAAAAACATACTTGACCGTCTCCTTTAATAAACGCGCCCATCCGCTATAAAATCACAGCGTAATCTCCGCCGTCCATGCGCCGCCGGCGATTCGTTAGGCTGTTTTAATTACACGTCCTGCGCGGAAACGTCCTCTTCGTCGTACTCCTCCGCATAGCTCTGCCCGCCTTTTTCGGAACGCGACGAAGCGCGCTTGACGCCTTTTATGCGTGCGCCTTTTTGGCGCCTTTTAAATTCGGAAAGAGGCTTTAAATACAGCCATATATCGCTGATATTCCTGTACCAACGCCGCTGTTTTTCGCGTGTGAAGCGCTCGTAAAGCGAGGCGTAAGCGAACACGACGAGGTACGTTCCTATCACAATAACCCACCATTTACACCATTCGACGCCGGGCACGCCCGTAACCATAAACATAGCGTTGGGGCTGGGGAGTCCGAAGACGTGATAGACCAGCTCGCACAGTCCGCCGACTATTCCGCAGGAAATGAAACCGAAAGTCATGGGTATCGCGTTGTACACGTTTACGTTGACGTAGCCGCCCGCAATCAGCCACCACCCGCCGAGGAGCATTGTGGAATGGGAAAGAGCAAGCTGGAAGGTGCTCCATTCAGATACGCCCGGCGGCGCGCCGAGGATAGTCATAGTGCCGCCCACTATACACCCGTAAGCCGTAAAGGTTGCGAGGTTGTTGAAAAAGCGGCTCTTTTTGTCAGTCCAGACGGCGGCGAGTATCAGCAGAAACATACAGTAATTGCAGAAATATATCGGCAGGAACATATCGTCCCAAGCCCTGCCGTACCGCACTCCGTTTACTATCACGGGGTCGGTGAAGAAGGTAACGTAAATTCTGGAAATATGAATAATTCTGGTAACCAGCGCGATTGTAACCAACAGCACGTTTTTCCAATGGCGGGACTTGATGCGCTTTGCAAAAAGAATGATAAGAGCCGTAAGCGAAAAAGATATTAAGATGTATAGAACGTGCTCGGTTTCAAACATATTTTATCCTTTGTATGCTTAAAAAATAGTTTTTGCTATTAGCAGGAAATTATTCGCTTAGATTTTACAACAAACTGTCGCGGAAAAGCAACTGATTTTTCGCAAAAAATAGTTTTATCACACAATTATCAAACGTATTTTTATCTAATTTATAATTGCTTGCAAATTAATTGAGGATATTGCGGCAGATTAATTACAAGAAGCCGCGCGGCTTACTGAATTATTGAAATTATGCGCAAAACACACTTTTACTGTGCGCAGTGAATTTTACTTAGTGCCGAAAAGCCTGTCGCCCGCGTCGCCGAGTCCGGGAAGGATATAGCCGTTCGAGTTGAGCTCTCTGTCGAGCGTAGAAACGTAAACGGGAACGTCGGGGTGCTGTTTTGCAACCTTTTCCACGCCTACGGGCGCGGCGATAATCGACATAAGCTTGATTTTTTTGCAGCCGCGTTTTTTAAGCGCGTCGAGCGCGTCGCATGCCGAGCCGCCCGTGGCGAGCATAGGGTCTACCAAAAAGACGGTCTTATTTTCTATGCCGTCGGGCAGTTTGCAATAGTATTCGCACGGTTCAAGCGTTTCTTCGTTGCGGTACATTCCGATATGCCCTACCTTTGCGGTGGGGAAAACTCGGTGTACGCCGTTAACCATACCCAAACCCGCGCGGAGTATGGGTACTATCGCTATGCTCTCTTCGGGCACGCGGTACTGCGTGGTTACTTCAAGAGGCGTTTCTACCTGAACGGGAATAAGCTCTACGTCGCGCATGCTCTCGTAGGTCATGATGGTGGTTATTTCTTCCACCAGCTCGCGGAATTCCTTCATACCCGTGTTCTTGTCGCGCAGAATGGAAATTTTATGTTTTATCAAGGGGTGATCGAATATAAATACGTTTTCAAACTGTTCCATATATTCCTCTTATTTATCCTGTTTTACTTCTTCGGGAGTAGTCGCTTGCGCTGCAACGGCGGGCGCGCCGCCTTCCTCGTTTGCGGACTTCTGCTTTCTGCCCTTGATATTTACAAGCAGATTGCAGAGTATGCCGAGTATGAGAGCGCACGCAACCGAAGTTATGGTTATCTTGCCGAAGGTGAGGGTCATTCCGCCTACGCCCGCGATGAGAATAACCGAAACGACGAACAGGTTGCGGTTGTCGCCGAGGTCTACGGGCTGAATCATTTTAAGACCGGATACCGCTATGAAGCCGTAGAGCGCGATACATACGCCGCCCATTACGCAGGAGGGTATGGTTGAAAGGAAGGTTACGAAGGGAGCTACGAACGACGCGACTATTGCAAGAACGGCGGTGAGCAGAATGGTTATTACCGAAGCGTTGCCGGATATAGCCACGCAGCCTACCGATTCGCCGTAAGTGGTGTTGGGGCAACCGCCGAATATCGCGCCGGCGATAGAGCCGATACCGTCGCCGAGGAGGGTTCTGTGAAGTCCGGGGTCTTTAAGGAGGTCGGTTTCTATGATGGAAGAAATATTTTTATGGTCTGCAATGTGCTCTGCAAATACTACGAAAGCGACGGGAATATACGCCACGGCGATAGTGCCTATATATGCGCCTATCGAGCCGACGTCTCCGGCGGAAAGGTCGCCCTTGGTGAATATCTGTACGAACGCGAAGTCGGGAAGCCAGCTCATATTCCGGAACGCGGAGAAGTCGATGACTTTAAGAGAATCCACGTTTGCCCAGAAGCCTATACCCGTGAATATAGCCGCGACAACGTAGCCCGAGAGTATGCCGATTATGAAAGGTATCATTTTAAGAAGTTTTTTGCCGTAGACCGAGCAGACTATGGTCACCGCGAGGGTTACGAGTCCGCAAACCAAAGCAACGTAGGGCGAGCAGAGCATCCGCGTAGCTTTGATTCCCTGTACGGTTACGTCGCCGTTGACGGTTTTGATTACCTGGTCGATCAAGATGCTTATAGAAACGTTGCCCTTCATAAGGTCGCCCACGGCGTTGCCTGCAAGCGAAAGACCGATTATGGCTACGGTAGGTCCGATAACCACGGCGGGCATAATTTTATTTATCCACTTAACGCCCGCAAACTTTACTATTACCGCGATTATAACGTAGACGAGTCCCGCAAACACCGCGCCGATAATAAGTCCGAGATAGCCGAGCGACAGGGAAACTCCGCCCGCGAAAGCCGCCGCCATACTGCCTAAGAAGGCGAAAGAGCTGCCCAGGAACACGGGGCTTTTGAATTTTGTGAACAGCAGGTAAACTAACGTGCCGACGCCTGCGCCGAACAGAGCCGCCGCGGGGGACATACCTTTGCCGATAATCATAGGTACCGCAATCGTCGCCGCCAGAATGGCGAGCAACTGTTGGAGCGCGAAAAGGATAAGCTGGCCCGCTTTGGGTCTGTCTTTTACGCCGTAGATGAGTTGCATTGATATTTTCCTCTCTTTTGTTTTATTTCGGGCGGCGTTGAAGGGCGAGGGAACGCGCTTTGCCGACCGCGTTTTTACGATTATACCATAATCGCCCTGCAAAAGCAATCGGGGGAGCAAACTTTATTTAAAAAATGGCGCATAAATTAAACGCCTTGACAAGTAAAAATTTATAAGACACTTTAAAAGAACGCGCGCCGTCGGTAATTTTCCGACGGCGCGCACCCGTTACCGCGCCTTACGGCGCTATTTATCGTTTTATCGTTATTTTAAATCTCTATTAGATACCCTGCCGCGCGCAGAGCCTTTTCTATCCCATCAAGCGCTGTTTCGCTGTCGGCGGATACCGTGTGGTAATGATAGCCGTCGGTTACGCTCATAAGCGGCTTAGACGCGCCCGAAAGCAGAGAGCGGTAAAGCTCTTCAACGTGGGTCTTATTGATTAAATCCAGCCTCGCCGAAATTCTGCCGTACACGCGGTGATTTACGTAGACGTCCTCCACCCTGCCGCCTAGGTCGATAATAAGGTTGCACTCTTCGACTATCTCTTCGACGGTGTGGCGACACTTGAAAACCCTCTCCGCACGCGCGCTTCCGCCCAACACGTAGCCGCGGTTGGTGGATATTACGGGGTATCCGTTGGCGCGTAAGATTGCTATATCCTGCACTATCACCTGACGGGAGACGCGAAAACGCCCGCTCAATATCCCCGCCGTAACGGCGCTTCGGCTGTTTCCCAAAAGACTTAAAATTTCATTGCGCCTTTCGTTAGCTTTCACCTTTTACTCCTCTACGGGGCGCAGATTTTTCAAGGACAGGTCGAGAATGGGCGCGGAATGGGTGAGCGCGCCCGAAGATACGTAGTCCACGCCCGTATCTATGATTTTTTGTATGTTTTCCAAGGTGACGTTGCCGCTGCACTCGGTCAGCGCCCTTCCGTCTATGAGTTTTACCGCCTCTTTCATCTGTTCGGGGGTCATATTGTCGAGCATTATTATGTCCGCGCCCGCTTCTACTGCCTCCCTGCACATATCGAGGTTTTCCACTTCTACCTCTATCTTGCGCACGAAAGGCGCGTACTCTTTCGCCATTTCCACCGCCTGCTTTACGCCGCCCGCCGCGCCTATGTGGTTGTCTTTGAGCAGTATTCCGTCCGAAAGGTTATAGCGGTGATTGTTGCCGCCGCCTACCTTTACGGCGTACTTTTCAAATATGCGCATATTGGGGGTAGTCTTTCTCGTATCGAGAAGCTTAGTCTTGCTCCCCTTCAACAGAGCCGCGGTGCGGTTGGTGTAGGTGGCTATGCCGCTCATTCTCTGCAAGTAGTTCAAAGCCACTCGTTCGCCAGACAGAAGAACGCGTATATCGCCCGTTACTTCCGCTATAAGCTCGCCCTTTTTGACCTCGTCGCCGTCCTCGGCGTAAAATCTGACCTGCGTGTTCTCGTCGAGAAGCTTAAAAGTCCTTTCAAATACGTGCAGACCGCAGATTATGCCGTCCTGCTTGCAGATAAGCCGCACGTTTCCCTTTTTATAGCCTTTCATAACCGAATTGGTGGTTACGTCCTCGCTGGAAATATCCTCGGCGAGAGCCATCTTTATGAGATTGTCCGCGTTAAGCGCGTTTGTTATCGGGTTGTTCATCTTCTTTCTCCTTTTCGTTTTCTTTTCTTATAGCGTCCAAAACCGCCTGCTTGTATTCCTTTAATAGCTTTGAAGGGTTGGAATAGACGGATAAATCCAGCGCGCTTTCCGCCGCGCGCGCGGCGCGTTCGGGGCACGCGGAATAGTTTGCGCCTATATCCTGCGCCGCACGTTTTGCAAACAGCAGGCTTTCCAGAAGAGAGTTGGAAGCCAGCCTGTTTTTGCCGTGCACTCCGTTACAGCAGGTTTCTCCCACGGCGTACAGCCTGCGAAGGGTGGTTCTGCCCTGCAAATCGCTGCGTATGCCGCCCATAAAATAGTGCTGGGAAGGAACTACGGGTATGCACTCGCGGAACACGTCGTAGCCTTCGTCCAGACAGTGCCGGACTATGCCGGGGAAGTGGCTTATCACCTCCTCGCGCGGAATGGGTCTGAGGTCCAGCCAGACGTGGTCGGTTCCGTCCTTTTTCATCTGTTTGAGTATTTCAGCCGTTACTATATCGCGCGGTTTAAGCTCGTCGGTGAAGCGGTTGAAATTTTTATCCAGCAAAAGCGCGCCCTCGCCGCGCACCGATTCGGAAATGAGGAATCTTCTGCCCTTCTTTTTGGAATACAGCGTGGTGGGGTGTATCTGTATGTAATTTATATGGTCCACCGCCACTCCGCGTTTCAGGCAGATTGCCAGCGCGTCGCCCGTGAGTATGCGGAAGTTTGTGGAGTTTTCAAAAACCCCGCCTATGCCGCCCGAAGCGAGCACGGTATAGTCGGCGAAAAGGCGGTACAGTCTGCCGTTTTTATTGTCCTTGGCTACTATCCCGCAGCATTGATTTCCGTCGCTGATTATATCCAGCATCGTAACGTAAGGGGCTATCAGAAGATTGCTCCGCGCCCTCGCCGCGCGCATCAGGCTGGAAGTTATCTCCCTGCCCGTGCAGTCCTCGTGAAAACATATTCTGGGTACGGAATGTCCGCCCTCCTTGGTGTAGGCTAGCGAGCCGTCCTCCTCCCTCGCGAAGTCCGCGCCTAAGGCTATCAGGTCGTCTATTACCTCCTGCGAGCCCTTTATCATAGCCTCTACCGCGGCGGGATTGTTCTCGTAATGCCCCGCGCGCATAGTATCCTCGAAATAACCGTCGTAATCCCCCTCGTCGCGCAGGCGGCAGATACCGCCCTGAGCGAGATAGCTGTCCGACTTGTCGGGCGTTTCCTTGCAGATTATAAGCACGTTCTTATCCGACGGAATATTGAGCGCGCAGTTTAGCCCCGCAACGCCCGTACCTACTATTATCACGTCGTATTTTTTCTGTAATTTAATCATACGCAACCTTTAAGCGACGGGCGGAAAACGGCTTAAAACAGCGGCGAAACGAGCCTGCCGCTCTGTTAAAAACACTCCTGCGCTCCGCGCCCGTTATTACGTAACAGTATACATTTAACGTTTACACCTGTCAAGTCATCTGTAAACTTTTTTGCAGCGGAAAGGATATTTTTAAAAATTTCAGCGTTTGTTATTTAATGACAGAGCGCGTATGACCGGGCGTAGGGCAAAGCGTAAACGACAAAATTAGAGCAATTTCCGCGTGCTATGCGCGCCTCGGCGCAAATAAGATAGAGCATAAGGAGATAATTATGAAACTTTCGGAACTGTACGGCAAGAGAATCGAGAACAAAAGCGGAAAGGCAGGAGGGTGCGTGCTCGGCGCGGTATGCGGCGCGGACAACAAAGCCGCCCTTATATGCTGCGACGGGGAGGAAAAAGAGTTTTACGTGGGCGTTGATTCTGTGATATGCGCGGGGGAAACGGTAATATATTCCGATACGGGCGAAAGAATAAAAAAAGCCGCGCCTTTGAGGCTGGGCGCAGCTTGCTACACCGAAAACGGAAAATATTTAGGGCGAGCGGCGGACTTCGAGTGCCGCGGAAACTCTTTGAAGAGCGCGGTTATCGGCAGAAAAAAATACGCCGCCGAGAGGCTTGTTTTCGGCGACGTGATAATAGTAAGAGGCAGGGCGGGCAAACCCGTCGCGCCCGACTGCGAACGTGCGGCTAAGGATTTGTTTATAGAGGCTGTTTGCAGCCGATAGTCCGCCCTCGCTTGCGAAGCTTGGCCATGCCGTAAGCCTCGGGGTACGTCGTCGCGGCGCGCAGAACTGTGAATATTATAGGCTGATTTGCGGATAACATATTTATTGTATCCGTCGCGGCGGCGCATACCTATGCCGAGCGGTTAAACGTTGTACTTTGCCATAAGCTTTAACAGGGCGTTGAACTGCTCGTTTAAAATCTCCCCTTCCTGCGGGGAGATCTCTCCCTTTACCTTCATAACGGTAAGGGAGGTTTTCATTTTTTCAAGCTCCTGTCTGTCGCCCCTCGACAGGTTTTTGAGCAGAAGTTTATCGGCTATGGACAGGGCGTGTTCAAGCCTGACGTTGTTTTTTGCCGCGGGGACGTCGCCGATAAACTGCGGTCTCGGCGACGGTACGGGCGAGGAGGGGGTCAAAATCGCCGCGCCGACGGGCGGCGACTTTTTTTCGCGCGCGGCTCGCCCCGTAACCGCGCATAATAGACCGTAAAACATGTAACCGACAAGCCAGAAAACGGCTGTAAACGCCAACGCCGCGGCGGGCTGAACGTAGGTCGCTAAAAGCGCCAGCGCGAGCGCTGAAAAGCAGTTTGTTATATGAAAGAACGGGCGTTTGCTCGCCGCGCGTACCTTAACCGAAACCAGGCAGGCAAGAAAGACGGACAAAACCACCGCGCCGTAAGCTGACGCGAGTATTATTGCAAGCGTATCGAAGCCCAGCGAAACCACCGCGTCCCATACCATTGAGAAAAAAGCGTTCATAATAAACAAATTATATCCGCACGAGAGCGCGTTGGCGCGGATATATAGTCGTTTTAACGCGTTTTTTGCCGAATTAGAAATCAGGGGGCCGGCGCGCCTTAAAAAAGGCGCGCCGCCCCCCCGCTCTTTGCCTGTTCTTTACCTTTTGCTTGCCGTTTCTTTACCGCAACTCTTTGCCGCCGCGTTGCCTTTAATTTGCACTCTCGCCGCCGCGTTGCCGCGTAAAACGCCGTTCAAACGGCTATATATCCAGCCCTATTTCACTGCGGCGGTAAATATTCACTATCGTGGTGCGAATAGTGCTTTCGTCTATTTTAAGCACGGTCGCAACTACTTTTTTATAGAGTTTAAGCTGAGGGGAGTAGGTTTTTACTATCTCCTCGTCGCTCTTATGGGAATATTTATAATCTATAATCGCCGTGCCGAAGCTTCCTACGGCGAGCAGGTCTATCACTCCCTGAACGAGAACTCCGTCCTCCGCGTCGGTATCGGTAAAAGCGTTTGCGGGCAATTTACACAAAAATTCCCTTTCGCGGTAAAGCGTCGCGCCGCCGAGCGAAGCAAATACGGGCATAGACAATATTTTTACAAGATTTTCGGTACTGACAAGCCGACTCTGCCGTTCGGTCATCTTTCCGCTTTTTACCATTTTATTTATCTCTGCGGCTATGCCGTCGGCGTCTTTTACAGAAAAATCGCACAATTCGAGGTATTTGTGGTAGGCAATTCCGCGCTCCGCGCCCGTTTTCTCCGCGTCCTCGTCCTCTTCCGCGAACATAGCGCGGGGTTTATAATATTCTTCCTCGCCGTTGGCGCGGAGTATCTGCGAGGCGGAGCTTTTGACGGGCAAATCCACGCTGGACAGATAGGGATATACCGCCGAATAGGTGCGGCTTATCTTCGCGTAAGCCTCCTCGTCCCGTTCGCCTATGATTATCTGCTTTTTACCCTCGCCCTCGAAATCGCAGGGCTGTACGGCATAGCGGGGAGAATACGCCGCGACGTCGAAAAATCCCGCGTAGCAGGACGCCGCCGTCACGTTATATGGGTTGTAGCGCTTTATCTCTTCGCACATAATATGCAGATTGCACATAGCCCTAGTACATGCCACATAAAAAAGATTGAACTCGTTTTTAACTTCCTCGCGCCGCGCGCGCTCGGCGCACAGCGCTTGCAACACGGTTTTGCAGCTCACGCGCTTCTCTTCGTCGTAATACTTGGGCGCAAAGCCGTATTCGTCGTCGAACGGCATCTCTTCGTATTCGTTTCCCCTGAAAGAGGCGGCTATATCCGCTATTATAACCACGGGAAATTCAAGCCCCTTGGAGGCGTGCATAGTCATTATTTTTATGCTGTCGGACGAGGTAGCCGCGGGCGCTTTCACCTCGTATCCGCCCGCTTTAAGCTTGCTTAAAAAGGCGTTGAGAGTAAGCTCGCCGTAGGGCGAATACGCCTCGGCGCACAGCCTGCGTATGCTTGCGAGCTTGTCGCCGCCCTCGGCGGAATACAGTGCGGCAAGACCCGTATCCTGCAAAATCCTTTCTATCAGCGCCGCCGCGCCGAGAATGTCCGAGAGCTTGCGATATGAGTTTATCCGCTTTGCGAACGCCCGTATTTTATCCGCAAGCGCGTCGTCGAATTCGGCTATGTACGAAGATACGCACTCGCGGAATTCCGCGCGTTTGCCTATTTCGCGCGGGTATCTTATTCTTATTTCCGCAAGCTCGTCGTAGGTGAAGCCGCCTACGGGCGAAAGCATAGCGGTTACCATAGGTATATCCTGCCTGCAATTGTCTATAAAGGACAGAATATCCAGCATTTCCCTGACTTCGGGGCGGTTGCAGACGTTGGTTTCCTTTGCGCCCGTAACGCCGTAGCCCGCGTCGGTAAGCGCCTTGATTATTCCGTTCGCGCTTTTGCCGCCGTTCTTGCGCGTAAGTATGCATATATCGCCCGGCTGAGTGTCTGCGTACGTCTTGCTTTCGGGGTCGTAGTGCTTGGAAGAAAGCTCCTTTTTTACTATTTCGAGCACGGCGAGCCCCTCGCGCGTGTGCCCCGATTTTTTGAGGGTGCGCTCTGCTACGGAGTACACACCCTCCGCCTCCTCGCGGGAGGTCGAGTCCTTGCCGAACACGATAATATCCGCCGTGCCCTCGCCTTCGGGATATTTGCCGCCGCGACGCATAACCGATTGCGAGGCGTAGTCGAAACCGCAATTTTCCTCGGTCATTATATCTGAAAACAGGGAGTTTACGAAGTTTATCACACCGTCGCTGCTGCGGAAATTGCTGGTAAGTTTAAGCGCGCCGCCGCACTCTTTCATAGCGTCGTATTTCTGCGAGAAGAACACCGATTTGCTGCCGCGGAAACCGTATATAGCCTGCTTTACGTCGCCGACCATAAACGATAAATCCGCGCCTAACGCGCCGAGTATGCGCTCCTGAACGGGGTTTACGTCCTGATATTCGTCCACGAAAACGCATTTGTATTTGTTTTTAATCTGCAACAGCACGCTTTCGTCCTTCAACAGCTTTAAAGTGAGATGCTCCAAATCGTTATAGTCCAGCTTGCCCTCGTCGCGCTTGACCGCGGTATATTCCGCGTCGAATTGCAGTATCAGCGAGGAAAACGCCGCGGCGAGCTCCCCGCTAGACAAAAAGTGCGAAAGCTCTGTCTGCCTGTCCGATAGACCGTCGTATATATCCGAATATCCCTCCTTTATGCCGTCGCGGAAGGCGGTGAAAGCGGCGTTTTCAGCCGCGTTCTCCTCCGTTTCGCGGGGTTTGGGAGTGGAGTGAAGTTTTGGCAAAGGCGCGAATATATCCGCGTTTGAAACGACCGACGACAGCGATACGCGCATCTCGCCCAGAATTTTATTATACTTTTCCGCGTTTGCAGTCGGCTTGAACGACGACGCGAACTCTTCGAGCGAGGAAAGATAGCCCCTGCACCTCTCCGCGGCGAGAGAGTGAATTTCGGCGCACACCCTGTCGAAGCCGCTTTCGGTGAACAGCGAACGGCAGTTTTCAAGCAGTTCTGCGTAATCGGCTATCGCCCTCGCGCTCGCGTAGCCGTCGAGTATGAGCTTTTTAACGCTTTCGTCGCTGCGCTTGCGTTTAAGGCAGTTCAGAACCATGATAAAATCGGCGTTCTCCTCTTCGTAAAGTCTGTCGAAGAGGTTGTCCATAGCGCGTTTTTTGAGGGTGGGAGCGAGCGAATCGTCCTCCGACATTATATCGAAAGAGCTGTCCGCGTCCGCGGCGTAAAAATAGGTTCTTATAAGGTGAGAACAGAAAGAATGGATAGTGCTTATATCTGCGGAAGGTATTTTATTTAGCTGTTTTTTTATGTTCTCCTTCTCTTCCGCCGTAGCCTCGGGCAGGCGGGAAATGAGAGCGGAACGCAGTTTTTCCTTCATCTGCGCCGCCGCTTTTTTAGTAAACGTTACGGCGAGCACGCCGTCGAGGTCGCCGCCGGATTGAATATAGTCGGCAAGCTTTTTTATCATTACGAATGTCTTTCCCGACCCCGCCGAAGCCGAAACAAGAATCTTGCCCTGCGCGGCTACGGCGAGTTTCTGTTCTTCCGTAAGCTGCTCTTTCATTGCTCGTCCCCCCTTTCCTTACGCACGATTTCGGCTATTTTTGCGCAGTTGACTTTTAACGCGCTTCTGCTTTCGCCGCCCGCAAAACCGCATGAGCCCGCCAGCTTGCAATAATCGCACGCTTTGTCGTACGGCGACGGCGAAACGAATCCGCCGACCATCTCGTTCGCGCCCTTGCGCGCGACGAGTCCCGAATACGCGAGGAAATCGGCGAAATCCTCCCTCGTCATAGCAATATCAGGCTGTTTTCCGTTGAGGTAAGCGTCGAAGTAGCGGCTTTTCTGCTTTTCTTCAAGAGTGGTATCAGAATTTTTGACAACGTCCTCGCTCGCGTCCATAAATCCGCGCAGACGGAACACGCCGTCCTGCTTATCCTTGAACTCTATCTGCGCGGGGAAGTAATACGCGCCCACCGCGCGCTTTCCCTTTGACGCGGAAACCAGATACAGCGGAAGCTGCAATTTAAGCCCCATATAGTACGACGGAGCGGAGCCGTCTATCGTGCCCGTCTTGTAATCTATTATTCTTACCATATCTCCGCAACCGTCCACGCGGTCTATCCTGCCGTACAGCTTCAAGCCGTTATCGAGGGATATTTCGCAGCGTTTTTCGGCTTCGCTTACCGTAAAGCGCGAATTTTTAAGTTGCTCGAACATGCCCAGAGAAACCTTTACCGCCTCTTCGGTAAGACTTTTCGCGGCGTATTCGCCCCTCTTACCCGAAGAGAGAGCCGAGTATTGCGGCAGTTTTAGCTGCCTTTCGGCTATTTCGCGCGCGGCGGACGACAGCTCTTCGGGGGAATCGATAGCGTTTATACGCTTCGCCACGCCTTCGAGCACGCCATGAATGAAATTGCCGCTATCGAGGGGGCGCATCGCTCCCTCTTCGCGTTCGGCGACTTTAAGCCCCTGAGTCATAAAACTCTTATACGGGCAGGAAAAGTAGGTTTCGAGCGCGGTCGGGGAAATACTTCCGCCGTATAGTTTGCCGCCGAGAGTAAGTTTATCGCCCCTGTCGCGACCCGAAAGGGCGGCGTCTGCAATCTCCGCGCAACCATTGTCGCAAAGGACGCCGTACACCGCAGACGCCAGCCGCGGGCGCGCTCTGCCGCCCGTAAGCAGTCTTATAGCGGGCAATGGACGACAAGCGTAATAGGGAGCGGCTTTTTCCGACCTGTCGAGTTTTCGCTTATTAAGCGGCGAAAGGGGTGCGCCCGACGGCGAAGAGAATATTCTGCGGGCGTACGAAATTATTTCGCTTACGCCGCCGTCCCCTTCGAGGGGATAGGTGAGATACAGCTTCTTTCTGAACGCGCACACGTTTAGAGCGGTAAGCTCCCTGGCGCGCCTGTTGACCTGCTCTATTTTAGGGGAAATAATTATTTTCAGTTTTTCAAGCGATATAAGCTCCCTGTCGGTGAGTATAGCCGTATCCGCCGTAGCGCACGGCACTTCGCCCGTCAAGCCGACGGCGAACACTACCTCGCTGCCCATATTGGCGGTAGAGCCCGTTTCGCTTACGAAAACCGCGTCCTGCTTGGGGGGGATAAGCGAAATTTCCATCGCGGAAAAGCCGCTCTTTAAAATTTTTGAAAATTCGCGCGCGGTCAGATTGAGCCCCGCCGTCAGATTTTCCGCCTCGGCTATGACGGACAGAGCGCACTCCGCGGCGCGGGAAGAGAACGCGGCGAGGGACGGATATTCGTCCTTGAAAGTTTCGTAAAGGGAAGCGGTTACTTTGTCAGTGGCGAAGTACTCGTTGAGCCGCCTCAACGCCTCGCCGAATTTGCCGCCGTCGCCCTTGGATGGCAACAGTTTCAAGCCGTCCAGAAAGCGCGTGCGCACGCGTTCGACGGCGGATATATCGTAGTTAAGGCTGTTTAGTATGTTTTCGTCGGGCGTCCTTTTGACGCCGCCGCGGTACGCCGCAAGGCGCAGGGTATAATTGACGAATATATCCCTGTCCTTCTTATCCGCTCCGAAAAGAGGCGAACAGACCACCGCTATTACGCTCTCGGGCGTGCAACCGTCCGAAACGCAGGCGAGATACCCGCATATAAACGAGCTTACGGGGTGTTCGGAAAGGGCGTATCGCCTGTCGGCGTAGAAGGGGATTCCGTACTCGGAAAAAACTCTTTCCACCGTTCCCTGATATTTTTTGAGGTCGGGCGTCATAACCGAAATCGCCTGAAATCTTATTCCCTCGTCGAAAACGTGTTTTATTATGCTTGCGGCGACGAACTCTATCTCTTCCGCGATATTTTCCGCCTCGAAGATACGCACGCGGTCGGTCTTTAATCTTTCCGCCGCGGAAAAACATTCGGGGTTGAAGAGATTTTCGCGCAACTGCTCAGCCTCGGGGCAGAGCACGGACTTTACATCGATAAGATTCAATCCGCCGAAGCTTTTCGCCTGCACGGAAAAGCTTGCAAGCGCTTCGTTTACGTAAATATCCTGCTTTCCGCCGATAAACAGCCCCGTAACGTTAGGCGCGGTTTCCATACACGCCGCGGCGCATTCCGATACCGGACAGGTAAACGACTGAAAGCCGAGAAAGACCACTTCGCTCTCCCTTATCTTCGCGCTTGAACGTATTACGACGGGCAAACGGCTCAAATATCCGTTCCTGTCGGTTAGGTTGTTGCGTTGAAGATAGTCGTTGTATTGCGAATAGAGCAGCTTCAAATCGTGCAGCTTGTCGCCTAAAAGTCCGCTTCCGCAGTCCGCGTCTAGGTCGTCGGGGGACACGCGCGAGGAATACAGAAGGGCTATCGTGTCGTAAACGTCCTGAGCGGCGGTGGCGGTATTAAGCCTTTTAAACAGTTTAAGGTCGCCCCTGTTGTCGTCGATGATTTTGCGTATAGCCATTGCCGAGCCCTGACTTGAAAGCAGACCTTCCGCTTTGCCGCACTCGGCGGAAAGAAAACGCGCGAAGGTGTAGACGTACACAGAAAAAGTGCCTTCCACAGCCTGACACACCGTTCGCTCGGCGGCGAGGGTAAGCCTGTCCTCGCAGAAAATTACGGTCTGTCTGCCGAGGTCGCGGTTTTTTATTATAATTTTTTTAAGCTCGCCCAGCGCGGATGACAGCGCGGGACAGTTATATGCCGTTATCATAGCACTATTATACCACAACCGCGGCAATTTTTAAATATTTTGGGCTTAAAAGTTTTTACAATTCAAAAATTATATGCTATAATTACGGATATGAATAAGTTTATAAAGATTTTGGCTTTGACGGTTGCAACGGGGAGCGTAGTTTCTCTTGCCGCCTGCGGCGTCTCTTCGAGCAATAAAAGCGCCACCTCCGCGAATTGGAATACGCGGGTTACCGCAAACGACCTCAACTCCTCTTCCGAATGGCTTACGTATAAGGAGTGCGCGACTTACGCGGTAAGCTATAAAAAGGGAGCGAACACCGCCTTTTCGTTGGATTACGATTGCGATTCCGCGCAGTACTCCACCGTATTTTACGCCAAACAGTTCGACTGGGCGACGGATACGCGCAGCGAATTTATAGCGGAAGGCAAGGAATACGTTTACGTTTACGAAACCTCTCTCTCTATCTCGGGTACTTATACGAAGGGCGAAGAAGTTCACGCTTTCACCGATTCGGTAACTACCGTAAGCTATTTCCGCTCCGCGTCGAAAAATCTGCAACCCGTATATTCAAAACAGGTTATAAATAACACCGCGCCCGCGGCGCCCGGCGGCGGATATATCACACTGAATTCGGTTTACGAAACCCATTACAGCAAGGACTGCAAAAAGGCGATTACCGTTGAAACGCCCGCTTCGGGCGAAGCTACCGAAAAGACGGTAAGCACGGGCAGTTCCTATTCGCTTTACGACAGCTCTTACTCGGGCATATTTTTAAGGGCTATGGCGATGACGGGAACGCACTCGTTCAGAGTGTTCACTCCCCAGAGCGCGACTATGGTAATGGCTAGGTCGAGCGGACAGAAAGCCGCCGTATTGAACAGGGAAAGCGAGGCGATGATTGCGGCAGCTCTCGACGAGGCGGTTGCCTCCCACTACCTTTACGTTGCCGATAAGGACGAAAACGACGTAAACGTTTACAATTATAACGCTATAACCTACGGTTCGGGCGACGCCATGTCAGGTCCTTCTTTCACGTATTGGTTTGCAACGGTTAAAAGCGAAAGTTTCAACGCGGCGAGAGGGGTAATGCTGAAATACGTGATGCCGATGTCCTTCAACGCGGGTTCGCTTACTTTTACTTTGCGCAGTCTTGAAAAACAGGCTTTGACCACTTAATAATTTTTATAAGCATAATATAGCTAATAATGCGCGTATAGCATGTATAGCGCGTATAGCGCGCGCCCGCGGCTGATTCAGCCGCGGGCGCGCGTTTTTTTAAGATTATTTGGTTCTTTACCCGCAAAGAAACGGCGACGGGGAAGATTATCGCGTCAGAACGTTCTGCGGTTTTCCGTCAAGAAACGCCTTTAAGTTTTCGGTTACGAGGTCTGCCAGCCTCTGTCTGGTTTCCACGGGTATCCAGCCTATATGCGGCGTAAAAATGACGTTCTTTGCGCCGAAAAGCGGACAGTCGGGCTGCATAGGCTCTTTCGTCAGCACGTCCAGGCAAGCCCCTCCTATTCTTCCGCCGTTGAGCGCGTCGGCGAGAGCCTGCTCGTCTATGAGCCCGCCCCTGGCGGTATTTATTATTATCGCGCTACGCTTCATAAGCGACAGGGTGCGTCGGTTTACAAGAAGTTTAGTGTCGTCGTTCAAAGGGCAATGCAGGGAAAGCACGTCGCTGAGCCTGAAAACCTCCTCGCAGGAAACTACTTCGTAGGGGCAGTTTTCGGGAAGAGTACGCGTGCAGACTATGACGCGCATACCGAAACTTTCCGCAATTTTAGCCGTAGCTTTTCCTATATTGCCGAAACCGTAAACGCCGAAGGTCTTGCCGTACAGCTCGGTCGCGGGGTACTGCATATAGCAAAAGGTCTTGCTCTTTATCCAATCGCCTGCGGCGACCGAAGCGGTATAGTCGGATATACTGCCGACGAAATTCAAAAGCAGCGCGAACGCGTGCTGGCTTACCGAGTGCGTTGAATACCCGGGCACGTTGCACACGGTTATTCCGCGGTTCTTGCACGCCTGAACGTCCACGTTGTTGAAGCCCGTGGAAAACGTGCCTACGTATTTAAGCTTTTTACAGCCCTCCAACAGTTCGCGCGTGACCTCCGCTTTGTTGATTAACAGAACGTCCGCTTCGCGCGCCTCTTCGCTCAGCCGCTCGGGCGTGAGCACGTCGAAATAGGTAACTTTACCTAATTTTTCCAATGCTTCAAAATTTATATCGCCTTTGGAAACGGTGCAAAGGTCCACCGCAACAATATTCATAATATCTCCGTTTAAGCGTAATTTTGTTTTCTTTCGTAATAATTTAGCGTTTCAACGCGCTCAGGCGCAATATTCGGCTAAGCCAAAAGGGTAAAAATAAACTCGTCGAAGCCTATGGAAGTTTCGCGCTCGAAGCTAGCCGTCTCGCCGATTTCTTCCAGCACGAAATAGTGCGCCTCGCCGCCTTCCATCAGTCGGAAACAAACCGCGCCGTCTATAACTTCGTCTATAATCAGTCGGAAAAAGGGCAGACGGAAAATTTCGGAAAGCTGATATTCGCCCTGCTCCGCCGCCAATGTCTGTTCGCCGCCGTATGGCGTATCGTATGCGCCCGAACGCACTTCTATTTTTATTTTCATAATTAAAATTCTAACAGAAAGCGTAGCAAAAATCAACGGATTTTTTATTCTTTGCGCGCACCGCGCGCGGAAAGGGCGTATATCGCGTTAAAAGACGAGCGGCGAGCGCGGAGATTTCCGCGCTCGCCGCCGTTACTTTGCCGTAAAGCGTCGCCTCAACGACCCGTTAGGATTCGGATTCGTAGTGGCAATCGGAATACTGCGTGGGAGGCATAGTTTCGCCTTCTTCCACGTGTACGGTATTAATTACGTTGCCTTTACCGTCGATTACTCTGTAAGAGCCCGACCTGGGGCAAGTATCGCCGCAATTCAATCTCATACGTTTACCTCCGTAGTCTTATTATGCGCAGATTTCAATCGGCAATTCGTAAATTTTTAAATTTATCGTAAACCCGACAATCAAAAACCCGCTGCTATTCCGCTCTCTTTTTTCGCATAAGCGACTTTCGTCACGCAAATCACGCTTTTTTGCTTTGAGCTTTAAAATTTTTTTAAATGGGGTATTCACAAAAGCAGATTAAGGTGTTATAATATAATCAGATAATATTCGGGGGATAATCTATGAACAAATCAGAAATCAAATTCATCACAATGGGCGAACTGCTGCTCAGGCTTTCGCCGCCCAACAACGAAAAGATACGAACAACTGACGAATTTAAGGTTACTTACGGCGGCGCGGAGGCGAACGTTGCGGCTTCGCTGGCTAACCTTGGCATAGACAGCTCGTACTTTACCGTTGTGCCCGATTCTTCAATAGGTAAAGCCGCTATCAGGTATCTGCGCAGTAACGACGTGCATTGCTCGCCCTGCATCTACGGCGAGGGCAGAATGGGCATTTACTTTCTCGAAGAGGGTTTCGGCGTGCGCGCCTCTAAGGTAACCTACGACAGAAAGGACTCCGCCTTTGCAAAGTACGATTTTTCTGCCATAGACTTCAAGGAAAAGTTAAAGGGGTTTAACTGGCTGCATTTATCGGGCATAACCCCCGCTCTTTCGCCAAACTGCCGCGACCTTATCACCTACGCGCTTAAAGCCGCGAAGGAGCTGGATATGACCGTTTCTTTTGACTGCAACTTCCGCTCGGCGCTGTGGGGGTGGCAGGAAGCGCGCGACTGCATTACCGAATACCTGCCCTACGTAGACGTGTTGTTCGGCATAGAGCCGATAAACCTGCCCGGACCCGACGGAAAGGATTTGAAGGACGGGCTTTCAATGAACCCCACCTACAAGGAACAGGACAGAATCTTCCGCGAGCTGGCAAAGCGGTATAATTTCAAGGCGATAGGCAGGCACGTGCGCTACGTGCATTCCGGCAGCGAAAACAGCCTTAAAGCGTTTATGTGGTACGACGGCGAAACGTACGAAAGCCGCACTTTCCGCTTTAATATTCTCGACAGAGTGGGCGGCGGAGACGCGTTTGCGAGCGGTATGATTTACGCGATTATGCGGGGTATGAAGCCCGACGACATAGTGAATTTTGCTGTCGCTTCGTCTGTTATAAAGCACACTATGCACGGGGATTTCAATATCACCGACGACGAAGAGTCCATAATCAAGCTTATGAATCAGGATTTTGAAATCCGCCGTTAACAAGGCTATGCCTTGACTGTGTATCTTATTTGCGAT
>CAZDZH010000009.1:20021-36888 GCA_964509935.1 uncultured Clostridia bacterium
AACGCTTGATTGACTATACCGCAAATCAAACAAGGCTATGCCTTGACTGTGTATCTTATTTGCGATAACGCTTGATTGACTATACCGCAAATCAAACAAGGCTATGCCTTGACTGTGTATCCGACTTTTTTAACGTTTCTGCGGATTATCTGTTGGGCAGAACAGACGATTACTCTCCGCACGGAAATTATAATTGTTGAATTATTCCTATATATAACGTTGCGCCGCGGCGATTGAGTAATCGCCGCGGCGCCTCTTTGTCCGATTGCTTAAACTAGAATACATTAAAGGAGTCCGCGCATTACTTGCGCGGACTCTTAAAAATTTTACTTTTTACTTATTACGTAATAAGGCTGAATAAGTTATACTGGCTGAATATTACAACCATAACCAGCGATATGGTAGACATAATCTTGATAAGAATATCCAAAGACGGTCCTACCGTATCCTTTAACGGGTCGCCTACCGTGTCGCCTACGACAGCCGCGTCGTGCGCGGGAGAGCCCTTGCCGCTTCCCTCTACTCCGCCGCTTTCGATAAATTTCTTGGCGTTATCCCACGCGCCGCCGGCGTTGCCCGTGTAAATGGCAAGCATAATTGCCGTAATGGTCGCGCCTACTAAAAGTCCGCCGACGAACGCCGCGCCGAACACGAAGCCCGAAACTACGGGAATGAGAATTGCGATTATGCAGGGAACGCGCATTTCTTTTATGGAGCCCTGCGAAGAAATTTCGATACAGGTCTTGTAATCGGGCTTAGCCTTGCCTTCGAGTATGCCGGGGATTTCCTTGAACTGTCTGCGCACTTCGTCCACCATCTTCCTTGCCGCCTTGGCAACCGCCTCTATGAGCATACCCGAGAACAGGAACGGTATAGCCGCGCCTACCAGCGCGCCGCAGAGGGTCAAAGGATTCATTACGTTGAGCACCAGCTGATCGAGCCATTTATCGATATTAGCCGCGTCTATCACGTTGAACGCGAACAGATACGAAGTTAGCATAGAGAGAGCCGCCAGAGCAGCCGAACCGATTGCGAAGCCCTTGCCGATTGCCGCGGTGGTATTGCCTACCGAGTCGAGTTTATCGGTAATACCCCTTACTTCCTCGTCGAGTTCGCTCATTTCCGCTATGCCGCCTGCGTTATCCGAAATGGGTCCGTACGTATCGACGGAAACGGTAGCCGCGACGAACGAAAGCATGCCGAGAGCGGCGCAGGAAATTCCGTACATACCTGAAACGAAGTACGAACCGAAAATAGCTATCGCGAGCACTATTACGGGCAACATACAGCTAATCATTCCGTTTGCCATACCCTGCGTTATTGTAAGCGCAGAGCCTTCCTTGGAAGCGTGAGCTATTCTCTTGGTCGGCTTATAATCGTAAGAGGTGTAATATTCTGAGATTATGCCTATAACTATACCCGCTACTATGCCGAAAATAGCCGCGACCCAGGGCGAGAAATTGCCGAGCTTGAAGCCGATAAGCTCCATACCTGAAACTGACACGTCCTTGAACATAAAGAAGCTTAAAAGGAAACAGCCGATAATAGAGAACGCGGCGGAAATCCACGTTGCTATATTCAATTCCATATGTACGTTTGCGGAAAGCTTTTTCTTTAAAACGATATAAGAAATTCCGAGGATACATGCAAGCAGTCCCACGCCCGCGAAAACTATGGGGAACAGGAACAGCGTTTTCATAAGCTCGTAGTCGGTTACTATACTCTTTAAGGTAAACTCTCCCGCGAGAATTACGCCCGACATTATCGCGCCGACGTAAGATTCGAGTAGGTCTGAACCGAGTCCCGCTACGTCTCCGACGTTGTCGCCCACGTTATCCGCAATAGTCGCGGGGTTGCGGGGGTCGTCCTCGGGAATGTGCGCTTCGGTTTTACCCACGAGGTCGGCGCCCATATCCGCCGCCTTGGTGTATATGCCGCCGCCTACGCGATTGAAGAGCGCGATTATCGAACAGCCGAGCGCATAGCCCGAAACGGTCATAGTAAAGCCTGTTTCAAGCTCCTTGAATATAAGACCGCGCTGTACCGTACCGTTTGCTATGTCGTCTATCTGTCCGTTCCACAGACCGAAGCAGAGGTAAACTATTAAAATGCCGAGCAACGCGAAGCCCGCAACGCAAAGCCCCATAACCGAGCCGCCCTTGAACGCTACCTTTAAGGTTTTGCCCAGATTGCGCGTTTCGTTGGCGCGGTTGGCTACCCTGACGTTTGCGTAGGTTGCTATTTTCATACCAACGAAGCCTGCCGAAGCGGACATCACGGCGCCTATTACGAACGCAACGCCCGTCTGCCAGCTGATGAATACGCCGAGAACGACGGCAACTATAACGCCGATAATAGCTACTATTTTAAATTCGTAGCGGATAAACGCGTTGGCGCCCACTCTTATGGCGCCTGCGATTTCTTCCATCTTCTCGGTCCCCTCTTTCAGCTTTTTAACCGAAAAAAAGTTGAAAGCGGCGTAAGCGCACGCCAGAATTACCGCGGCGCCGACGATGATTAAAAGAAGTTCTGTAATCATTTTTATCCTCTCTTATATTTTTTATGGAAATTTTCCACATTGCTGACACAATAGTATCACGATTATTGACAAAATGCAACACATAATTTATAAAAATATTATTTTATCCGTTGTCGTAAAAGACAATTACGCGCAGAGCCACGCGGAAAAATTGCATTTATTGCCGTACGCGCCAAAAAAAGACAAACCGATTTTTGATAAAGCTATTGAATATTGTTATTTTGCGTGATATAATAAAAAGCGCGGTCGGGAAGTTGAGGCATATTTGCGCCCCAAAGACCTGCCGACGAACGATAAATGAAAGGGGAAAAATATGAAAGACTGTAACTGCGGCTATTGTATGCGCGGCGAACTTTTGGAAAAGTTTGGAATTTTTATCTGCGATTTATCCGTATCATCGCTTATTCTGTTCAAGGAACAGTCCAAGCGCGGCAGGTGTATCGTGGCTTATAAGGACCACGTAAGCGAGATTGTGGATATTTCCGACGAGGAGAGAAATGCTTTCTTTGCGGACGTTAACAGGGCGGCAAAAGCCATACACAAGGTTTTTTCGCCGGATAAGCTCAACTACGGAGCGTACGGCGACACGGGCTGCCACCTGCATATGCACCTGTGCCCCAAATACGAAGGCGGCGACGAGTGGGGCGGCACGTTCACGATGAATCCTAATAAAACCTATCTTACGGACGAAGAATACGCGGATATGATTTCAGATATCAAGAGGGCGCTCGAAGAGGTTTAACAGAAGAGATTTTACTATTATTTAAGAGCAAAAATTAAGGGCAAAGCTTTGAAAACGAGCGGCTTTACGCCGCAAAAAATATTTTTGATGACAGGGGAAAATTATGGCTCATAACGTAATAGCGGAAGCTAAAAGATGTTTAAACTGCAAAAAACCGCTTTGCAGAACGGGTTGTCCCATCAGCACGGACATACCCAACTTTATATCCACCTTTTTAAAGGGCGACATAGACGCGGCAGGAAAGATGCTGTTCGACAACAACCCCCTCTCCGTGGTCTGCTCTATCGTGTGCAACCACGGCAACCAATGCCAGGGGCATTGCGTCAGGGGAATCAAGGGCGAACCCGTGGAAATTTCCACAATAGAAAACTTTATTTCCGAACGCTATCTGGACAGCCTTGTGCTTGACAAGGCTCAGCCTAACGGAATAAAGGTTGCGGTTGTGGGAAGCGGCCCTGCGGGTATAACTATTTCCATAAAAATGGCTCAGTTGGGCTACGACGTAACCGTATTCGAGTCCAAAACCGACATAGGCGGCGTTTTAAGGTACGGAATACCCGAATTCAGACTGCCCAAATCGATTGTGGACAGATACAAACAGCTTATGCTCAGGCTAGGCATAAAGATAAAGCTGAACGTAACCATAGGCAAGGCGTTCGGCATAGAAGAGCTGTTCCGCGACGGATTCAAAGCTATTTCCATAGGCACGGGCGTTACCTGGCCCATACCGCTGAATATAAAGGGCGAAACGCTGGGGCACGTGCATTACGGCGTGCACTTTCTCGAACACCCCGAAGGCTATCAGTTGGGGAACAGTATGATAGTAATAGGAGCGGGCAACGTTGCAATGGACGTGGCGCGCACGGCTTTAAGGCGAGGCGTGCGCGACGTTAAGATTATGGTCAGGTCGGACAGGTATACCGCCTCGACCGAGGAAAAGGAATACGCTGAAATAGAGGGCGCGGAATTTATATTCAACAAAGCGCCGCTGGAAATAACAGACGAAGGCGTAATATTTGCAGATACCGTCTGCGACGAAAATCACAGGGTTATTTCCACCTCGCAGGAGAGCAAGCTTTACAGAGCGGACACGGTAATGATCTGCGTTTCGCAGAGACCTTCAAATATGATTCTTACCACTACCGAGGGACTTGAAACAAACGAACGCGGACTCGCCAAAATTTCCGAAAACGGCGAAACGACGCGCGCGGGCGTGTTCGCTTCGGGCGACGTGGTAAAGGGAGCAAAGACGGTCGTGGAAGCGGTAGAAACTTCCAAGCGCGTGGCTTACGCTATGCACGAATACCTGCAAAACCTGCCCAAAGACTGATAGTCGCACGTTATAATAATATTTTACCTATTGAATAAAAGAGATAAGCGAGCGGAATTTGCGCAAATTCCGCTCGCTTTTTCTAAGACGGAAAGCGCGGGGCGCAAAGATAACTTTGCGCCCCGCGCGACTTTTAAAATAATTTTACCTGAATTTTACGGATAAATAGGGACGACGAAAAAAATCAATACTTGGGTCTTTCTGCGTAGGTAGTATGCAACAGCTCGTGAGCCTTATGCGAGTTGGGTTCGCCGAAGAACTCTTCGTACAGCTTTGTAACCGCGGCGTTCTCGTGCGAGCAACGCACGGCCGACTCTCTGTCGTAATCGTAGAGCGCCTGCGCGCGGAGAGTTTTAAGGTCGTTATTGTTCCTGATTTCGTCGTGAACGTAGGGCTGACCGCCGCCGTTGATACAGCCGCCGGGGCAAGCCATAACTTCAACGAACGTGTACTGTTTTTTGCCGCTCTTGATATCCTGCAAAATCTTCCTTGCGTTGGCAAGTCCCGAAGCAACCGCAACCTTTACGGTAGCGCCGCCGACGGTATATTCCGCTTCCTTTACGCCTTTCGTACCGCGCACCTCGGTAAATTCTATGGGAGCGTCTTCGCCGCCGAGAGCAACGGCAGCCGTTCTCAAAGCCGCCTCCATAACGCCGCCCGTAGCGCCGAATATCGCGCCAGCGCCCGAAGCAAGCCCGAAAGGATCGTCGTAAGGCGTGTCGGAAAGGTTAACGAAGTCTATGCCCGCTTCCTTTATCATTTTAGCAAGTTCGCGCGTGGTGAGAGCCGCGTCGGTATAGCCGCCCAGCTCTTCGCGAGTTATTTCGAATTTCTTAGCAGTGCAGGGTATAACCGAAACGACGTACAAATCCTTGGGGTCTATGCCGTTCTTACGGCAATAATAAGTTTTAAGCACTGCCGAGAACATTTCCTGAGGGGATTTGCAGGTGGAAAGGTTGGGCAAAAATTCGGGATAATAATGTTCGCAGAACTTTATCCAGCCGGGGCAGCAGCTTGTGAACATAGGCGTAACGCCGCCGTTTTTGAGGCGCGAGAGCAGCTCGTTAGCCTCTTCCATAATTGTAAGGTCGGCGGTCGTGTCCATATTGAAGCACTGCACGTCGCCGAGCTGTTTAATTGCGGTTACCATTTTGCCCTCTACGTTGGTGCCTACGGGCAGACCGAACGCCTCGCCGAGGGTGGCGCGGACGGACGGTGCTGTGAAGAACACAACCTTTTTGGTAGGGTCTACGATAGCGCCCCAGACGTCGGCAACCGCGCTCTTTTCATGCAGCGCGCCTACGGGGCAGGCTACTACGCACTGACCGCAGTTTACGCAGGGCGTGAACGCGAGCGACACGTCGTAGGGAGAGCCGATAACCTTTGCATAGCCCCTGTTCTTGGGACCTATCGCGCCGATAGTCTGCTTGTCGCAAGCGGCTACGCAGCGCGTGCACATAATACATTTGGAATTGTCGCGCACGACCGACGCGGACAAATCGTCTATGGGTTTAAGGTCGTGGTCGGTGCCGAACTTATCCTCTTCCGCGTTGTATTCGAGCGCGAGCTTCTGCAACTCGCAGTTCATAGAGCGCACGCAGGAAAGGCATTTCTTCTTGTGCGTGGAGAGAATGAGTTCTACCGTCGTCTTTCTGGATTTTCTCACCTTGGGGGTATTGGTCCTTACTTCCATACCCTCGGAAACGGGGTAGACGCAGGCGGCGACGAGCCCCCTCGCGCCCGTAGCTTCGACAAGGCAGAGTCTGCAAGAGCCTACGCACTGCACGTCTTTGAGATAGCAGAGGGTGGGTATTCTTACGTTGGCAAGCTTAGCCGCCTGTAAAATTGTAGAGCCTTCCGGCACGCTTACCGCTATGCCGTTGATTTTCAAATTAACCATTGTATATATCTCCCTTTACCTCTTTTCTATCGCGTTGAACTTACAATGCGCGATACATTGTCCGCACTTTATGCACTTTTTCAAATCTATATCGTGCGCGCTCTTTACCGTACCCGTGATTGCGCCTGCGGGACAGTTGCGCGCGCAGAGCGTACAGCCGCGGCACTTGTCGGGGTTGATATAGTAATTCAAAAGCGACTTACATACGCCCGCGGGGCATCTCTTTTCCTCGATGTGGGCGCGGTATTCGTCCTCGAAATGCGCAAGCGTGGAAAGTATGGGGTTGGGAGCCGACTGACCGAGCGCGCAGAGCGAAGAGCTCTTCATATGTTCGGCTATTTCCTTGATTTTGTCGAGGTCCTCGGGCTCGCCGTTGCCTTCGGTGATTTTAGTGAGCAGTTCGAGCATACGCTTGGTGCCTATGCGGCAGGGCGTACATTTGCCGCAGCTTTCGTCGGCGGTAAATTCGAGGTAGAACTTGGCGATGTCCACCATACAGGTGTCCTCGTCCATTACGATAAGTCCGCCCGAACCCATCATCGAACCTATCGACAGAAGGTTGTCGAAGTCCATTTTGATGTCGATATATTTCGAGGGGATACAGCCGCCGGAAGGACCGCCCGTTTGAGCGGCTTTGAATTTTTTGCCGCCGGGTATGCCGCCGCCGATGTCCTCTATTATCGTCTTTAACGTAGTACCCATAGGCACTTCTACAAGTCCTACGTTATGTATCTTGCCGCCTACCGCGAATACCTTCGTGCCCTTGCTCTTTTCGGTGCCGATAGACGAGAACCACTCCGCGCCGTTTAAAATTATGGGCGATACGTTTGCCCAGGTTTCAACGTTGTTTAAAACGGTTGGTTTCTGAAAAAGACCGCACTGCGCGGAATAGGGAGGACGGGGTCTGGGTTCGCCGCGGTGTCCTTCGATAGAGGTCATGAGCGCGGTTTCTTCGCCGCAGACGAACGCGCCCGCGCCGAGGCGCACGAACACGTCGAAATCGAAGCCCGTGCCTAAAATATTTTTGCCGAGCAAGCCGAGTTCCCTCGCCTGCTTTATTGCGATGTTAAGTCTTTCAACGGCGATGGGATATTCCGCACGCACGTAGATATAGCCCTCGTGCGCGCCCACGGTGTAGCCGGCTATCGCCATAGCTTCGAGCACGGTGTGGGGGTCGCCTTCGAGAACCGACCTGTCCATAAACGCGCCGGGGTCGCCCTCGTCCGCGTTACAGCAGATATATTTCACGTCGCCGGGGGCGTCCTTGGATAACTGCCATTTAAGACCTGTGGGGAAGCCCGCGCCGCCTCTGCCGCGAAGCCCCGACGCCTTCATTTCGGCGATTACCTGATCGGGAGTCATTTCGAAGAGCACCTTTTTGAGAGCCTGATAGTCGCCCGCCGCAACCGCTTCGGTTATATCTTCCGCCGCGATTACGCCGCAGTTTCTCAACGCTATGCGCATCTGGTGCTTATAGAAGGGTATTTCCGCAAAGGGAATAACCGAACCGTCCTCGTGCACGGTGCCTTCGTATAACAGTTCTTTTACTATTTCGCCGCCCTTTACGAGGTGCTTTTCGGCTACCGTCTTTGCGTGTTCGGGGGTCATACGCGCGTAGAACGCGCCCTCGGGATAAACTATCATTATAGGACCGAGCGCGCAGAGTCCGAAGCAACCCGTCTTGACGATTAAAACGTCGTCTATGCCGAGCTCTTTGAAGCTCTCTTCAAGCTGTTCGATTACTTTGAGGGAGTGCGAGGAGGTACAGCCCGTACCGCCGCAGACGAGAATCTGCTTTCTGTAACCCGTGGAAGGTGAAAGCTTTTCGGCTTGCTCCCTTATTATTCTTCTTACCTTTATGAGGTCGGCTTTGGCAGCCGCTAATTTATCTAATTCTTCAACCGTCATCTTTCCGTCCTCCGTCAATCCTGCATATACTTATCGAGTATTTCCTTTACGTCGCCCTCTTTAAGGCGTCCGTAAACCTCGTCGTCCACTATCATAACGGGCGCAAGACCGCACGCGCCTACGCAGCGGCAGCTGTCGATAGAGAACTTTCTGTCGGGTGTACATTCTCCGCAGGAAATGCGGAGTTCCTTTTCGATTGCGGATAAAATTTTATCCGAACCTTTTACGTAGCAAGCCGTGCCGAGACAAACGGATATTCTGTGCTTCCCTTTGGGCGCGAGCGAAAACTGCGAATAAAAGGTAGCCACGCCGTAAACTTCGGCAAGAGGGATATTCAGCTCTTCCGCGATGAGAGTCTGCACTTCGCTGGGAAGATAGCCGTAAATCGCCTGGGCTTCGTGAAGAATGGGCATAAGGCAGCCGCGCTCCGACCGGTGCGCGTCGATACAGTTCAAAAGCGCCTGTTCCTGCTCTTTGGTGCCCTCAAAACTAATCTGAGACATCATATAACTCCTTCGATAATAAAATATCGATAAAATTATAACATAATGATATGATAAAAGCAACCCGCAAAGCGAACTTTGTCGAATTTTTTTGCACTAATTTAAAAATGCACTAAATTTAAGGCAAAAGATAAGGCGAAAAGTATGGGGCGCGCGGAAGTTTTACGACCGCGCGCCCCACGAAAAGAACGGTTAAGTTTAATATAATATTAATTATATTAATTTCCTTTTCTTCAAACAGCGCTTATTTTCAGATAGCGTTTATTATTTTTCTGTTAGCCGAAACGCCGAACGCGAACGCGGCTATCGCCGCTACGGCTTCCGCTATGGGGAACGCCCACCACACGAGGAACCCGCGCGAGGGCGCAAGCGCGAACAGATAGACGAGGGGCAGGCACACCACTATCAGCCTCAGGCAGGAAAGTATAAGCGATTTAACGCCGCAACCGAGAGCCTGCAAGATGCCCTGATAGGCTATATTATAGCCCACGAAAAGAAAGCCCGCGGGGATTACGCGCATAGCGGTTACGAGATAACCGTTAATCGCTTGGTCGCCGCCGGAAAGCAGATTGGATACGGGCGCGGCGAGGGCCTCGAAAAGCGCTATGCCTATCGCCATTACCGCAACAGTATAGATAGTCCCGTAGCGCACGCCGTCTTTCACCCTCTGCCTGTCTTTCATTCCGTAATTGAAGGATATTATGGGGATAATGGCGTTATTGAGACCGAACGCCGCAAAGAAAATGAACTGTTGCACCTTGTAATAATCGCCGTAAGCGGTAACGCAGGAATTGCCCATACCCGTGTTTGCCAGAATGACGTTTACCGCGAAAACCATAACGGGCATAAGCGCCTGCATAACCACAGCGGGAAGCCCTATTTTGAATATACCCGCAACTGCATCTTTTCGGGGCTTCAAATACCTTAAACCGCCGTCAATTTCCTTATTCTTCGCGTAGTGGAAAACCGCGTCGAGGATAAGCGAAACTATCTGACCTATTACCGTCGCCCACGCCGCGCCCGCAACGCCCCATTTGAATACCAAGACGAAAACCGCGTCCAGCACGATATTGAGCGCCGCGCCCGAAACCTGACCTATCATACACAGCACGCTCTTGCCCGTGCCCTGCAAAAACTTTTCGTAAATCATATAGCCGAGCGCGCCGAAAGACATTGTGCAGCAAATCGTAAGATAACTCGAAGCTTCCTCTATCAGTCTGCCGTAGTTGGGGTCGGATGAGTCCGCCTGCAACGCGAGATACGGCTTTACGCCGAAAAACCCGAAGAGCAGAAAAAGAACGTAAACCACGACTATTATAAACAGCGCGTTGCCCGCTATGGCGGCCGCCTTTTCCTTCTGCCCCTCGCCGAGCGCGCGGGACAGCATAGCGTTTACGCCCACGCCCAGCCCTACTCCTATGGCTATCATAAGCATCTGTACGGGGAACGCGAGCGACAGGGCGTTCGTGCCCACTACCGCGCCGAAGTTGGGCACTTCCGCGTCCTCTATCATAGTTACGAACATAGTGTCCACTACGTTGTAGAGCGCCTGAACAACCATAGATAGTATCATAGGTATGCCCATAGCAAGCATAAGACGGGCTACTTTTTTATAGCCCATAGGGTTAAGATTGCCCCTGTCCGACGGACTTGTATCCGCCGCAACTTCCGCGGTTTGCTCTGCGGACGTTTGATTTTTTTCTTCCTGTTCCATCGATTACCTCTTTTTACCTCTTTGATTTATTTCGCGGCGAAAAAAACGAAAAAACGGCGCGTAAGTCTGAACTTCAAGTTCGGACTTACGCGCCTTGAATTTTGCGCCGCGCAACTTTTATTTACTTGGATATTCTATCACAGTTTTAAAATTTTTGCACGCGTTTTACGGTAAAAATTTTTAAAATTTCTTCCGCTAAAAATCAATTACCCTGCACATATACCCTGTTCAATAATATTTCGGTAACCTCTTCGGGCGATTCTGCGAGGTAATCCGCCCCGCTTTCTTCAAGCTCCTTCCTGCCGCCGTATCCGTACAGCGCGCCTACGCATACGATTCCGTTATTCTTCGCCCCTATCACGTCGTGGCTCTTGTCGCCCGCCATCGCCGCGCGCGATTTATCCGAAACGGCGCAGCCTTTAAGAGCGCGCGCCACGACCGCGCTTTTATCCGAGCTTTGCGGCGTCATATCCGCGCCGTAAACGGCGTTGAAGTATTCGCTAAGCCCGAAACGCTTCAATATCCTCTCCGCGTAAATTTCGGGTTTGGAGGTAGCCAGAGCTACCGTTACGCCCGCCGAGCGGAGCTTTGAAAGAGCTTTTTCTACGCCGGGGTAAATCCCGCACTCGAAAATGCCCTTAACCGAATAATATTCGCGGTATAAATTTACCGCCTTAGCCCCTTCTTCCGCGCTCAATCCGAAATAGTTTTCAAACGAATATTGCAGGGGCGGACCTATGAACGGGCGAAGAGCCGACCTATCGGGCGACGGCAACCCCATTTTTTCAGCGGCGTAGATTATCGAATTGAAGATTCCCTCTTCCGACCTTGCGATCGTGCCGTCCAGATCCCACAGCGCAACCGCACAGCTCATATTTCTTTTCCGCATTTGCGGCAGAATTTTGCGCCGCAACCGTTTTCTTCTCCGCATTCGGGGCATACCTTTTTAAGGGCGGCACCGCATTTGCGGCAGAAATTGGCGTCGCCGTCGTTCGCTTCGCCGCACTCCGGACAGATTTTATTGAGCGGCGCGCCGCAATTATCGCAAAAATTAGCTCCGATTTCGTTTACCATGCCGCAGGAATGGCAGACGGGTTTATCTTCCGCCCTGACCGCCTTCGCCGTTTTTACCGTCTCTTCGCGCGTGCCGTCTATCACCTTTCGGGCGGCGTCGGCTATGACGGGGGTATTTTCATCTGCGACGTACTTGTTTAATTCACGCATAAAACCCGTAATAAGGCAAACCGCTCCGATAAAAACAAACGGAACGCCGATAAAATTGAGGAAGAACTTTGACGTGTCGCCCCTAAAAAAGGTAATTGTACCGCATAGCAGCAATACTATGCCTATCGGCAGACATATAAAACCTATTATTTTAAGAATCGATTTAACTTTATTATGATTATCGTTTTCCATACTTTCATTATACTGCTTTTTAACTCTCAAAGTCAACGGCGATAAAGAAAGAATATAAATTTTCAGTCTGTTATTTTTGTTGCGGATATGGCGAACTTCTGACCGTCGGGCATATCGTAACGTATATTTTCCCCGTCGAAGGATACCATACCTTCAAAATAGTCCTCCATAAGCGGAAATATTTCGTAGATAAGCTCCTCGGCGGAAACGCCGTTCCCCTCAGGTTTTGCTGAACCGCATATCTTTTCCGTATTGTTTTTCATAAACGTACCTCCAAAAAGTTTTCACGTCCGTGCGCACCGTCTGTGTACATATATTATACTGTCCGACTTGTCGAATATGCAAGCAAATATTCGACTTATCGGACAGAATAAATTGTAGAATAAACACTTTTTTTGGGGAATTATGTCGGAATTTTCGGAAAGGTTAAACGGGCTGTTGTTTGAACGCAATCTTAACGGTAAAAAATTTGCAAGCGAAATTGATATAAGAGAATCCAGCGTTTCGGAATATTTGCAGGGCAAGCATTTGCCCACGGTAGAACATCTTGTGCGAATTGCAGATTATTTTTACGTTTCCGCCGATTTCCTTTTGGGCAGAGAGGAAGAAAACGACAAGCTTAAATTCAAGCCCTGCCCCGCCTTTTCCGAAAGGTTGGAATTCCTTTTGGATTACTTTAAGCTTCCATCATACGCTATATACAATAAGACTGAAATATCCAAGAGCGCATATTACGATTGGAAGAGCGGCAAACGCGTGCCGACGGTGGAGAACGTCGTGCGGCTTGCCGACCGCCTGGATTGCCGCGTCGATTTCATACTCGGCAGGGAAATCTGACGGATTTTCTGCATAAAGGATTTTAAAATTTAATAATAATCAAATTAATAATAAAATTAAGCCGTCGGGCGGGAATTTCCGCCCGACGGCTGTCGTCTTTATGAACTCAATAGCTTTCGAACTGCGAGTGATAAAGGTTATAGTACGCTCCTTTTGCAGCCATCAGACTTTCGTGAGTGCCCTGTTCCACAACGTTGCCGTTTTCCATTACCAGAATTTTATCGGCGTTTTTTATCGTGGAAAGCCTGTGCGCGATTACAAAGCAGGTTCTGCCCTCCATAAGCTTAGTCATAGCCGCCTGAATGATATGCTCCGTGCGGGTATCGACGTTGGAAGTCGCCTCGTCTAATATCAGCATAGGCGAATCGAGCAGCATTGCCCTTGCGATGGTCAGAAGCTGTTTCTGCCCCTTAGAAATATTCAACGCCCCGTCCGCAAGGCAGGTATCGTAGCCGTCGGGAAGTCTGGCTATGAAGGAGTGTATTTTTGCCGCTTTGCACACCCGTTCCACCTCTTCGCGCGTGGCGTTTTCCTTGCCGTAAGCTATATTTTCGTAGACCGTGCCGGCAAAAAGCCAGGTGTCCTGCAAAACCATCGTAAAAGATTTTCTCAGGCTTGAACGGGTTATCTTGGTTACGTCCTTTCCGTCTATGCTGATAGTGCCCGAATCGGGGTCGTAGAATCGCATTAAAAGGTTTATGACCGTCGTCTTACCCGCGCCCGTGCGCCCAACTATCGCGATAAGCTCGCCCTTTTCGGCAGTGAGAGAAAAGTCTTTAATTACCGTTTTGCCCGCAACGTATCCGAAAGATACGTTTTTTAGCTCTACCTTGCCATCTACCTTTTCCAGAGCTACCGCGCCGTCGCAATCGGGCTTTTCGGGCTCTTCTTCAAGCACCCTGAACACCCTTTCCGCCGCGGCTATGGCCGACTGAAACTCGCCTATAACGTTGGCTATTTCGTTGATTGGTCCCGAAAACTTGCGCGAATACAGCACGAAAGAGGAAATCTGACCTACGCTTATGCCGCCCACGGCGTACATATACGCCAACGCGCCGAATACGCTTACGAGGGTGAGCGCGAGATTGTTTATGAAATTTACGGCAGGTCCCGTTATTGTGGACAGATATTCCGCTTGCGCGTAGGCGTCCACCGCGTCCCTGTTTTTGCGCTCGAAGTCCGCGATAACCTTGCTTTCGCAGTTGTAGGCTTTGGTGGTTTTCTGTCCGGAAATCATCTCTTCGACGAAACCGTTAAGCTCGCCAAGCTTAGCCGAACGCTTTCTGAACAGCGGCTGAACGCGCTTGGCAAGATAACGAGTGAATATGAGCGAAAGAGGTATAGTGACGACGAATACGAGCACGAGCGGCGCGGCGATGGTAAGCATCATAACCAGCGAGCCGACTATCAGAACCACGCTCTTCAACACGAGCGTAATGTCGTTGGCGAGCGATTCCCCCACCGTGTCTATATCGTAGGATAAAACCGAGATTATATCTCCCGCCTGACGGCTGTCGAAATAAGATACGGGCAGGGATATAAGCTTTTCAAAGGTATCGTTGCGCATCTTTTTTACCATGCGCCGCGCCACGTACGCCATACCTACCGACGACAGATAAGTAATCAGTCCCGAAACGACGTACACGCCCGTAAGCAGGGCGCAATAGTACCATATGCCGTTCAAATCGGTAGAGCCGTCGGGCTTGATTAGGTCTATCGCCTGACCGCTGAGTTTAGGTCCGAGCAGCGACAGAGCTACCGCCGCGAGATTAGCCAAGAAAACTATTATGAACAGCGGAAGATAGGGCTTTAAATATTTTAACAGATTTTTAATGACGAACGCCGTATCTACCTTGCGGCGCGCGAATTTGCGGTTGTCGGAAATGTGGATTCTCGGCTCTTTCATACGTCCTCCCCCATCTGCGCGGCGTAAATAAGGCGGTATTCTGCGCAATTTCCCAAAAGATATTCGTGTTTTCCCCTGCCGATTATTCTGCCCTCGTCCATAACCAGAATGAGGTCGGCGTTCATTACCGAGCTTATTCTCTGCGCGACTATTATTTTGGTGCAGTCGGCGTAATTTTCGCTGAGCGCCTTTCTCAAAGCCGCGTCCGTGGAATAATCGAGCGCGGAAGAGCTGTCGTCCAGCACGAGAATTTCGGGATCTGCGGCGAGAGCGCGGGCTATAAGCAGCCTCTGCTTTTGCCCGCCCGAAAGGTTAGCGGCTTTCTGGGCGAGGTCGTAGTCCAGACCGCCTTCCAGTCCGTCCGCGAACTCCCGCGCCTGCGCGCAGTCCACCGCCCTTTCGATTTTGCTTTCGGGCAGATTTCTGCCGTAGTCGATATTGTTCCTTACGCTGTCCGCCATAAGAAAACCGTTCTGCAACGCCGCGCCGAACTTTCTTCTCAGAGCGCCCGTATCCATAGAGCGGACGTCCTTGCCGTCCACGTATACAGCGCCTGCGTCCGCGTCGTAAAAGCGCATCATTAAATTTACTATCGTGCTTTTTCCGCTACCCGTCGCGCCGATAATACCAAGCGTCTGCCCGTGTCCGACGGCGAAATCTATATCTTCGAGGTTGTTTTCCACGCCGTTATACGAAAAGCTTACGCCCTTGAAACGCACGGCGTAACAGCCGTTATCCGAGGGATATTCCCCCACCTTTTCGGTCGGGTCGAGCTCTAAAACCTTTTCTATTCTGTCCGACGAAGCTACCCCGCGCGAAACTACTACGAATATTTTGGATACGCCCAGAAGGGCGTTTAATATTATTGTAAAGAAGGAGAGAAACGCGAGCAGAACTCCCGCGTCAGTCGAGCGGTACGCGCCTATGATTATCAAGGCCACCAAGCCGAGATCTAATATGAGCGTTGCGAGCGGATTAGTCAGCGACATAAGCTTATTGGCTTTAAACTCCTGCGCGGCCAGTCTGTCGCTTACGGTATGAAATTTTTCGGTTTCGTAAGCGCCTTTGGAAAGCGCTTTTACCACTCTTACGCCGGTTATGTTTTCCTGCATACACCTTACCATATCGTCGCCGCCGCGCTGGACGTCGAAATAGTAGGGGACGCTCTTTTTGGTTATGATATAAATGGAAAATACGACGAAGGGCACGCACGCGGCGAGCACGAGCGCGAGGTAAACGTCGAGAAAAAATGTGAGGATTATGCCGCCTATAAGCAAAATCGGCGCCCTTACGCCCATCCGCAGCGAGCGCGCGACCATCTGGTTTACGTAATAGGTATCCGACGTAAGCCTGGATATGAGCGAAGGAGTGGAAAGGCTGTCTACCTGACCGCTTTTAAGATACGTGGTCTTGGCAAAGAGGTCGTAGCGCAAATCGTGCGTCATCTCGCCCGCGGCTTTTACCGACAGCCTGTTGGCTATTACGTTGCCAGACAGAGCCGCCGCCGCGCAGCCGAGCATAGCTAGACCCATAAGTATTATAAGGGTAAGGTCCTTCGCGGGCACCACGTCGTCAATGATATATTCAAGAATGACGGGAAGAAACAGTTCAGCAACCGTCCCCGCGAATTTGACGATGAGCGCCGCCGTGACCGTGGCGGAATAGGGTTTTATGTAACTCAAAGTCTTTTTCATTATAAATTGCCCCCGATATATGCCTCAATCAATGTGGTTTTCGATATATTCCGAAGCGTTCGCGACCAGCTTTTCCACCAACGCCGCCAAGGTTTTTTCTTACTCTTCTGTGAGCCCCTTGCACACTACCTTGCGCCACTCCGCGTTTATTCGCTTTATTACGGGGAATATTTTTTGCGCCTTTTCGGTGGGATATACGCAAAAGGCGCGCTTATCCTGCGGAAACTGTTCTTTCAAAATAATATTTTATTTTACCTCAACCAAAGATATTATTACTGTGCTTTTGCTTGAAGGGCGTATTTCAACCCTTCCTCCTTTTTGCCCCGTTCAATAAAGCACTACGGTGAAGCACGTGCCCTCGCCCACTGCGCTCTCTAC
>CAZDZH010000009.1:36988-57654 GCA_964509935.1 uncultured Clostridia bacterium
CCGTTCAATAAAGCACTACGGTGAAGCACGTGCCCTCGCCCACTGCGCTCTCTACCGATATTTCGCCACCGCAGAGGTCGCAAATGCGCTTGCAGATGGCAAGTCCCAAGCCGTTGCCCGAGCTCTGCGCGCCCGCCTGATAGTATTTTTCAAAAATTTTATCCAGATTTTCCGGCGCGATACCGACGCCGTTGTCCGAAACCGTAACCGTAATCTTTTTCCCCTCCTGTTTCAGCGTAACGCCCACTTCGCCGTGCTTGGGCGTATATTTTACCGCGTTGGAGATAAGATTGAGCCACACCTGTTGCATAAGCGACTCGTCGCCGGCATATATTACGGGAGGAAGTTCGGAAGATATGGTTATCTCCTTTTCCTCCCATTGCTTTTCGAGGATTATGAAGCAATCCTTTATCTGTAAATCGAGGCGGTATTCCTTCCTTTCGCCTATGACCTGTTGATTTTCTATTTTGGAGAGGATTAACATTCCCTCGGAAAGGCGCGAAAGACGGGCGGATTCGCTTGCTATTATCTTTAATATATCCCTCTGCTCTTCGGGCGAAAGCCCGCCGTCGAGAAGAAGATTGGCAAAGCCGTTTATGGACGCTATCGGCGTTTTGAACTCGTGAGAGAATTCGTGCACGAAGTCTTCCCTTAAAGTTTTAACGCTTTTCAGCTCGTCCGTCATCTTGTTGAAGTTGGCGTACACCGCATTGAAGCTGTTGCGCCGCGCGTAGGGCAGATACACGTCGTAATCGCCCTTGGCTACCTTGCCGAGAGCGTCCGTGAGCGTGTTTGAAACCTTGAACGTGCGGTAGTTGATGTAGATGACGTATGCCGTAACCATCGCCGCGAAAGAGGGGATTACGTACCAGACGGTAACCTGCGTGAAGTCCATCTTGTGCCCCGTTTCGTTCAGCGAGCTGAATATAACTATCATAACTTCGCCTATAAGCAGAACGAATACGAATATCAACGCCCCAAGCGAAACGAAGTGCATATTGCTGTTTTTAGAGAATCTGCCGCCGTTTTGCAAGCTCATTTTTTTATCACCGCCTTATAACCTATTCCTCTGATGGTTACTATCTCGAACTCGGCAAAGTTTTCAAATTTATTTCTGAGCCTGTTTATATGCGTGCGCACCGTAAATTCGTCGCTTTCGGAGGAATAGCCCCATACGCTGTCCAGGATATTCTCCTTGGTGAAAATTTTACCGGGGTATGACAGCAACAGATACAGAAGCTGAAATTCCTTGGACGGAAGCTCTGTCACCTCGTCGCCGCGGGTTACGGTGAAAGACTGCTTATCCACTACCACGCTGCCGACGGTTATTTTGCCCTCGTTAGCTATTTTGCTGCGGCGCAGAAGCGCGTCTATGCGCCAGGACAGCTCTTCGAAGTTTACGGGTTTAGTCATATAATCGTCCGTGCCGACGGCAAAGCCCTTGCCCTTATCCGCCATACTGTCCTTTGCTGTGAGCATTATTACGGGCGTGGAATCCCCGCGCGAGCGCAGATTTTCCACCAGCGCGTAACCGTCCATACCGGGCATCATCACGTCGGTGATTATAAGCTGAACGCCTCCGCGTTCTATAATTTCGAGAGCGGCTTCGCCCGAAGGCGCGACCGTCACGTCGTGCTTACCTTTAAGCCGCATCAACATAAGCATTCTTAAATTGGAGTCGTCCTCGACTATAAGAATTTTAGCCATAAATTTACCCTGCGATTAATTGAGTATTTATTCTATTGTACCCCATACGGCGGAAAAAATCAATAATATGTTGAAAATACGTCAACTTTTCGGGCAATAACCGCGGCGGCGTTTATCCGACGGCTTTTTTGTCAATAACTTTATTTATGAATATTGTAATCGTAATAGATTCGGTAGTAAACAGAACAAACGGGTCGGTAATGACCGCCTTGCGCTTTACCGACGGGCTTAGAAAGCGCGGACATACCGTGCGCCTCGTCGCGGTGGGCGCCGCGGGGGAGGACGACTGCCGCTTAGACGAGCTGTACGTTCCGCTTTTAAGCGAAGTTTCGGCAAAACATCAGGTGGCGTTCGGAAAGTTCGACCGCGAAAAGGTCGGACGCGCGTTCGAGGGGGCGGATATAGTGCACTTTATTTTTCCGTTCGGGTTGGAAAAGAGGTGCAAACGCCTTGCGGACGAGATGGGCATACCCTCCACCGCGGCGTTCCACGTTCAACCCGAAAACATAACCTACAACATAGGATTGGGCAGACTGCCTTTCGTAAATAGTTTGATTTACGGCATTTTCAGGCGGTATTACGACCGCTTCGAGAGGATACATTGCCCGTCGCCGTTCATAGCGGAACAGCTTACGTCGCGGGGATATAAGGGCGAGCCGTACGTAATTTCTAACGGCTACGACCCCGATTTTACTCCGCCGGAACACAGGGAACGGGGCGACAAATTCGAAATTGTTATGACAGGCAGGCTGTCGCCCGAAAAAAATCAACAGATACTTATTAAGGCGATAGCGTTATCCGCCCACCGCAAAAATATACGCCTTACGCTGTTAGGCAACGGACCGAAGAGAAAGTATCTTGAAAGGCTTGCTACGGATTTCGGCGTGGACGTAACCTTTGAATTTCTGCCCAAGGAACGGCTTATAGAGAGATTGAGGGCGAGCCATCTGTACGTACATTCAGCCACCGTCGAAATTGAGGCAATAGCCGCAATAGAAGCCATAGCCTGCGGACTCGTGCCGATAATCGCCGACAGTCCGCTTTCCGCCACGCCGCAATTCGCATTGGACGAGCGCTCGCTGTTTGCCTGTAACGACGCGCGCGAGCTTGCGCGGCGCATAGATTACTGGTACGAGCACGACGAAGAGCGCGAAATTTCCGGGAAAATATACGCGGAGTTCGCAAAGCGGTTCTCTCTGGAACGCTCGCTTGAAAAGGCGGAAAGAATGTTCGCCGACCAGATAAAATTCTACAAAGCGAGCGTAAAACAGACAGACGCAACCGCGACAGAACGTAAGAGGTGCAAACGTCAGTTTTTCAGAGCCTGACGGCTGACCGCGCGCATACTCTCCTAACGTCGCGCCCGTATGCGGGCGATCAATCCCGCGATAACGATAAAGGACAATCGGACAGCCCGCCGCTATAAATGAAGCGGCGGGCTGTCCGCATTTCATCCGCCGTTTAACATTTTTGCGACGAAAGGAATACCTTATATAGACTGCGTTATAAAAGCGCAACGCTATCGGCAACGCGCTCCGCGCTTTACGACGGGTCGAATAAAAAAAAGAGGTATTTATGTTCAACAACAACTTTAATCCGCCGCGCGTGCCCAACCAGAGCGGACAGGGCGATTTTGAAACCCTGCAAAACGCGCGCAAAGACCTTATCGGCGAGCTGGAAGCGATAATACAGTACGACGACCACCTGAAAAGAACAAATATAGAGGTCGCAGGCAAAACCTGGGAAAACATAAGAAACGAAGAGCTGATCCACGTGGGAGAGCTTCTGGGACTTTTATACTATCTCGCGCCGTATCAGAAACAGTACGTTATGCAGGGGCTCGACGAATTCAACGAAAGGCTGAACAAAAAATAGCTACATAATAAAGACGGGGTCGGCGAGAGTAACGCCGACCCCTTTTTCTGATTTGAAAAGGTTATTAAGTTTATTAATCGCGGCATAGTGCGCGGTCAATAACCCAACTCTTCGTTAACAAGAATAACGCATACGCTGTTCAATCCCTTGGAAGGACGCTCGAAAAAAGCAGTTACCGAACACATTCTATGCGGCGAGGAACAGTCGCGGCACTTGCCGTCTGCGGCGCAGGGCGTGGATATGCCCAGACGTTTTGCGTTAAGACCCGCGCACTCTCCCGACTTGATTCGCGCAACGCCCTCCGCGCAATCCTTTACTATCTTGTTTTTGCCTATTATTAAAAGCGCGTTTTCAGGTCCGAAAGAAAGACAGGCTATGCGGTTGCCCGAACCGTCGGTTTCTATAATAACTCCGTCCTCCGTGACGGCGTTGGCAGAGCAAGCGTACCAATCCGCGCCGAGCGACTTCCTTTTATCCTCCGCGCCGTTTTTCCAGTGCCAATAGACTTCGTTCCCGCGCGAAACGAGACTGTCGTACAGATTCAGCTGTTGCAGAGTTACAGAACCTCCGAAGCCGACGCTGCCGTCGCCGATAATCTCCAAAGCGAGGGCGGTCGCCTGTTCCGCGGTCTGCGCTATAACGCTCTTAAAGCCGCGCTTAATTAAATTTGCGTTTACCTGTTCTATCGTCGCCATACTTTAACCCATCTCCTGATTTTATTTGCTTTGCAACCTGCATTTATTTTACCACCCGCGCGGCGAACGGTCAAGCACCGAAAGAAAAAACGCGCGTTAAAAATAAAAACGGCGGATTCGGAAAGCGCTATCAGCGGTGCGGCGACGGCGCACGTAACGAAATCGGCGGCATATATTCCGTCGGGAAACAGCGCGAGCAGTACAGAAAAGCACGCGCACGAAGAACACAGGGCGAGAGCGGCGCGGCGGCGCGGAATTATGCGGCTCAGCGGAGACAGCGGAGCTGAAAGGAGAGAGATAGCGGAAACGACGGCGGTCAAAGCGAGCGATAAAAAGAAAAGAGCGCCGAATATGCCGCGGCTAACCGCATTTTTAAACGCCGTACCGAGTATGGCAGGGTATAGCGTGAAAGCGTTTTTAAAGCCGTTTTCGCTTATTTCCGAAGCCAACGTTACGCCGTAAGCGTTGGTCGTCATTGCCACGGACGACAGAATACAGCCGCAGAAGTTTGCAGCTATCACTATCGCCGCGCAACGCCCGTCGGAAAGCCTTTCGGGCATAGCTTCGGCGAAGGCGGGCATAACGCCCGCCGCTACCGAAAGGGAAAGCAGACCCTGCCCCAACGCGCCAAGCCACATAGACGGGTCGGCAAACGACTGCGAGCGCGGAACGAACAGCGCGCACAGCGCGGAAAAGCTGTTGTTGAAGATAAGTCCCCGGGCGGCGAGGACAATGAGCATAACCGTCTGGAAGCAGACCGCCGCCCTGGCAAGACGGGCGCGGAATAAGCTTCCGCGCGTCAGTAACAGGAACAAAACCGCCCACGCCGCAACCGTAAGAATTTTATAAGGAGCGGAAGTATCCTGCAAACAATAAAAATTTCCGCCCGTGGAAAAATCCGCCGCGGAGCACGCAAGGCGGGCTATGACCGCCGAATAGTAAATCGCAATGAGTGCGGAATTGACGCAAGCCGCCCACCCCGCGGCATATGGAAATCTGCCGAAAGCGCGCATAGCGCAAGGAAAGGGAGATCGCAGTCTTTTGCCGAGCGCGAACTCGCATTTCAACAGCGGGAATCCGATAAATACCAGCACTGCGGCGTAAGCTATGATGAAAGCGCCGCCGTACTTTGCGCACAGACCGGGGAACCTGAGCGCGTTGCCCAAGCCCATAGCCGCGCCGAGGGCGGTGAAAATAAACGAGCGGTCGTCTTTTAGCCTTTCCATAGTTTACTATTTTATTTACTTTTTCCGCCGTTTATTACGATTTACTCGGGCAGAAAAGAGCGACGGAGAAAATCCTGCCGCAGAAAAGAGCGCCGCGCTGAAATTTCAGCGCGGCGCAAACCTTTTCGACTTGTCGTCCTTTAACAAGATATTCTACCGGACCTTACAGCATAGACGCGAGAACGGCGAGATTTGCCGCCACGTCCATATTTATCGCCTTTACGTTCCGCGGAAGTTTAAGCTGAACGGGCGCGAAATTCAGTATGGCTTTTACCCCCGCGTCGACGAGCTTCTCCGCTACGCTCTGCGCGCAAGGCGCAGGCACGGATATAATGGCGAGGGTTACGCCGTATTCCGCGCAGCCTTCCGCAAGCCCGTTCACGTCCAATACGGGTTTGCCAGCGACCGAGCCGCCTATCTTTACGGGGTCGCTGTCGAACGCGGCGACCATCTCTATGCCGTAGTTGAAAAATCCGCCGTAGCCCATTATGGCGCGACCGAGTCCGCCCACGCCGACTACCACCGCGTTCTTCTTATCGTTACAGCGCAGAAATTCTTCGAGGGCGGCTATAAGCTCCTCGCGCACGTAGCCCACTTTGGGTCTGCCCACGCAGGAAGTGTAGGCGAGGTCCTTTCTTACAAGCACTTCGCCCAACCCCAACGCCTTGGCGATAGAGCCGGAAGAAATATAATTGTTCGCTTCTTCGGCGGGCAAAGCCCTCAGGTAATTGAGATATACGGGCAACCGCTGCAATGAAAAAAGAGGGATTTCGTTGACCATTTTTCACCTTTAATACGAAACTTTTTTACTCGTTTCAGTTCATATTCAGCGCAGCCGCGCCCATAGCGCCCGCCCTGTTGCCGAGAGTGGCTTTTACTACCTTTACGGGGGCGTAGTCGCCTCCGCCGAACATGGTTTCGTCCAGCATCTTCTGCAAAGGCGCTGTAAGCCTTTCGCCCTGCGCGGAGATTCCTCCGCCTATCATTATCACTTCGGGACGGAATATATTCGCAAGATTAGCAAGTCCGCAATTGAGATATTTCAGATAGCGGTCGATCACTTTTTTAGCGGTTTTATCGGTGTCCATATAATCGAACGCCGTCTTGCCGCAGCAGGTTTGAAGATTGTAAGTATTCCACATTTCAGAGCCGGTATCCTCTTCCATCTCATAGCGCGTGTACTTTATGAGAGCTGTGGCGGAAGAATACGCCTCGAAACAGCCGCGCCTGCCGCACGTGCACCTTTCGCCGTTGTATTCTATGACCATATGCCCTATTTCCGCGCCTGCGGACCTGTTGCCCTCGAAAAGCTTGCCGTCGATTATGATTCCGCCGCCGACTCCCGTGCCGAGGGTTACGAGGATGCTGTTTTTATACTGCCTGCCCGCACCGAAGCGCGCCTCTCCCAGCGCCGCGGCGTTGGCGTCGTTGGTAACCTTTACGTCCGTATGTATGCGCTTTTCAAGCTCTTCGGCAAGGGGATAATTTTTAAGATTGAGATTGCCCGCGAACACTACCGTGCCCGTTGCGCTGTCTATAACCCCCGGGCAGCCCACGCCCACGCCCGCAAGCTCGCCTTCGGCGTTCTCGCACAGCATATCGCACAATAACGAAATATTGTCGCACATCTGCGCCGCGCCCTTGTCCGAACCCGTTTCAACGTTTGCTTCGGAAAGTATTTTCCCCTCCGAATCCACCCGCACGCCCTTTATAGACATACCGCCTATATCGATACCCAAGTAATAACGCATAATTTACTCTCCCTGTTCATTTGATATAATTCTACTCATTTAATTTTACTATTATTCGGCAGATATGTCAATAGCGAAAAACCATTTTTATGCAGTATATACGCTCTTAGTGCAGAAAAACAAAGCGCACGGGCGGTACGTACCCGACCGTGCACAAACGCCGAACGTTATTGCCGTTGAATATTATTTACTGCCCGTAGAGCCGAAACCGCCCTCTCCCCTTACCGTTTCCGAAAGGTTTTCCGCGACGATAAATTCCGCCGTTACGTACGGAGTTATCACAAGCTGAGCCACGCGCTCGCCGTCGTCTACCGTCTGAGTTGTTTCTCCGTGGTTGTGCAGAGCCACCTTGACCTCTCCGCGATAGTCGCAATCCACGACGCCCACTTTATTGGCGGGGGCAAGCCCCTTTTTAGTCGCCAGACCGCTGCGGGCATAGATAAGTCCCGCATATCCCAGGGGCAATTCGAGAGCTATCCCCGTAGGAACGACCACCGTAGAGTGCGGAGCGACAGTTATCGGCTGACTGAGGCAGGCGTACAGATCCGCCCCTGCCGCAAACTCGCTGCCGTAGCGGGGCAAAGTCGCGTTTTCGTTGAGTTTTTTTATTTTAACCTGCATATATGTACCCTTCAATTTATTCTCACGTTTAAAAGCGCAGTCGGGCGGCGTTGCCGCGCCCTGCTCCCCGCCTTGACTTACAGGCGGATTTTCAGACTACCGTTTGCTCGTCCCAGAGCACTACTTCGTCTTTTTTAAGGCTTTCCTGCACCAATATGGTGCGTTGATTGGACGAGCCCTTGAATTTGAGATTCAGGTCTTTAAGCTCTTCCACGAACCGCCCGTCAACAAGCACGTCCAGACAGGAGAGCATTGTATTTACGTCCTCTATGTTTCCCTTTCTGCCCGTGAGAAGGTCGGATTCGTAATCGTATCCCGTAAAACACCAGAAGGATTTTTCGGGATATATCGCGCGCAATCTCTTTAAAAAGGGAGCGAGAACCTTTTGGTTTTCAGGCTCGAACGGGTCGCCGCCGAGCAGGGTAAAACCCTTTATGTAGTCGGGCTTCAAGCCCTCTATTATTCTGTTTTCAGTCTCCTCGGTGAACGGCTCGCCGTAGCCGAAATCCCACGTTTCGGGGTTGAAACAGCCCTTGCAATGATTGCGGCAGCCGCTGACGTACAGCGAAACCCTTACGCCCGGACCGTTGGATATATCGTACCATTTTATAGTAGCGTAATTCATATCTGTTCTTATAACGCCTCGATAACCTTTTATCCTTTAACGCCGATTTTTGCCGCTTATCGCTAAGCGGCAAAATAATTCGTGTTTATTTGGTTTGTGTTTGGGCGACAGCCGTTAGTGCCTTATAGATGAAGCACTCTCGACTTTATCTCCTTGGTCTTGCCCACGTTCCAGAAATTTTCGCCCAGATAACCGCAGGTGCGGCGGGTTACGTTCATCTTTCTCTGGTCCTTGTTGTGGCAGACGGGACATTCCCACTCGTTGTCGTCGTTAATAGTTATTTCGCCGTCGAAACCGCATACGTGGCAATAATCCGATTTGGTGTTGAATTCCGCGTACTGGATATTGTCGTAAATGAACTTTACTACGTCCTCCATCGCGGTCAGATTGTTGCGCATATTGGGTATCTCCACGTAGGAGATAGCGCCGCCGGAAGAAATCTTCTGGAACTGACTTTCAAATCTGAATTTAGAGAACGCGTCTATATTCTCGCGCACGTCTACGTGATAGCTGTTGGTGTAATAGCCCTTGTCGGTTACGTCGGGGATAGTGCCGAAGCGCTCTTTATCTATTCTTGCAAAGCGGTAGCAGAGCGATTCCGCGGGAGTGCCGTACAGACCGAAGCCCAGCCCCGTTTCCTTCTTCCACTTCTCGCAGTGTTCCCTTAATGTCTTCATGACCTTTACGGCAAATTCCTGACCGGCGGGTTCGGTATGGGAAACGCCCTTTACGAGCTTGGTAACCTCGTACAGCCCGATATACCCCAAAGATATGGTGGAATAACCGTTCAATAGATATTTATCTATCTTTTCGCCCTTGCCGAGGCGCGCAATCGCACCGTACTGCCAATGCACGGGGGATACGTCCGAAAGCGTGCCCATAAGCGAATTGTGGCGTACCATAAGCGCGTCGAAGCACAGTTGAAGGCGCTCTTCCAGAATCTCCCAGAACTTCTTTTCGTCGCCCTTGGCGAGGATACCGCATTGAGGAAGGTTTATCGACACTACGCCCTGATTGAACCTGCCCTCGAATTTATATTCGCCGTTTTCGTCCTTCCAAGGGGAGAGGAACGAACGGCAGCCCATAGGGGAGAACACGTTGCCTTCGTAATTTTCGCGCATTTTCTTCGCCGAAATATAGTCGGGATAGAGGCGCTTGGAAGAGCATTTAACCGCAAGCTTGGTAAGATAGTCGTACTTGCCGCCTTTGAGGCAGTTGTTTTCGTCGAGGACGTATATAAGCTTGGGGAACGCAGGCGTTACGTAAACGCCCACTTCGTTCTTGATGCCCTGATAGCGCTGTCTTAAAATCTCCTCTATTATCATTGCGTTTTCTTCGATATACTCGTCCTTGTCGTCGAGATATAGGAAGAGCGTTACGAAAGGAGACTGACCGTTAGTGGTCATTAAAGTATTTATCTGATACTGAATGGTCTGCACGCCCGCTTTAAGCTCGTCTTTAAGGCGCATATCCACAATCTTAGCCTTGGCTTCGGCGTCTATGGAATCGCCGAACTGCTCGTCGCACTGGCGAAGATATTTTTCCTTGGTCTTTCTTAGATACTTGCCGAGGTGCGCAACGTTTACCGACTGTCCGCCGTACTGCGAGGACGCAACCGAAGCTATTATCTGCGTAACTATGGTGCAAGCAACCTGGAATGACTTGGGCGACTCTATCATTTTGCCGTTCATAACCGTTCCGTTTTCAAGCATATCCTTTATATTGACGAGACAGCAGTTGAAAATGGGTTGAAGGAAATAGTCGGCGTCGTGGAAGTGTATCGCGCCTTCGTCGTGAGCCTTGGAAATATATTCGGGCAGAAGTATGCGGCGGGTAAGGTCCTTGGAAACTTCGCCCGCGATGAGGTCGCGCTGGGTGGAAGCCGTGCGCGCGTTTTTGTTGGAGTTCTCCTCCATTACGTCCTTATTGGCGTTTTTGATGAGCGACAGAATGCTTTCGTCGGTAGTGTTGGCTTTGCGGACGAGGGCGCGCTCGTAGCGGTAAAGGATATAAGCCTTCATAAGCTGGAATTTCTGCAACTCCATCAGCTTTTCCTCCACCATATCCTGAATATCCTCAACGAGAAGGCGGGTTCTGTGGCGCGACGCTATGTCGTCCACTATTTTATCTATCTGCTCGTCGGAGATTCTGTCCTCGAAATCCACCGCTTCGTTCGCCTTGCCGATAGCCTTTACTATCTTGCTCCTGTCGAAATCTACCGTAGTTCCGTCTCTTTTGATAACCTTCATTTCCATACCCCTTTGACGCGGATACGCAATTTCATATGCCGCGCAACGTATTTTTTTCGTTCATTTTGTAGTTTTTGCGCGAATCCCGCTATGTATACCATTGTACACCTGGTTTTCGTATTTGTCAATAGCCTTTTACACAATATCTTGTGAAAATATTTTTTAATATCCACAATAATTTGTGAATAAAAGCTGAATTACACTTTTTTCACACAACCGCAGCCGATAAGCGGCAACGTCTAATATTATAAACGCGTCCGTCGCAATAAGTCAAGCTTTCGCACACAATATCTTGTATGAAAGTTTTTAACATATTCCAAAATGTTGTATTTTGTTTTTTTATTGACAATTATGTATTTTTAAATTCTTTAAGGCTTGTCGTTTACTCCGTTTAAGCGTTTGCGATTTTTTGCGAACGCCCTTAATTCTTTAAACCGGTAGATTTTTCTGCGGAAAGACAGGATTTTTCCGCAATTTTCAACTTTTAAGCACGAAATTCAACTTTTAGTTGAAAACAAACCCTATACAACCGACGGTTTAAAATGCTATAATCTTGTTGTAGCCGAAAAAAGAAACGGCTGACCAATAATATAATACGGGAGAATCGAAATGGAAGAATACGGAAAACGAATTGCCGAACACCGCAAAAAAGCCGGACTCACCCAACAGGAGCTGGGGGATAAATTAGGAGTTACGCCTCAGGCGGTGTCCAAATGGGAAAAGGGATTGTCGCAACCCGATTTCGACGCTACGAAAAAAATGTGCGAAATTTTCGGGATTTCGCCCGGGGATTTGTTGGGCATACAAGCCAAAGCCGACGGCTCCGCGGCGAACGAATCGGCGGCGGCCGCCGCAACCGCGCAACCTACGGTTCAAACCAAAATAATAAACGGTTATTGCGAAAGGTGTAAAAAACCCGTAGGCCCCGGCGAATACGAAATATACAGTACGGGCACGGTAGGATTTGCGAACAGAGGAACGCAGAAACAGCATATTTACTGCAAAGACTGTTATCCTAAGGAAATGGAATCGCGGCGTAAAGCACGGGCGACGAGCGCATACTCAGAATTCAGAAGATGCACGTTTAAATCGCTGATTGTAGGCGGCGCAACGGGAACGGTCATACTTCTTGTGTTAGTCATACTCTCGATATGCATAACTCCGAAAGATTTACCGGTAGGATTAACCGTCGGTTTATCGATATTTGCCGGTTATGCGTATTTCGCTTTCATAACTCAGCTGTTCTGGGGCGAAACCGTAACAGACCTGTTCTTTGTGTTTTTACACAGCTTCCGCATGCCCGGCGTAATATTCACGCTGGACTTAGACGGGCTATTTTTCCTGATAGCCGTAAAGCTGGGACTTGCCGCGCTCAGCGTTCTGCTATCCGTTTTAGTATTTTTACTCGGATTAATAATTACGCCCTTATACGCGGCGATAATTTTCCCTTTCTCGCTGCCTTGGAGACTCGGAAAGCAAGGCAAACTTAAATCGGAAATTTAAAGGTGACCGCATAATGAAAATCAGAAACAAAATCATAGCGTTTATACTATCCGTTGCGGCGATAACCGCTTCGGCTGCCGCTATTACGGCATTTTCCGCTTGCGGCGGCAGCGGCGGCAGCGGCGGAACGGAGATAGACCAGCCCGGCGGCGATACCGAACTCGACATCACAGGCGTAACTTTTACTTCCGGCGAATTTACATACGACGGAACGCAAAAAACCATTAGCGTTACAGGCGAGCTGCCTCAGGGAGTCGGCGTGGTATACGCGAACAATCAAGCCACAGACGCGGGCGTATATCACGCCGTGGCCACGCTTTCGGGAGCGGGTTACAAGACGCTTAAACTTTACGCCGACCTTACGATATACAAAGCAGATATAAGCGGCATAACCTTTAACGGAGATACCGTAGAATACGACGCTCTTCCACACTCTATACAGATAGTCGGAAACGTACCATCGGGCGTAACGGTAGAATATACGTACAACGATATTTCCGCCGAATCCGCCACCGAAGTAGGCGAATACGCCGTAAAGGCTATTCTTTCAGGCAGAAACTACAACCCGATTACTCTTACCGCCACGCTTAAAATCACGGCGCAGGAAGAAATGCTTTACAGCGCAGTTTTCGGCGACGCGGTGTATTTCCAGAATAATCTCGACGGAAACAAGCTTTATTCTTACAGCGACGGCGGGCTGACGAAAGTAAACAACGACGTGCCCAAATATTTTGCGAACGACGGAACAAATCTTTACTATTACAGTTCGAGCCTTATAATGCCGACCATAAAGCAGATGACTTCCGCGACGACCGCGGCGCGCCTCTATTCGGTTAAGGCAGACTACCTGACTACCGACGGAACAAATCTTTATTACGCGATAAACAATATAGTAAACGTAAACGACGGCAACGGCATTTATAAGCTGCCTGTCGGGCAGGACGATCCCGCGCCCGTAAGGATTTCTACCGATAAAGCCGACTTCCTTACGTACTACGGCGGTAAAATATATTATTCCAACAAGAGCGACGGCGGCAGGCTTTACTGCGTTTCCGCGTCCGCGCAGGACGGAACGGGAACGCCGATAACCGAAAACAAGATAACCGCGCTGATAGAAGATAACGGAACGCTTTATTATACAGACTACACGCTTACGGGAGCCGCCATATACAAATACGTAATATCCGGCGGAGAAACCGCAAAGCTGACCATAGACAACGGCGCATATCTTACAAAGGTAGGCAATTATCTTTACTACGTAAATAAAGACCTTCTCACCTCCAACGTCTTCGGCAAAGGCATTTACCGCGTGAGCATTTACGGCGGACTTTCGGAAAAGGTTATAGAAGAGACAGACGGAAACGCATACTTCTCGCTCGTTTCCGACGGAAACGACCTGTATTATTACAAACTCAACGACAGGCATTTCTACCGTTACGACGTAGGTGAAGAGGCCGAGACCGACCTTATGCAAGGTTTTACGCCGACCGCCGACGACACGCTTGCAGGATATTCCCGTCTGGCGGAATATAACGGAGAAATATACTTTACCTCACTTACGGACGGTAACTGTCTGTATAAATATAATCCCTCGACGAAAGCCAAATTCAAGGTAATTTCCGACAGCGTATCGAACGTATTCTTCGACGGAAATTATATGTATTATTCCACGTACGTTCTTACCAACTACGCGTTGTGGAGATACGATTTAACGACAAATCAGACGGAAAAGATTTCGTCGCACCGCTACGAACAGCTTATATTTACCGACGACTGCATTTACGCGATAAGGATACAGACAACGGGCAGTATTCTGGTAAGAATGGACAAGGACGGGCAGAACTATACCGAACTTTATACGGGCACGGGAATCCATATGACTTCTCTCGGACTTATCGGCGGCAAGATTTATTTCTGTACAAATCCCGCGATAGGATATAAAACGCTGTACGCATACGACGTTGCGGCAGGAGAAAACTCCGCGCAGTCGACGGGAATCAAATCGGATAACTTTGTAACGTCAGGGGATAAGATTTACTATTACGCTCACACCGAAAACAAGCTTTGCGTTCTTTCTGCGTCGGGACAATCGACCGCTTTGCTTTCGTCCGTTTCGGACCTGACGGAAATTTACGAAATAGACGGAAAGATTTATTTTACCGCAACTTACAACGGAGCGGCGGGGCTGTATCTCTACAATCCCGATACCGCCGTATGCGAGAAAATAACCGACGGATATATTTCGGGGCTTACCGAGTCCGGCGGAAAGCTGTACTATGTGAAAGCGAAGGTTTCTTACGTAAAGGATTATCCCTCTACCGTCGAATCTTCTGATAAAGGATATTTGTACTGCTTCGATACGGCTACTAAAACCGAAACTCCCTTAACTCAATCTTAAAACAACCTGTATTTAACCCGTTATGCGCCGCCGTCGGTGCGGCGCATACAAGAACGGCGCATACAAGATACGGCGGCGCGTAAGCTTTACGCGCCGCCGTATATATTTAATAATTCAATTATAAAAATTCCGTTAACCGCGATATGTCCAGCCGCCATTCGGGGATAAGGTTGCGGCGACGGTGAGCTTCGTTCGCCTCTCCCAAAGCTTTGCGGTATTCGGCGTACGAACAGCCGTTCACCTTCATAAAATGCTCGCTCGCCTCCCTCTCTCTGCCCTGTAACTGAGTGCGCCCTATGTGAATCACCTCGTGGCAGGGGCGGCACACGGCGATTACCCTTTCCAGCTTCTGCACGGCGTTCTCTTCGTCGTACGACCACTGTTCGTGAGCTTCGAGGCGGTTTGTCTGCACTCCGCAGATTGAGCACCTGCCGCCCGCCCGCGCGTAGGCTCTTTTTCTAACCGCGTCCCACCCTTCGGGGGGAAGAATACTTCTTAAATTGGAATACCAGCAACTGTCCGGCACAAGTTCGAAATTAAGCTTCATAATATTTTATATTTTACCACGGCGGCGGATTTTTTGCAAGAAACGTTGACAGATAGTTGACAGATAACTGAAATAATGCGATAATTAATGTACTTTATCGATATGATTGATTTGAATTCGCAGGAAAACATAATTTTATTTAAAAAGGCGAACGAGCGAAAGTATTTTTACCTGATAGAGCTTATGATATGCTGCGCGTGCGCGCTTATCCTGTCGCTGACGGCAAAGAACGCCGAGGATTGGGTAATTATCGTCGTCGCTATAATTTCCGCGGTCGCGGCGGTTGTATGCGCCGCTTTGACGGTCGTTTACACTGTAAAATACACAAGAAGGATAAAGCCTCTGTTATGCGGTTGGATAGCGGATATTACGGGGGCAAACGCAAAAATATTGTACGGGGAACGGGTAAATCTTACCGTAACCGACGAAAACTTCTGTCTGTGCCTTACGGACGGCAGAGGCAACCGCGCGGAATACGACTATTCGCCCTTAAAGGGATACGGCGGCTTATATACCGCGCTGGGGGGATATCTATTCGACTATCTCAACGCCGCATACTGCCTCGCCTTGAAAGGGGGCAAGCGCATAGACAGCGTAACCGTTACCGACGCGACGGGCGCGAAAGAGCGCACGTACGTTTTAGTTGCGGACGGCAGGCCGCAACTGTGCAACGAAAAAAGTAACTATTTTATAAAAAACCGATTAATATAGGGTTACTAAAAAAGCTATTAAAAAAAGCGGCGAAAGCCGCTTTTTTTATTTTCTAATGAATTTAATCGGTTTTCTTTTCGCCGGTAAACTCCGCGTGGAAGCGTTTTACTTCTTCGGGGTCTACCGAAATCTTTTGCAGAATGCCCGTACATTCGGTGGCGCTCGCCGCACCGTCGAATACTTCGTCTATAATCTTTCCGCTGTTCTTCTTGCCCATACGAAAAGTTTGCGCAAAATTCAGATTTCTATGCGGAAATTTTACCGTTCGTCCGCCTGCGGTTAAAACGCCGACGTAACGTCGCTCTCTTCCCCGTCGGCAGGCTGCTCCGACCGCTCGACCGACTGCTTCTTTTTCGCCGCCGCGTTGGTGTTCATTTTGCCGCGGTACACCGCGAATTTACAGAAAAGATATTCGGTTACGAGATTTATAACCATAAACCCGAATGACACGAGGTAATAATTCCAGCCGATTCCGCACAGATACTTTTCCCCGAAGTAGGAGAGAGGCGCGAACACGCAATAGTATCCGAATACTTTAAGCATAGCTATCGGCACGTTAGCGGCGGATTTGAACGTGAATTTGCGGTTGAACGTAAAATTCCACACCACCGAAGCGACCAGCGCGATAATGTACGAGACTTCCTCGCGCAGGTGCGCTACCTCGTACAACAGAGTGAGCAACGCCGCCTGTATAACGCCTGCCGAAACCGAGAACGCGAAAAATTTAAGTCCGCGTATAAGCTCTTCTTTATTTTTCATTTTCATACTATTTCCCCTTTTATATCAGTCCGCCTCGCCGATAAAGGGCGACTGTCCGTGGGGCTATATTACGCCTCCGCGTTAGCGCCGCAAGGCTGCGCGCCGTCCGATTCCGCGTTTACGAGCTTGTTGTAGTCCTTCTGCATTATCGCAAGGGAAACTATATTTATTGGCAAAAGGGGCAGGAGTATGCCGAAAACAACGTGTATCGCCCTGTTGCCCGTAAGCTTTACGCCCGACTTCTGCGCGAGGGCAGTCAGCTTGTCGTATTCCTTTAACGTAAAGTATACCGACGCGAAAGGAATAAAGCTTGAAATCAGCCATTCGGCTATAAGTCTGCCCCTGCCGTTGCCGCCGAACAGTTTTTTAAAGCCGTTTTTGAGGAACGCAAGCCAGATAAAGCCGAACATGCCGCCCGAAAGAATAAACAGGGCTATCTGCACGAAGAGTATCTCTCCCTTCTCCTCTTCCGCCTGCGCGGCTTCCGCTTCGATGGCGGATATGTCGAGGTCGGGGTTGCGTTTTTTAAGCGCCCTCGCGATATGCAGAGCGGAAAAGTCTTTGGGCATTTTGAACGCCACGAAGAAGCCTATAAGGCACATTAAGCTTACTATTATAGGCACGAGCAGCAAACCCAGGTTGTACACGTCGGTTACCGACACACCGAAGGCGTTTGCCGCCTGCTGCGCGTTTTCGGCGTACTGAACGCCGCTTGCGCCCTTACTTATGAACAGCATTTTTATATTTTCGTATATCGCGCCCGTGGCGATGGCTCCGACTATCGTCGTACATACGCCCTGCGCGGCAAAATACATTGCCGAATGGTTTTTGCCCGTCAGCTTTTCTTCCACGCGCGCAACCTGAACGGGCACTATATAGGGCATCATAAAGAAATTGCCTATCGCCCAGCTGCCTATCACGCCGCCGATAATGGCTATAACGTACTGCAAAATCTTATTGTCGTAGCCGACCACGTACAGGCTTGCGAAGTCGAAAGACAAGATGACCACCGCGAAAGCCAGAAGGCAGGTCTGATACGCTAAACGCGTGCCCTTTTTAGCCCTGAGCTTGTTGAACAGATAAATCATAATAGGCACGGGCGCGAACGCGCTTGTGTTGATGAGGGCCATCTCTCCGCCCGTAAAGCCCATTCCGCCGATTATGAGCGTGTTCATAGACGACAGGAACATCTGCAAGCCGAAAAACGCAGTACAGTTGACTATTATCCATAAAAGGAAGGGGCGATTGCCGAACGTGAGCTTTAAGCTCTCCGCAAGGCGCACCCTCTGCGTTACGAGCCCCTGTCTTTCGGGATAACCGTACTTTTCCCCCTCGCGTATCATAAACAGGGGAATTACTATTGTAAGCATTACAGGCAGGAGGCAGAAAACGAATTTATCTATGCGCACCTGCAATCCGTCGAGAATGAGCGGCACGAGCGCGTAGACGACGCAGTAGGTTATCGTATCGAAGAACGACTTGAACGAAGAGACGCGCATATTCTGCCCCTCGTCCTTGCAGACCGAGGCGAAACTGCCGTAAAAGGCTATGCCGCACATAGAATAGGTAGCGAAGAACACCAGCGCCCACACCGTTATCCATATGGTGTTGAACAGCTGATTATCCGCTCCGCCCACGGGCCACCAGCACATAGCGAAGCTGACTATCATAGGCACGGCGCATACCAGAATGGCGGGACGGCGCCTGCCCCATCTGGTCGAAAGATTGTCGCTTATGGAAGCGAAGGGAATGTCGATAAGTCCGTCGAACGCCTTGGCTATCGCCCACAGAACGGGGAACAGCCAGGGCAGAATAAGGCATACGCCGGGGATTATCGCCTGCATTGTTTTGCCGCTCATAAGAGCGACGGGGTTGATTGCGTCGGAAAAGAACGCGCCCATTAAAACCATCATTAGATTCGGACCTGCGAACGAAGCTGCGAATAGCACTTCTTTCCACTTCTTGTCCAGCGAATGGGCGGATTTGACCGAAAGAGTCTGTTGCATAAAATCCTCACTTAAATTTTTTCATTTTCTCCGGCTGCGGTTTTGCGAAAAAGCGCGAATATTGCCGCAACGGGTCGATTATACCACAAATTAAGCCGTACGGCAAACGATTAAAGATTAAAAAAAGCCGCAGACGGCGGCAAATAACCGCCGTCTGCGGCTTAAAAAATTTTACGGCTTTCGGTTCGTATCGTTAACCTCCCTTACGGTCAGCGCGTCGCCGTCCACGGTAAATCTTACTTCTATCCCGCCGTAATCCATTCCGTAAACGCGCGTATTGTCGCGCTGGTAAGAGGGTCTCGGGTCCTGCGCGAGCAGCTCGCGCAGCGTAGTTACAGTTTCTTCCCCCAAGCCGTTTTTAAGGCAGTCGGGGAATATAACCTTTAAACTTTTATCCTTTACCGCCTCCGCAAATCCTCCGAAAGCTTCGGGGCGGCAATCGGTAAACGGCAGATAGGGCTTTATATCGTAAACGGGCGTTCCGTCGGCAATATCCGCGCCCGAAACGCGCAAAACCGCGCCGAGTTCCCCGTCGTATTCTATCCCGTCCAGCTTTACGCACGACAGCCCTATGGGGTTGGGGCGGAAGGGCGAGCGCGTGGCGAATACGCCCATACGCTTGTTTCCGCCCAGCCTCGGCGGGCGTACGGTAGGCGACCAATCGTCGCGGCGCGACAGAGAAAACTCCCATATAAGCCAGATATGCGAAAACTCTTCCAGCCCGCGGATAGCTTCCGCATTGCGAAATTCGGGCTCGAACACCACCGTAGCTTTAAGCGACGGAACAAGACCGCTCTGTCTGGGTATTCCGAATTTTTCTTTGAATGCGCTGCGTATTCTTGCAATAACCTTCATAACCGTACCCTCGCGATTATCTTCATAACCTTAACCCTCGCCCGCGCGCAAAGAGTAGCTTTTTTAACAAGCTCGTTTACGCGGATTTACTTATTTCGCAAGCCGCAGCTTACCGTATAAGGGCGCTTTCGCAAACATTATAGCATACGTTAAGCTAAAAGTTAAACTGTTTGAAGGCATTGCCGTTAGGCAAAATTCATACATTCGTTTGACATATTTTTTCTTATAAAGTATACTGTAATAAATAAATTTTAGCGCGGAATACGCGCGGAGGATATGAATTTATGGCTCTTTTAAAAATCATAGAATGGGCGGATAATTCGTCCAACACGATAGTTTACAAAATAGACACCAAAAAGAATATCATAAAAAAGGGCTCGGCGCTTACCGTGCGCGAGGGTCAGGTGGCTATATTCTGCGACAAGGGACGCATGGCGGACGTTTTCGAGCCGGGCTATTACAAGCTGGATACGGACACGCTGCCCATACTCACCTCTCTTCTGTCGTGGAAATACGGCTTTGAAAGCCCGTTCAAATCGGAAGTATACTTCGTAAACACTTCGCGCTTTACAAAACTGCGCTGGGGCACGGCTAATCCCATTATGCTGCGCGACCCCGACTTCGGCGCGGTGCGCGTGCGCGCTTACGGCACTTATTCTTTCCGTATCAAGGACGCGTATTCGTTTATGACCGAGCTTTCGGGCTCTCACTCCACCTTTAAAACCGAGGACATCACCGACCATATAAGAAGCATTCTGGTTATGGCTATTTCCGACGCTATGGGAGAGAGCGGCATATCGGTTATAGATATGGCGGCTAACCTTATGGAGCTTTCCGAAAAGGTAAAAACTTCGCTTGACAAGCGCTTTGAAGAAATGGGTTTGGAGCTGTGCGATTTCAATTTTGAAAACGTATCTCTGCCCGCCGAGCTTGAAAAGGCGATGGACGAAAACGCAAGGCTGGGTATGTTCCGCCGCAACGTGGACGTTTATACACAGATGGCGCAGGCGGACGCTCTTACCGCCGCGGCTAAAAACCCGGGTTTGGCGGGAAGCACTATCGGCGCGGGAATAGGTCTGGGCATAGGCGCGCAGATGATGCGCACTATGGGCAACGCCGCGGGCGCTACGGGCGCTGT
>CAZDZH010000009.1:57754-62597 GCA_964509935.1 uncultured Clostridia bacterium
CGCGCGAAACAGGGAGTATTAAAATGGATACTTTACAGGACTTTAAAGAAAATACCGAACAAAAGCAGACGGCGGTAAGCAACGAAAAGTGCCCCGGGTGCGGCGACAATCTTAAATTCGACCCCGAATCGGGTTGTCTTAAATGCCCCAGCTGCGGCACGATAGTAACCATCTCCGCGAAAGCGGGCGAAGAAATCGCGTTTTCCGCTCTTATAGGCGCGCACGGCGGCTGGCAGAACAAAACGCACGTATATCACTGCGCGAACTGCAACGCCGAAGAGGTGCTTGACAAGCGCGAAATAGCGCACGTTTGTCCTTTCTGCGGCTCGCCTTCCGTCGTGGAGAAGGACGAAATCGACACTCTGCGCCCCAACGCTCTTCTGCCCTTTTCGTTCGGAAAAGACAAAGCTTCGCAAACCGCCGTTACCTGGGCGAAAAAGAAGCTGTTGGCGCCCAAATCGTTCAAGACCTTTTTTCAGCCCGAAAACCTTAACGGCGTGTATCTGCCCGCGTTCACCTTCGATACGGATACTCATTCCACTTATCAGGGCAGCCTGGGCGAGCATTATTACGTTACGGTAAAACAGAACGGCAAAGACGTGCGCAAACAGAAAACGCGCTATTTCCCCGTAAGCGGCACTTACGACTGCTTTTTCGACGATATCGCCGTGAACGCCACCGACGCCGTGCCGGACAGCGTTATGAAAACGCTTATGAGCTACGATTATTCGAACAGCGTCGCTTACAACGACGACTATCTTTACGGCTTTTCGGCTCTGTTATATTCGAGAAACGGCGAGGCGTGCTGGCAGGACGCCCGCGCCAAGGCGGAATCTTCGCTCCGCGGAAAGATACTCTCTAATTACCGCTACGACGTGGTTCAATACCTGAACGTGAACACGTCGTATTCCAACGTCACCTATAAATACTTGCTGTTGCCTATGTATACGGGCAACTATACCCACAAGAGCAAGACCTATCCCTTCTACATAAACGGCAGAAACGGTAAAGTCAAAGGCAAAGCTCCCGTATCACCCGTCAAGGCGTCAATCGTCGGGGCTATATGCGCGTTATTTGTCGCGGGGATTATACTGTTGAGTTACTTCCTGACGGTTTAAACTATGACGAGCTTTTAAAGCGGCGGCGAACAGCCGTTACGGCGGGTTGTCCGCGCGGCGCGCGAAGAAAAAGCGATTTATTATAGCGTAAAATTTTAATAAGGAACAGAAGAATATGAGTAAAAATTTATTGACTAAACTTTTGATAGCTACCGCGTGGCTGATAGCCGCCGTATTGTGGCTGTTATCCTTAGTTCTGCCCGAAGCGTTCGGGTTTTTCAACCTTAACTGGGCGCTCGTCGTTATTTGCGGCACGAGCGGTATCGCCCTGATTCTTCGCGGAATACTGACGAGAAAGTCGGGCGTGCTTAGAAATTTAGACCTGTTCGTAGGCGCGATTCTCTTAGCCGCGGCAGGTGCGAGCGTGGTTTTCGCGCTTAAACTCCCCGACAGCTACGTATGGCCGATAATCGCCGTTGTCATCACCGCCGCAGGGCTGGCAGGCGTACTTATAACAGGCAGAGGCAAATGGGACGAGGGCGACAACCATAAAGAGGGATATAAAGACTACCGCACGCGTAAAGCCGAGGAAGCTTTGAAAGAGGAAGAATCGCGCAAAGTCGAAGAGGAAAGCGCCGACAAAGACGGGGAATAATATTTTAAAATTAAAACCGAATTATACCGCAAGTCAGCCTTTTTTCTTTAAAAAATGTCGGGCGGCTCTGCTATTCAGCAGAGCCGCCGCTTCTTTTTATCGAACTATGTACTGCAAACGGATACGTAAAGGCGAGGTTTTTCGCTTTGACGGACGCTTTTTCCGCAAATATCGACTTAACCCGCCGAGAACATTTCTAAGATGATTTTTAATATCGAGGAGAACAGATTAAGATACATAACGAAGAGAACCAAATACATAAACGCATATATCGGCGCAATCAACACAGACCATATTCTGCTCCCCGGTTTAGCCGTAAAATCGTGCAGCAATATGAACGGAACGGCTATCATAAGCGTCAGCGAATTGCCTATACCGTACGACGTCGCGCCCGGGATAAGCCCGAAAAGAGTATCTGCCACGGGGAAAATTATAAATATCAGGCTTGCCACAATCGAATAGTTTAAGAGATAGCGGTTGGTTTTTTCATATTCCGCATACGTTACGCAAAAAGCAATCATATGAAAACATATGCGCGAAACAGAATAAATTCTATCATTTTTCGCCGTTCTCTTCTGCCTCTGCGCTATCATTTCGACAGAGCGTCATACCGTAACCTGAATACGGAACGGCGCTTTCAGGCGGCGCTATTTGCTTGACGACGATGAAGAATTCTGCGCATACGCCACTATTTGCAGCATGCGGTAAATAAGCTCTAACAGAGCGATAACCATATCGTTTACGTATTCGATATTGTAAAGGCGGAACAGCTTTTTGCACGCTTCGAGTTCTTCCTCGGTGGCAAGCCCTTCCTCCCTCATTATTTCATACGCGCGTTTCTGCGCTTTCTTCTCGGTTTTCAACACGAGAATCGACATAACAAAGGACAAGATATAAAAGACAAGACCTATTGCAGATAAAATGATTCCGAAATAACCGCTTGCGTCCTTAAATACTACTATATCGAGCAGCACGCCGATGACGACCATAGGTACAAACGCAATCGGACCGAAATAGATGAGCGGCGTAAGACGGATACGCGTTTTCATATCCCTATCGTTTTCCTTATCGAGCACGGCGAGCGAAGACTTCTGCGCCGCCATTGCAAGCGACGTCACGCTTTGCTTCTGCCACGTAAGACGCCTCAATCTTACCTTTTTGAAAAAGTGACTGTAACTGTTGCCGAATATAATGGATCCTGTCTTGGAGACCTTTATTTTTCCGAGCCCGTGATTATCGAGTATTATTCTGGCAATCTGTTCGCCCGTTTTACCGCAACTGTTGCACTTTTTGTTGTATTTTACATAGCTGATTGCAAGATAAATCGAAACGCCCAAAGCGAATAGGGAAGCGATTATCAGAAGCCCTACCACCACGCTCATAGCGAGTATGGTCCAATCCGAAACGCCGTCGAGCCCTCCGTCCGCCATTCCGCGAACCGCGTCAATGAATTTCGACATAATATTCTCCTTAATTACCGTTATTCTTTCTTTTCTTTATTGACGGGTCTGTATTCGGACGAGCCTAAGCCGAGAATAAGTAGGAATATGAACGTAAGCAGGATAATCCCTACGGTGAAGCCCGCGCCGTGACCGAATGATTTTGAAACGCCGTGCAAAGCCTTGATTTCTACTACGACAATCCAAATAACGCTTATAAGCTGAATAGCGGCGCATACCCAGAATTGCCAGCTTCCGTCGGGTAGCAGCTTTGACATATATAAAACGTCCGTAAGTAAGCAAAGTGCTCCCGCCGCGATTAAATGCCACATATAATTTGCTTTACTGCATCTTTTAAGCAGTAAGTAGAGATTATAAACGGGGATAAACGCCTTCCAGCCCTTTTCGCCCATCTTCGTGAACGTCTTCCACTCGGCTACGGCAAGTAAAACGTAGTACAGGACTATAATCGACAGAGTTATTGCGATTACCTGCCAGGTTTGACCCGCAAGTTCGGGAAATATTTTTTCGATAAAATTCATATTTTTCCCTCCGCTATGATAATTTATTCATACGTTACGCCGGACATGACGTACAGCGGCGTGGCGCCGTTATCTGTCTTTTTGCTGCAACCGTAAACGTATCCGTATTTATCTACAATGACAGAATAGACTAAGTATTCTCCGTCGGCGTTAACGTAATGCACTGTTGCGGATATACGGTCGGCACCGGGAACGTGGTAAGTTTCGGTATTTACGGTTATGCCTTCGCCATTCAGAATTTCGCTTTCAAACCATTCGGCGGTGATAAGCAAGCGGATATTATAGCTTCCTGCGGTGACGCTTCCGTCTACTATATCTGACGTAAAACTCTCTTTGCTTGCCCCGTCCAATTTAACGTTATAAGAAGCCTTCGAACGCGCCACGCCTTCGCTCGTTGCGTTAGCGGCGCACTCGCCGAGTTTGCTTAAAAACCAGGCTCTGTCATAATCCTTCTTCCAGCGTGCGTAAAGCGATATGTTTGCCGTAATAGGCGTGTTTTCGATATCGAAATCCTGCGTTAACGCCTCGTCCGAACACCAACCGTCGAACGTAAATCCCGAGTTAATCATCATTGGTACTTTATCCGCCGCAGTCCTGCCGCTCTCTACGCTCACAACAGAAAAGTCTTCTTCAAAGCCTTCATTCAAGTAGAAAGTAACCTTATAATAGACAGGTTTGGGGGTGTTTGAGCCGTCAGACCCGCACGCCGTAAAGGCAAAAGCGAACAGAGCGCAAACGGCGGTTAAAAAAATACTTACGATAATTTTTTTGATTTTCATAATCGTATCTCCTTAAAAGTGTTTTTATTTTAAAAATTACAGACGTCAATGAATAATCAGACGGATTTTACCGTGAATAAGCTTGATTCGACCAAGGCAAATCCGTCGTTACGTATAGCATATCGCTTGCTTTGAGTTATTTTATATTTTAAAGTACACCAAAAGTACAACAGAGACCAAAGTCGCGCGATAATTTTTTTATCATAAATAAAATAAAACATAGAATTGAAGAACTCGGGCAGCACTGCACCGAGTTCTTCAACGGAAGTTAAGATTTTTCGCTTAAACTTCCTTTTCGAATTTATATTAAATTTTGTTCCGCGGCTAAAAAGCTGTAAAAAACTGATATATTACCGTTTTATAAATAATC
>CAZDZH010000010.1:0-2098 GCA_964509935.1 uncultured Clostridia bacterium
GTAAGCTTATTCAAAAAAATCAACGGTAATAAGAAGGCTTAAAAATGGGGAACAGGATTAAAAAGTTCTTTATAACGTTAATATCGCTGATGACCCTTCTTGCGGTCGCCGGTTGCGGCTCGATAAATACGGGCGGCGCGTCCGCTTCAAACGTAAAGGGTAAAGTATACACGTTTGCCGAAATAACGGTAAGTTACAGCGCGGGCTTCCCCGAAGAGTTAAAATACGGCGAGGAAACTATCGCCGCGTTGGAGGCTGAGTCGGAAGGGCGTTCGGTTGCGTTCAGCAACGATTATAAATATTTCGATTTAGACAAGAACGGAAACGTGGAGGACTACGGAACCTGGCTGCAACGCGGCTCGGTAGTTACCGTATCGAGCACCGAAGGCAGTATGCAGGGTAAGGCGACGGACGGCATATTTTGCTTAGAAGAATGGTTGTCGTTCGGAGATTACGCCATAACTATCACTATTAAATTCAATTACAGCGGCAAATATAACGGCAACAACGGCGGCGGTTCCGGCGGAGGAGGCGGCGAGGTCGAAGAGGAAGAGGGAGTATTCAAGGTAACTCTCGAATGTAACGGCGCAAGCTTTATCCCTGAAACCGAAATGTACGCAGTATGGACGGCTTCCGACGGTTCGGGCATAACTCAGGCGCAGTTCGGCGAGGACGGTATTGCCAAAACAGAAGAGCTCGACGGCAACTATTCCGTAACGCTTCTCGGAGTTCCGGAAGGCTATACGTATAACCCCAACGTATATTCCGTAAGCAATTCAAAGAGGAATATCGCCATTCAGCTTTACGAGCTCATTCCTACGGTCGGTTCGGGTGCGGATAAATACAACAACATAATTAAATTAAGCAAGCTCGGCGCGTACCGCATCAGTTTCACGGAAGCAGGACAGGAAATCTTTTGCCAATATCAACCCTCCAAAAACGGCGAATACGTGGTGGAGTCGATAATGAGCGTCGTCGATAACGAAATAAACCCCCGTATGAACGTGTACGTAGGTACTTCCGCCTGGAAGCCCTCTACGCCTACCGAAACCATTAACGAGGGAGGAGTATGCTCGGCTTATACCAAAAACGTAAAATACGTAATTCAGATGACTTCGAGCGAGCGCGGCAACGTCTACGCCTTCGGCCTTAAATGCGACAGCCGCGTCGGCTATCCCGCTTACGTAGATTTAATTATCACCCGCGACGGAGATTTTGAACGCGACGAAGAGGAAATTCCTTGGGCGGTTCCCACCGAAAACTTCTATAATGCTGACGGTACTTTAAAACAGCACCCCTCGTATTCAGGTTACAACTTTTTAAGATTCGGCATTGACGACGATCCCAACGGAGTGTGCGACGGCAATCGCGTAGCGTATTACGACCCTGCCGAGGGCGGAGACGGCTATTATCACCTCGTGGACGGCGAAGGAAATATAACCGATACCTTGCTCTACGCGAGATTGAAAGATACCAACACCGCTTCGGGCTTGTCAATAAACCTCTACGGCGACGAGCTTGTTTCGCTTAAAGTAAATAACGTAAACTATACTTTCTTCATCCGCGGCTACGACTATTTGGTTAACAACGGCTATTCCAACGCTTCGGAATTCGAAGGTAAGCTCGGCTACGGCGACTGTCTTTTGAATTACGGCAGTTACGGCTTATACCCCGTAACCAAGGAACTCAAAGACTTCCTTCAAGCCTTCTGCCTGAAAAATCAGTACTTTATGGACGGCTACGGCTGGGCCGAGCAAAACGGCTATAATTCCACCCTGGAAAATTCGTGGCTGTGCTTTACCGGTTATTTCACCAGATAAAAATTTAAATAATCTACTAGAAAAAGGCTTTTTTACGCGAGACATAAGCAGAATGAAGCCTTTTTTTAATTTAATATAAGAAATAATTAGCGCTGCTATAAGAAAAAAACAAAAAATTCACGCTTAATTCTATTTTATATTTTTAAAATATTTGTTATAATATTAAATGAAAAATATTCTACGCGCAAAATCAAGGTAAGGAAAGAATGAGTTCGTAGAATTACAAATGAATTTTCAGTAAGGGTACCCTTACTGTTTTGCTGAACGCAAAACAGTAA
>CAZDZH010000010.1:2198-52129 GCA_964509935.1 uncultured Clostridia bacterium
CAAATGAATTTTCAGTAAGGGTACCCTTACTGTTTTGCTGAACGCAAAACAGTAAGGGTACCCTTACTGTTTTGCTGAACGCAAAACAGTAACACCTTAATCTGTTTAAATTTTTAATATTAAAGGATAAATATCCGTTGTGTAATGCATAAAAGACGCGTTTGTTCAAGTCGACGCGTCGATTATGCACCCGTTTATTATATTAAAACAGTAATACTTTACAAATCCGCTTTAAGCTGAGAGTGCGGCTTTGTAAAAAATATAAAAAGGAGATTCTATATGAAAATCAAAAAATTGGTTGCCGTTCTTTCAACGCTGGCAATCGGCTCCGCTCTGTCTGTCTCCGTAGCGGGTTGCGATGAAAATGAAACTCCTCACGTGCACGATTATAGTTTCACTGTAATTAAATCGGCAACGTGCGAAGAGGACGGCGAAGTTCAAGCTACCTGCAAAGACGGCGACTCCACGTATACCATTGCCGTAGACAAACTCGGGCATGATTACGGCAAGTGGATTGTAGAGCAGCCCACTGCGGTCAAGACCGGCAAAGCTACCAAGATCTGTGCGCACGATAAAGGTCGCGAACACGACATAGTAGTTGAACTTCCCGCGCTCACCGATCCCGAAGCGGGCTACACCGTAACTTCCGAAGAAGACGGCGTGGTAACCTACAAGCTCGCTAACGAAAACGGCGAAATAGAGTTCAGCAGCGCGGTGGCTACTACTGTTGACGCCGCCGTATCCGTAGCCAAGAAGAACAACACGAAAGTAATATTCGGCTCTGCTGACGTTTATTCCAACAATCGTTATTCCGAAGTGGAATCTGACGCCACAGTAGATTACGAACTCGGTACCGACTACTGCCACGTTATAGACGGCACGCAGAACGACGAAGGTTGGTATTCGCTTGACGACGAGGGTGAAATCTTCGCAGTTCTCGCTAAAGAGAATATGGACTACACGGTCGAACTCGGCAAGGACGGCGACGCCACTATCGAAATGCTTGAAGGCTACGGGTTTAACTTCACATGGTGCCTGTTCGGCGAAGAGAACACCAACGGCGTCGGCAACTTCATCTCCGCTCTGTATTCTCTTGGTAAGACGAACGTAAACGGCGACTTCAAAGAAGAGCTTAAAGACGAAGAAGGCACGGCGGTATATTCGTTCTCGTTCTCAACAATCAAGGAATTCGGCGGCGATACCGTTTATTTCAATCTGATTAAGGTATCATTCACGCTCGATTCCAACAGCGTAGTTGAGGACGCTAAGCTTGAATGTTCTACTTACACTCAGTACGACGCGAACGACAGCTCGGTTGCAAACTTCGAACTTCTTACCGAAGACGAGGGCGTAACTTATTACGCGCAGCTCGTTGATGGCAGGGAAGAGTACTGGACCAATTACGAAAGCTTTACAATTTCTCAGCGTTCCGCGCTCGAAGAGGATGAAACCCTTCCCGTAAATCCTTATAGCTATGACGACGTAACGTTGCTTTCATACACACTCAGCGACCTTGACGGCAACGAAATCGACCTGAATGAAACAATCAACCTCAAACCCGGCGACGACTCGTATTCGTTCAAGGTAGGCACGGTTGCTCCCGACGCGTACAACTCTGCTGTTGACCCTGTTAAGATTTATCTTCGTACCGACGACGGCGACGAACCTATTGAAGCTTTCTATGAAGGCGGAACGGACGGAAAAATAATAGGATATTTCAACAGGTCTACGACCGAAGTTGAGGGCGGCTATAAAATAACCCTTAAATTCAACGTTGCAGGCGACTTTGAAATTGTATTCAAAACCGAGAACACCGAAAAGGTGCTCAACGTTCACGTTCCTTACATAGCTCCTTCCGGATTTGAATCTTCCGTATATCAGAAGGATGAAGTGAACGGAACCGATCTCTGGTCGGCAGATCCCGAATTCACGGTATATCAGAATCAATCGCTCACCTTCAAATCCAAGGTAGCTAATCCTTATTACGAAAATCCTGCGTACACCGCAAAAGTAATAAGCGCACCTGCAGGTGCAGACGCGTCGTCTTACGCTATTACCGAATCCATGCTTGAAGGTGAAAGCGTCTCGGTATTTAAAGCTTCCGTAGCGGGCACGTACACAATTCAGCTCAGCTCGGCTGCTCCTACCTGTACTTTGACCGATACAATAACGGTAGTGGTCAACGAAGCTCCCGAAGTTTCCGCTAAGCTTAACGGCGCTTATGAAAATAAGGACGAGCAGGTAAAAGTAACCTTCGTTCCCGCCGAAGAGGGCGCAACCAACGGCGAAGCTACAATCGTAAACGCTAACGGCGATAACACCGTAGTAACCTATACCTACGATTCTAACACCCGCGCAATCTCTACCACTTATAAGAGCGGCGCTGATAACGAGTACGGATTCGAACTGACCGAAGCGTTCAATCTCTTCCTTACCGCTAAGGATCCTATGACGCTTGAAACCGAAAAGATTCACCTCGTAGTAGAAGGCTACGTGGCTAACAGCCTCGTCGGCACCCACGTTATGGGCTCGAATTCAGGTGCGCCCACGACTCTCACCGCTAACGTTGCGGGCACTTATTTGATTAATTTGCCCGGCGGAATGATGACCTTCTATAACGTTAACGACGGCACGAACAAGTTCAACAGCACAGACGGCGGTTATACCTTCATTAACTACATCTTAGTCGATCTTAAAGTAGACGACGTTCTTAAAGTTTGGAGTTCTCCTCTCAGTGGTCAGGCGTTCACCGTATCTGAATTAGAGGGCGCAGCTATTACCTTGAATGCGACCGAAGAAAGCTTCGCGCTCGGCAACAACAATAACCGCTATACTCTCACCGCTACCGTAAATTCGGCTCTCAGCAATAAGGACGTAACCTGGACTACTTCAGATTCGTCAATCGCAACCGTATCAAACGGTACCGTAGCGTTCGCAAACAGCGGCGAAGTTACCATCACCGCAACACTTATATACGGCGGCGTATCGGCTGAATGCACTTTTAACGTATCTAAAATCGAGGCTGAAAGCGTAACCGTTAAAAACGGCGACGAGGTAGCGACCGAACTCAACCTCGTCCTCACCAACAGCCCCACGGCTACTCTTACGGCAACCGTAGCTCCCGATAACACGTCTATCAAGACCGTAACGTGGACTTCATCCGACACCTCGGTTGCAACCGTATCTTCAAACGGCGTAGTAACGGCAGTAGGCGTAGGTACCGCAACTATCACGGCAACTTGCGGAAATGTTCATAGCACCGTAACCGTAAACGTAACTAAGGTAGCTGTAACAACCGTTGCTCTTGATAAGACCAACGTAGAGTTGTTCGTAAACGGCGCAACCGAGACTCTTACGGCAACCGTAGCTCCCGATAACGCTTCCTTAAAGACCGTAACGTGGACTTCTTCCGACGAAGAGGTGGTTAAGGTAGTAAACGGCGTACTTACCCCCGTTAAGGCTGGTACAGCAACCGTTACGGCAACTGCCGACGGCGTAAGCGCAACCTGCGAAGTTACAGTAACTTACATCGCGGTTGAATCCGTAACGCTCAGCGAAGGAACCGCTCAGCTTTACGTAAACGGTGAAACCGTATCCCTTACCGCAACTATCGCTCCTTCGAACGCTTGCGATAAGACCTTGATTTGGACCTCTTCCAGTGAAGACGTAGTAACCGTTAAGAACGGCGTGCTTACCCCTGTTAACGCAGGTACGGCAACAGTAACCGTAACCGCGGCAGACGGCAAAACTGCAACATGCCAAGTTACCGTAACTTACTCCGCAGTTGAATCTATTAACCTCAGCGCAAATACCGCTCAGCTTTACGTAAACGGCGAAAGCCTTACCCTCACCACTAACGTGCTTCCCGCAACCGCGGCGGATAAGAACATAGTATGGACTTCTTCCGATACTAACGTAGTAAAGGTGGTAAACGGCGTTCTTACCCCCGTTAAGGCTGGTACCGCAACCGTAACTGCAACCGCAGCAAGCGGCGTATCCGAAACCTGTCAAGTAACGGTAACGTTCGTTCACGTTGAAAGCGTTGAACTCGACGAAAGCGAAATTACCCTTTACGTAAGCGGCGAATCGCAGAAACTTAACGTAACGTTTAATCCTTCGTTTGTTTCCAACAGTAACGTATCCTGGACGTCTTCCGACGAAAAGGTTGCAACCGTAGTAAACGGCGTCGTAACAGGATTGAGCGTCGGCACGGTTACAATTACCGTAACTTCCGAAGACGGCGAAAAGACCGCAATCTGTACGGTTAACGTAGAATGGATTTCCGCAACCGAGGTTATTCTCGATAAGGATACGTTAGCCCTTACCGTAGGCGGCGCAACCGGAAGCCTTAAAGCAACCGTAAATCCCGAAGGCGCATCGGATAAAACCGTAACCTGGACTTCTTCCGACGAAACCGTAGCAACCGTAGTAGACGGCGTAGTAACCGGCTTAAAGGCAGGCACGGCTACTATTACTGCAACCTCTAACGACGATGATACCAAGTTTGCATCTTGCGAAGTGACGGTAACGTTCATAAACGTTGAAAGCATCTCTATGGATGAAACTGCAAGCGTAACGACCGGTTCAACTATCACGCTTACGCCTACGTTCAATCCTTCAGACGCTTCGGATAAGACCGTAACCTGGACTTCTTCCGATGAAACTGTTGCGACCGTAGAAAACGGTGTTGTAACAGGTTTGAAGGCCGGTACGGTTACTATAACCGCAACCACCAACGACGGCGCAAAGACGGCGACCTGCACGGTTACAGTTAAGCAACTTATTACTATAACTCCTTCCCAGGCTTCTTCAAGTAATCCCTACGTGTTAAGCGGAGAAACCGGATTAAAGCTTACAAGTATGTATAACTGGTACTACTTCAAGCTTGAATTGGGCACGGGTTACTATAACGTTAAGGCTGCAAATTACCAATATAGCAGAATCGGTAAGTACGACCCTTATACTAATGAAAGACCTTCAAGCTATACGGACGAGGATGGATACTTCTTCTTTATGACCGAAGGTGAAGAAACCTATATGGCAATCTTTGCAGGCAGATCTAACCTCTTAGTAGACGTATCTTACGTTGCTGCGGAAGACCCCAACGCTCCTCTCGAAATAACCGAGGCGGGTACGATTTACCTTACCGACGCAGATTATAATTCTGCAAAGCAATATACCTTCACGGTAAATGAAGGCGAAACCTGGACGTTTACAACTTCTGACGCGTATTTAGAGCTTAATTATAATACCGGTTATGAAATTACCGTATCCACACCGGGCAATTATACTTTAAACGTTTATGCAGACGGTTATAACGACCCCGACGTTTCGTTCACGGTAGCTATCTCCGGCGGTTCAAGTGAAGCTGTTGAAGACGGCAGCGCAGAACATCCTTACGTAATTAAGGACGAAGGTACCGTAACGGCAGAACACGTTGGTTATAACACGTTTAAGGTATATAAGTTTACCGTTGGCGAAGGCGAAACGTGGTCTATAACCCATGGCTCTGACGCTTATATCGAAGTTGGTACGGAGCTTTTTGAAGGCGAAGTATCAGTGGATTACAGCCTTAATCTATCAGCTCTCACCGCAGGTACGTATTATATTGCAGTATATGCATATGATTTCTCAGCAACCGACGAAAGCGTTTCCTTCTCCGTTGCTATCTCCGGCAGAGAAACCGACCCTGAAGGTCCTCAGGCTCCTATCGAAATCACCGAAAGCGGCAATGAGACTGCAAGCGGAATCAGCAATACCGAATGTGTAACCTACGTTGTAACGGTAGAAGAAGGTAAATCCGTTATTCTCGCCACCGCCGACGCTCAGATGGTTGTAGGCACGGCTCTTACCGACGGCGTAGTAACTGACGGTCAGATTGTCAACGTCGATAGCGGAAGCTTAACCTTGGACAAGGCAGGCACCTATTACATTCAGGTTTACGCTTACTACTGGTCGGAAACTAATGCGTCCTTCACCGTAGAGTTAATTGCATAACAAACTCAGCTGTTTAATCTTAAATCATAAACTCTCAGCTTTACGTTTATCTTAGGACTAAACAAATTCGGGTTTGCCTCACGGGGCAAACCCGACAAATAAAAAGAGATTGCGCGGTTCGTCCGCGCAATCTTTTTATGCGATTAAATTTTTATGCGATTAAATTTTTAGACGGTCACTTTATAACGATTAAATTTTTTATCGACGACAATTTGCAAAAAAATAGCGGGAGTAAACCTGTAATTTCTCTGTGCGATAAAATATTAAAGCGACTAATTTTACAATAAAAAAATCACGGGCGCAAACCCGTGATTTTTCTGTATATTCAACTAAGAATGATTTTCTTACTTTGTCATACCTTCCTGGACTGCAACAGCAACTGCAACGGTTGCGCCGACCATGGGGTTGTTGCCCATACCTATAAGACCCATCATTTCAACGTGAGCGGGAACGGAGGAAGAACCTGCGAACTGCGCGTCGGAATGCATTCTGCCCATAGTGTCGGTCATGCCGTAGCTGGAAGGACCTGCCGCCATATTGTCGGGGTGGAGGGTTCTGCCCGTGCCGCCGCCGGAAGCAACCGAGAAGTACTTGACGCCGTTTTCAACGCACCACTTCTTGTAAGTGCCTGCAACGGGGTGCTGGAATCTGGTGGGGTTGGTGGAGTTGCCGGTAATGGAAACGGATACGTTTTCAAGTTTCATAATGGCAACGCCTTCGGGCACGTTGTCCGCGCCGTAGCACTTAACCTTAGCTCTGGGACCGTCCGAGAAGGAAACGGTGTCCACAACCTTTACGGTTTCGGTGTAGGGGTCGAACTCTGTTCTGCAATAGGTGAAGCCGTTGATTCTCGAAATTATATAAGCGGCGTCTTTGCCAAGACCGTTTAAAATTACGCGGAGGGGCTTAACCCTTACTTTGTTTGCGTTTTCTGCGATTTTAATCGCGCCTTCCGCGGCTGCAAAGCTTTCGTGTCCCGCAAGGAAGCAGAAGCAGTCTGTTTCTTCGGATAAGAGCATTGCGCCCAGATTGCCGTGACCCAAACCGACCTTTCTGTTTTCGGCAACCGAGCCGGGAATGCAGAAGCTCTGCAAGCCGATACCGATAGCCGCCGCAGCGTCCGCAGCTTTCACGCAACCCTTTTTAATTGCGATAGCCGCGCCTACGGTGTAAGCCCATACTGCGTTTTCAAAGCAGATAGGCTGAGTTCCACGTACTATTTTATCGCAGTCAACGCCCTTGGAAAGGGTTATATCTCTGCATTCTTCGATAGAGTTGATGCCGTATTCTTTAAGAACGCCCAAAATTTTGGCTTCTCTTCTTTCATAACCTTCAAAAAGCGCCATAATCAGTCAACCTCCTTGTCTGTTCTGGGGTCGATATGCTTAACCGCACCCTGTTCCTTGGTATATCTGCCGTAAGTGCCGACGGATTTTTCGTAAGCTTCGTTAGGGGTAAGACCCTTCTTTATAAAGTCGGTCATTTTGCCGAGCGAAACGAACTTGTATCCGCAAACTTCGTTATTCTTATCGAGTGCGAGCGCAAGCACGTAGCCTTCCGCCATTTCAAGGTATCTTACGCCCTTAGCGGCGGTGCCGTACATAGTGCCTACCTGAGAGCGCAGACCTTTGCCCAAATCTTCGAGTCCCGCGCCGATAGTAAGCCCGTCCTCGGAAAAAGCGGACTGTGTTCTGCCGTAAACTATCTGCAAGAACAACTCTCTCATAGCCGTGTTGATGGCGTCGCAGACAAGGTCGGTATTCAACGCTTCGAGAATGGTTTTATGGGGCAGAATTTCAGCCGCCATAGCCGCGGAGTGGGTCATGCCCGAACAACCTATGGTTTCAACCAAAGCTTCCTGAATTATACCGTCTTTTACGTTAAGCGTAAGCTTGCACGCGCCCTGCTGAGGTGCGCACCAGCCGATACCGTGCGTAAAACCCTTGATATCCTTGATTTCCTTTGCCTGAATCCACAACCCTTCTTCGGGAATGGGAGCGGGACCGTGTTCGAATCTGCCCGAAACGCCCTTGGCAACGCAAATCATGTTTTCAACGTCTTTTGAATATTGCATTACTGTTCCTCCAATTAAATTTTACAGCGCGCGCCCTGTAATTTTGCGCCGCGCGTATCTACCGTAAAAAGTATAACATACGCGTAAAATTTTATCAATTAAATAGAGCAAAAAAAAGACTTATTAGTTTTAAAAAATTGTAAAGTCGCCAAAAGTGTTTACATATTTAAATTTTGTTTTATAATATAATTGTATTAATTTGTAAATCCGCCATAAAAGAGGTAAAAATGCTCTGTCAGCATTGCAGAAAAAATCAGGCTACCGTAAACTTTATAGAAAAAATCAACGGCGAAACTTTCGAGCTTCACTTGTGCGGAAGTTGCTACGCATATAAATACGGCGAATTCGAATCGGAGTATAACGGCGCTCTTTTAAACGGACTGTTCGATTCCCCCGCGAGGAAGGGCAAGACCTGCAAGGTGTGCGGCACTCGCCTTTCCGACTACGAAAAGACGGGGCTTTTAGGTTGCGCAAGCTGTTACGACGTATTCAAGGAGGAGCTTATGCCCTCTATCGTGCGTATTCACGGCAAGGGCGAACACGTAGGCAAGGCGGGCGGCGACCACTCTTCCGAACACGACCTTCGCCGCACTCTTTCCGAATTGCAGGAAAAGCTTGAAGCGGCGTTGCAGAGCGGAGATTATCTCAGGGCGGGCAGGCTTAACGAGCAGATGAAAATAATCAAGAAAAAGCTTACGGGAGGGGAAAGGTAGTGCAGGACGTAACTTTCGGCGCGGTAGCCTCTTCGCGCGTGCGCCTTGCGAGGAATCTGAACGGCTATCCCTTTCCCTCGCGCTTAAAGGACGAAAAACAGGCGAAGGAAATAATACGCTCGGTGTCCTCCGCGATAAACAGAGTGGACGAATTCCGCCTGTATTATATGGACGGAATTTCCGAGGAAGAGGCGCTCAATCTTGTGGAAAATCATCTCGTAAGCCCCCTGCTGTTGAGGCGACCCAGCTTTTCCGCCGCGTTGATTAACGAAAGCAAAAACGTTTCAATAATGATAAACGAGGAGGACCACCTGCGCGAGCAGTGCTTCGTGAAGGGCTTTAATCTTGATTTGGCGTACCGCACTATGTCGCAAAAGGACGAGATTATGGCGCGTTCCATAATGTTCGCCTACGACGAGCAGTTGGGCTATCTCACCGCTTGTCCTACCAACCTCGGCACGGGGCTTAGGGCTTCGGTTATGCTGTTTCTGCCGGCGCTGACTATGGGCGGCTATATGCCGCGCCTTATAAAAAGCGCAGACAGGCTTGGGCTTACCGTAAGGGGAATCTACGGCGAAGGCAGTCAGGCGGAAGGCTATATGTATCAGATTTCCAACGAAGTAACGCTGGGCGTCACCGAGGAAGAGATATTATCGCAGGTAAATTCCGCGGTGAAAAAGATTGCCGAGATGGAGCAGTCCGAACGTATGAAATTAAAGCTCGGCTCGCAGGCGGTAACCTTGAAGGATAAATGCCTGCGCTCTCTCGGCATATTGACTAACTGCGCGCTTATGTCGGGCGAAGAGTTCGAAAACCTTTGCGCCTTCGTCAAACTGGGCACGTGCCTCGGATATATAGGCATAAAAGACATAACCTTGATAGACGACCTTATGATTAAAATGAAGCCGTCCAACCTCTGCCTCGAATCGGGCAGACAGCTGACCGCCGCCGAGCGCGACACCTACCGCGCGGAATATGCGGCAAAACAGATAAAAAAGCTTTTGCAATAAAAAATTGCAGAACAGGAAAGAGCGGCTTAATTATGCCGAATTAACGCTTAAAAAAGGCGTAGAAAATGCGCCGCGAGCAGTATTTAAAGCAAACGATATAAAGTTAAAGATATAAAGCGTAAGATATAAAAATCAAATCCTATTTTGGAGTTAAAATTATGGATGAAAACAGATTCTCCCAGAACTTGCAGTACGTAGTCGCCCGTTCGCGCGAAATTGCAGACGGATTGAATACGAGCTATATAGGCAGCGAGCACGTCGTTTACGCTATGCTCACCACGCCCGAAAGCTCGGCGTTTAAAATATTAAACGCCTGCCGCGTTCCCGAGGAAGGTTACAGAAGGTATCTGATAAACGCCGCCGACCAGGATTCGAGCATGAAGGGCTTTACGCCAAGAACCAAGCATATGTTTGAAAGGGCGATAGAGCTCTCCTTCGAATACGGCGGAGAGGACGCGCTGACGGGTACCGAACACCTGTTGAAGGCTGTAACCGAATCGCCCGAATGTCTCGCAATGCGCATACTTCGCGCTCTCGGCATAAATATGGCTAATCTCGCTTCCCGCATAGAACTGACGTTAAACGAGGGCTACGCCGAGGAGAAGGACGACGATGACGACGGTTTGACGGGCTTCGCCGCGTTCTTCACCACGCACCCCAAAAACGCCGTATTTTCCCAGTCCTCCCACCGCGCGGAACGGCAGGAGCATAAGGGCGCTGAAAGCGCTCTCGACGACAGCGTTATGCAGTACGGCACCGACCTCACCCAGAAAGCGCGCGAGGGCAAAATAGACCCCGTAATCGGCAGAAAAAAGGAAATCGATAAAATAATTCAGGTGCTGTCGCGCCGCACCAAGAACAATCCCGTTCTTATAGGCGAACCGGGCGTTGGTAAATCGGCGGTAGTGGAAGGGTTGGCGCAGGCTATAGTCAAAAATCAAGTGCCTGAGCTTTTAAAGGACAAAATAGTTTTCTCTCTCGACCTCGCAGGAATGGTTGCGGGAGCGAAATACAGGGGAGATTTTGAAGAACGTCTTAAAAACGCCATTTCTTCCATAAAGGCGAACGGAAACGTGATTCTGTTTATAGACGAAATTCATAACATAGTCGGCGCAGGCTCGACTTCGGAAGGGAATATGGACGCGGCAAACATTTTAAAACCTATGCTTGCCCGCGGCGAATTGCAGACGATAGGCGCGACCACGCTTGAAGAATACCGCAAATATATCGAAAAGGACGCCGCTCTCGAACGCCGTTTTACCCCCGTTCAGGTAGACGAACCGACTGTAGAGGACACTGTCGAAATACTTCGCGGACTGCGCGACAAGTACGAGGCGCATCATAAAGTGGTAATCACCGACGAGGCGATAATCGCCGCCGCCACTCTTTCCGACAGGTTTATAACCGACAGGTTTTTGCCCGATAAGGCGATAGACCTCATAGACGAAGCCGCCTCTCGCGCGCGTCTGGACAGCTATAACGCACCCGAAGAGCTTAAAGAGCTTGAAGAAAAGCTTAAAAGACTCAATCTGGAAAAGCAGAAAGCCGCCCGCGGCGAAAACTATTCGCAGGCGCAGAAGCTTGTGGAAGAGATAAACAGGTTGCAGGAGCAGATTAAAACGGTAAATTCGCAATGGCGCGAGGGCGCGCACTCTACCGCGCCGCGCATCGGCAGCGACGAAATAGCAAAAATAGTAAGCGGCTGGACGGGCGTGCCCGTAGTAAAACTGACCGAACAGGAAAGCGAAAAGCTCCTGCACCTCGAAGAAAATCTTCATAAGCGCATAGTAGGTCAGGAAGAGGCGGTTTCCGCCGTAGCACGCGCCATAAGAAGGGCTAGGGCGGGGCTGAGCGAGGCGAATAAGCCCATAGGCTCGTTCATATTCGTAGGACCGACCGGCGTCGGCAAAACCGACCTCGCAAAGGCGCTTGCGGAAGCTATGTTCGGCGACGAACGGCTTATGATAAGGCTGGATATGTCCGAATATATGGAAAAACATTCGGTTTCCAAGCTTATAGGCGCGCCTCCGGGCTACGTCGGCTACGACGACAACAACGGCGGTCAGCTTACCGAAAGGGTGAGGAGAAAACCCTATTCGGTAGTGCTTTTCGACGAGGTGGAAAAAGCTCACCCCGACGTGTTCAACGTGCTGTTGCAGATACTCGACGACGGCAGACTTACCGATTCCAAGGGCAGGGTCATAAACTTCAAAAATACGATTATAATTATGACCTCCAACGTAGGCGCAAGCCGGATTAAGAAGATGTCCAACTTCGGCTTCAGCGATTCCGCGGACGACGGCTACGACAATATGAAAGACAGCATACAGGACGCTCTGCGCGAGCAGTTCAAGCCCGAATTCCTGAACAGGCTGGACGAAGTCATAGTATTCCGCAAACTTTCCCGCGAGGAGGCGGGCAAAATCTGCTATAAAATTATAGACGGATTGCGTTCGCGGCTTGCGGACAGAAATATTTCGTTAAACGTTTCGGAAGCGGCTATGGATAAGCTGCTGGAAGAGGGGTACAACGATATGTTCGGCGCGCGCCCGTTGAAGCGCGTGGTGCAGAAGAGAATAGAGGACAGACTTTCCGACGAAATTCTCGCGGGGCGCGTTCTCCCCGACGAAGAGGTAACCGTGGATTTCAAGGACGGGGAGTTTATCTTCCGTTCGGATAAAAAGAGCGAATAAACTAAAACTGCGAATAAGCACGTTTGTTTCAGCCGCGGCGGAGCGAAATTGCTCCGCCGCGGCTTCTTTGCGCAGATAAGTTTATTTCGCGACATAAATTGACAAAGTGTTTATTACGTGTTAAAATTGTAACGGTTGCGCGGATTCCCGCGACGACGGAGTTTAGACTAAGGGAGTATGAAATGATAGAAGTCAGGCAAATATCCTCTAAGAAGGACAAGAAAAAGTTTTTTAAGTTTTTAATAGACCTTTACAAGGGCAATCCATACGCCGCCCCCAACCTGTATGCGGACGAGTTCGGAGAGTTTGACCCCGAAATCAACGACGCGTTCCGTTTCGCCGACTGCAAGATGTTCCTCGCCTATAAGGACGGCAAGCTTGCGGGGAGAATAGCGGGCATATGGCACCGCGGCGTAAACGAGAAAAACGGCGTTAAACAGCTGCGCTTTACCCGTTTCGACGTCATCGACGATTTCGAAGTGACTAAGGCGCTCTTCAACGAGCTCTACGAGTGGGCAAAGGAACTGGGAATGACCGAAATTATCGGTCCTATGAGCTTTTCCGACCTCAACGAAGAGGGAATGCTTATCGACGGGTTCGATAAGGACAGCACTTACATAGAAATTTACAATTATCCCTATTACGTAGAGCATATGGAAAAGCTGGGCGCGTATAAGGTGGTGGACTGGAATTGCTACCGCATACCCGTACCCGAAAAGATGGACGAGCGGGCAAAACGCCTCGGCGAAGCCATAATGAAGAGGGGCGGGTACGAGCTTCTCGATATCAAAACGTTGCTTAAAAAGGACAAGGAAAAGCTTTCTGGCTATATAATGCAATGCCTCGACGTGCTTGACGAAGCCTTTGAAGATTTGTACGGCACAAGCCCAATAAACGACAAGCAGAAAAAGAGAGAGATGGACACAATCTATCAGGTGCTCGTTCCCGAGTTTGCCGCGGTAGTGCTTAAAGACGACAAGGTGGTGGCGTACGGTTTCGTAATGCCCTCTATGCTTAAAGTGCTTCAAAAGGCAAAGGGCAGTATAATGCCCCGCGGAATAATCCCTTACATTCACGCAATGAACCATATCGAAGTCGCGGATATGATGAGTATCGGCGTCAGAAAGGAGCATGCGAACAAGGGCACTGTGGCGATAATAGTCAGCCATATCCTCGAAGGACTGATTGCCAAGGGCGTAAAATTCCTTGAAACGGGTCCCGAATTAGAAACCAACCGCAACGTGCAGAACCTGTGGAAGAATTTCGAGCCTCAGCTTGTAAAGCGCCGCCGCTGTTGGGGCTTAAAGGTAGAGTAAACGTATTAAAGATTAACCTGATTATTAAAAAGAATAAAAAACCGCCCGTTGATAAAACTATTAACAGGCGGTTTTTTGCGCGTATCAGACGCAATTCCAAGCAAAATTTGCCTAATTATATACTCAACGCAAGCAGATAATTAAAAAGGTACATATGCACATTCAACAAACTCTGCGCGGGCACACGATATATTTTAATAATACGCCTAAAATAATTTCTACGGGCACGGTTGCCGGTCCAAAGGAATGTGTGGGCGTGATAGGCAAGTTCGTGGATATACCGCTTTCCGACGATATGTTCGGCGAGTCCACCTTTGAAAAAGCCGAATGTAAAATGCTCTCGTTCGCAATAGATACCGCCATAGAAAACGCTAAATTGAAGCGCGAACAGATAGACGTGCTGTTTTCGGGCGATTTGCTCAATCAGATAATTTCCGCAAGCTTCGCCGCAAGGGATTTCGACGTGCCCTTTCTTGGGCTTTACAGCGCGTGTTCCACTATGTCGGAGAGCATAATGCTTGCGGCGGCTATGGTAAACGCGGGCTACGTAAACACGGCTGTGGCGGCGACGGGCAGTCATTTCGCATCCGCGGAGAGGCAGTACCGCTATCCTCTCGAACAGGGTACTACCCGTCCGCCCCAATCGCAGTGGACGGTAACGGGGGCGGGCGGTTGCGTTATTTCTGATAAGGGCGAGGGCGTAAAAGTGGTAAACGCCACTATGGGTAAAGTAGTGGATTACGGCGTGACCGACGTCAACAATATGGGCGCGGCAATGGCTCCCGCTTGCGCTGAAACGCTCATTCAGCATTTCCGCGATACAAACACTTCGCCTGAAGATTACGACCTTATTTTATCGGGCGACCTCGGCGCGCTCGGCAGCAGGATTTTAAAGGATTTGACCTGGGAAAAGGGCTTCGATATATCCGAAAATCACGTCGATTGCGGCGAAATAATCTATAAAGTGATAGAGGACGAGTTTCAGGGCGGAAGCGGAGCGGGTTGCAGCGCAGTCGTTTTCAATTCGTACGTTTACACACGACTTAAAGCAGGGCTTTACAAGCGCGTGCTGTTTGCGGCTACGGGCGCTCTGCTTTCCACCGTTTCGTCGGGGCAGGGCGAATCCATTCCGTGCATAAGCCACGCCGTTCAGTTGGAGGTTTAACGTGTCGCAGGAAGTTCTCGAAATTATTTTAATGTATATAAAGGCGTTTACGGTGGGCGGCTCTATCTGCCTGATAGCGCAGATAATAATCAACTTCACCGACCTCACCGCAGGCAAAATTCTGGTATATTTTATGCTTGCGGGCGTGGTTTTGACGGCTATCGGCGCGTATCAGCCGCTGGTAGACTTTGCGGGCGCGGGCGCAACCGTACCTATAAGCGGCTTCGGCTATCTGCTCGCAAACGGCGCGATTAAGGGGGCTGAGCGCGGATTTTTCTATGCGGTAACGGGCTCGCTCGCCGCCGCCAGCGCGGGTTTGTCCGCCGCGGTGGTTTTCTCGTTTATAATGGCTTTAATCTTTAAATCGCATACAAAGATGAACTGAAAACGTGAATAGCTGTGACGGCAAGCGCCGCCCCGTTCAAAGCGCGGGCGGCGCTAAATCCGCGTTCGCTATGCATTTGGCGGCGATTGCCGCGAGTATATGGCGCTCCTGTTCTGAATTTCGGGCGGTATCGGGGGATATAAGAGTAATATATTGACAAAAATATCAACTGTGGTATAATGTATTCGCTGAGGGGAAGTTATGAAAAAATTACTTAAAATAATTGCCGCCGTAACGTGCGGCGCGGTGTGCGCCCTTTCGGCGGCGTGCACTCCGATAGCGTCGGCGACAATGCCAAAAGGCGAAAGCGTTCTGCTGGGCGGCGCGGCGGAGGCTGCGCCTCTCACCTACGACGAACTCACGGGCGATATTCTTGTAAATATGCGTCAAAAGACCGAAGAGTTTGCTTCGCGTTTCGCTGCCTGCGCTTACTCCGCTTCGGACGGCGCGCAGAACATGGCGGTTTCTCCCGTATCGGTATATATAGCCCTGTCTCTCGCCGCAGAGTGCGCCGCAGGTCAGACCCGCAGCGAATTGCTCTCCGCGCTCGGCGCGGACTATGCCGAGCTTAAATCGGGAATATCTTACCTTTACCGCTCGCTTTCTCGCGAATATACGTCGGAAACCTTTAACGGAAAAGAGAAGGTTACCGCTATGCTCGATCTCGGCAACTCGATATGGTTAAACGACGGCACGGAGGTAAAAGAAGATTGCATAAAGTTGCTTTCGGACGATTATTTCTGCAATTCTTTTTCCGCGGATTTCAAAAACGGCAACGCCGCCGCAAACAGGGCGGTGCGCGATTTCGTCAAGGAGCGTACCAAGGGGCTTATAGATAAAGATTTCGCGCTTGCGGACGATACTGTTTTCGCGCTTATAAACACTCTGTATCTCAAAGACGTATGGAATACGTACGGCAACGATTTATTCCTGACGACCTCGCCGTATAAATTCACGCAATCGGACGGAACGGAAAAATCATTGAAGATGTTGAGCGGCTATTATACCGTCGGCAAGGCTTACGCAAGTCAAAGCTATAAAACGTTTTATACGCGGACCGAGCACGGCTACGAATTGAAATTTATCCTTCCGAACGAGGGATATACCCTATCAGACGTGTTCACTGCTGAAAATATTTCCGCGGTCAACGCGATAGAAGATTGGGGCGGTTGCGACGAGGTCAATAAAATACGCTACAATACGCGCTGTATTTTTCCGGAATTCGAAGCGTCTTACGACGAGGACGTAAAAGACTTGCTTAAAAGCAACTTCGGTATTAACGCAATATTCGATAAATACGCCTGCGATTATTCTTCGCTCTGCGTTCTTCCCTCGGCGGATTACGAAAACGTGTACTGCAAGGAGGTGCGGCACGTGACTACTCTCAACGTAGACAGGACGGGCATAGAGGGTGCTGCGGTGACCGTAATAACCAATTCGGGCGTAACTTCCATAGGTCCGGAATATCAGGATGAGTTTCTCGATTTCGTAGTCGATAAGTCATTCGGATTTATCCTTACCGACAGCTACGGCACGACTCTCTTTTCGGGAACGGTAAATAAAATATGATTTCAATTAAACGGGCGCATATCTTATGCGCCCGTTTTTACGCGCAAAACAAGCTGCGTAAGAATATCGGAAAGAGCCGCAAAATAAAATATCTTATGGCAAAGCGCAAAAAGCTTACTCGGCTTAAAATTTTAACAGTGATAATCTGCGCGATTATTATAGGCGTGCTGGTGATATTTCTGCGAAACGTAACCCGCGTTCTCATTTCCATAAGCGAAGCCACTATCCGCTCTATAACCACCGTCGCCGTAAACGACGCCATTTATTATACCCTCAACGACAATCTGCGCTACGAAGATTTGATAACCATAAATTACGATTCGCAGGGCAACGTCTCCACAATCACAACCGACTCTTTAAAAATAAATCGCATCGCGCGCGATACCGCCTATCTCAGTCAGGAAAATCTGACCAGAATGAGCGCGGAGGGAATAATGGTGCCCGTCGGCGCGCTGACCGGCATAGAGGCGCTTGCGGGCTTCGGCGAAAAGATAAATATAAAAATAATCCCGATTTCCAACGTGGAGTGCCGCTTCGTTTCCAAATTCGTGGACGCGGGGATAAATCAGACCAAACACTCTTTATATCTCGAACTCGTTTCGGATATATCAATCATTCTGCCGACGAAAACCACCAATTTCGCCTCCACGATAGAGGTATTGATTTGCGAAAGCGTAATAAACGGCAGAATACCCGACGTGTATATGCAGGGTTCGCTGTTCGGCGGGAGTTCGCTCGTGCCCGATTAATCGCGCGCAGTCGACCGTTTGTCGGCGCATTAAGTATAAAAAATTAAAACGCGCCCGTTTCATAGAAAAGAAATTTCGTGGATTTTAATTGAATTATATCGAAAATAAACAGAGGGCGGAGCGGTTTAAATAAACCGCTCCGCCCTGTATTTTTTTGAATTATACTGAAAAGAGTTATCTCAAAGTAACGTTAAGCTTAAATTTAAGGTTGTTTAAAATCTTCTTAACGTATCCGTCGCAAGCTTCGGGGGTGATAGGCTCGTCTTTTGGCGTAAACGTAACGCTGAACGCCATTGATTTTTTACCTTCGCCTATCTGGCTTCCCACGTATAGGTCGAAGCATTTAACGTCGGTAACGTACTTGCACGCGCCGTAAATCTCCTTTTCTATCGCGCCGCAGGCAACGCCCATATCTGAAACCAGCGCAAGGTCGCGCAAAACCGAAGCAAACTTGGGTAACGGCTTGTATTTAAACGCCTTAGAGTGCCTCTGCATCGCCTCGTAATCGATTTCTGCGACGAACGCCTTTTTCTCTATCGCAAGCTCTTCTGCGATTTCGGGGTCTAAACGCCCGACGTAGCCTATAACTTCGCCGTCGCAGCTTATTTCCGCGCATATGCCGGGGTGCAAAAAGCTTTTCTTTGCGGGCGCGTAATCGAACTTTGCGTTCAGCGATTCGGCAACAGCCTCTACCGCGCCCTTAATATCGAAGAAGGTATAATCTCCGAAATATCCTATGCAAAGCCTTTGTTTTTCTTCGGGGAAGTCTTTTAAGGGCAGCTGACGGGGGATATAAACTTTTGCTATCTCAAACAGCTTGCCTTGCGTATTGCCCCGCCTCAAATTCCTGACCATTGTATTTAGCATAGAGGGCGCAAGCGTTGTGCGCATTACGGAAAGATCCTCGCCTATGGGATTCTTGATTTTGATAAACTTCCTCTCTTCCGCGTCGGCGGGAATGTGAAGCATATCCAGGTCCTTTTCCGAGTAGAAAGAGTAGGTGGATATTTCGTAAAGTCCCTGATTTACAAGCGCGGCTTTAAGCGAAATTTCCGATTTCTGCTCGTCGTTATATCCTCCGTTGGTAATGGAGGCGGAGGGCATAAACGTGCCGTTGATATTGTCGTAACCGTACATTCTTATGATCTCTTCCGCGATGTCGGGATAAAGGTCTATATCCTCGCGGTAGGGGGGGACGTTCAGGGTGAGAATTTTTCCCTCGGCTTTAACGCCGAAATTCAGCCTTTCGAGAATATTAATCATATCTTCCTCGGGAACGGTAATGCCGAGAAGCGCGTTTATTTTGTCCGCATCCGCCGTCATAGTCTTTCCGCCGTCGTGCGAATATTCTGTCTTAACGTCTGCGCAAACGTCGGTAACCGTGCCGCAACCCAGCCTCTCTATGAGGTTCAACGCCCTCTTCATTGCGCGTTCGGTGGTGTATTCGTTTACGCCCTTTTCGAAAATGGATGAAGAGTCTGAGTGCTGACCGAGCGAGCGCGAAGTCTTTCTTATGCTGTCGCGCGCGAATTTTGCCGCTTCGAATAGCAGTTCGGTAGTGTTTTCCTTGATTTCGGAATTGAGCCCGCCCATAATTCCCGCAAGCGCGGCGGGTTTGTTTCCGTCGCATATGACGAGGTTTTCGGGGTTAAGTTCAAATTCTTTCTCGTCGAGGGTAACTATTTTTTCGCCCTGTTCGGCTCTGCGCACGACTATTTCCCTGCCTTCCAGTGTTGCAAGGTCGAACGCGTGCATAGGCTGTCCCATTTCAAGCAGGACGAAATTAGTAATATCTACCACGTTGTTGATAGAGCGCAGACCGCACAGCGCAAGACGCTTTCTCATCCATAAGGGGGAGGGGGCTATCTTTATATCCTTAACGTAGTGCGCGATATATCTGGGGCAAAGTTCGGGCGCAAGGTCGGTAACTTTTATCTGCGAGTCGTCCGCAACCTCTGCGTAAGTATAATCGGGTTCTTTCAGCGGCTTGCCGAGCACCGCCGCAACCTCGCGCGCAATGCCCAGGATACTCTGGCAGTCGGGGCGGTTTGCCGTAACGCCTATGTCGAATACGTAATCGTCCAGTCCTAATAGGGGCTTTACGTCGGCTCCGTTTTCAAAGGAAGAGGGCAAAAGCAGCAATCCGCAATAATCCCCCCCGTCGAACATATCGCCGTTTACGCCTATCTCCACGCCCGAACAGAGCATTCCCTCGCTCTCTATCCCGCGCAGCTTACCCTTTTTAATCGTTACCACGCCCTCTACGGTAACGTGGTCTTTCGCCGTGGCGTAGACGGTAGCGCCGGGCAGCGCTACGGGCGCTTTTATGCCCTTTTCAACGTTGTCCGCGCCGCAACAAATCTGCTTTACGCCCAAGCTTCCGCAGTCTACCTTGCAGACGTGCAGGTGCGTGCCTTCAACAGGTTGACAATCCAGCACTTCGCCCACGACAACTCCCGTAATATCTTTGCCTATATCTATTAATTCTTCCACTTCGAAACCGCAGTCGAACAGCTTTTTTTCAAGCTCTTTTGCGGTAACGTCTATATCTACGTAATCCTTCAACCAACTTAAAGGTGCTTTCATATTATTCTCCTCAGTCCTTGAATTGCTTTAAAAATCTCACGTCGCCCTCGAATAAGAGCTTCATATTGTTTATGCCGTATTTCAGCATAGCTATTCTCTCTATACCCATACCGAAAGCAAATCCCGAATAAACGTCGGGGTCTACTCCGCAGCCTTCCAGAACGTGCCTGTTAACCATTCCCGCGCCGAGCACTTCTATCCAGCCCGTGCCTTTGCAAAGCCTGCAACCCTTGCCGCCGCATTCGAAACAGCTAACGTCAACCTCTACCGAAGGTTCTGTAAAGGGGAAGTATGAGGGGCGGAGGCGCGTCTTTACTCCGTCGCCGAATATTTTGCGCGCAAATTCGTCCAACATTCCTTTAAGGTCGCAGAGGGTAATGCCTTTATCCACTACAAGACCCTCCATCTGCGAGAACATAGGCGAGTGCGTGGCGTCGTCGTCGCTGCGGTAAACCTTGCCGGGGGAAAGTATCTTTATGGGCGGCTTTTTGTTTTCCATAACCCTTATCTGCCCTGCGGAAGTCTGCGTGCGCAAAAGCAGGTCGTCGGTGATATAGAAAGTGTCCTGCATATCCCTTGCGGGGTGGTCGGCAGGGGTGTTGAGGGCGGTAAAGTTGTAATAGTCGTTCTCTATTTCCGGACCCTCGAAAATCTCGAATCCCATACCCGAAAACACGGAAATAAGTTCCTTTCTTATCAGAGTGTTGGGGTGATACGCGCCCGTTTCAACGCGGTTGCCGGGCAGGGTGACGTCAATGGCTTCGGTCTTGTATTGCAGGGCTAGTTCGGACTTCTTTATCGCCTTTTCCAGCTCGTCGAATTTGTCGGTAGCCCAGTCGCGCAGTGCGTTTACAATCTTACCGAGTTCGGGACGCTGTTCCTTAGGCACGTCGCGCATGCCCTTCATAAGCTCGGAAATCTCCCCCGTCTTGCCCAAAAATTTTGTTTTCAGCTCGTACAGAGTTTTCGAGCTTTTAATGTCCTTAGCGGCGGTATCTATCGCCTCTTTCAGTTTTTCAATCTGTTCCTGTATCATAAAAACCTCGCAATTTTTTTGCAAAATAAAATCCCCGCGTCGTCGCACGGGGAGAAATAACGTCTTATTCTCGGTACCACCCGATTTTGCAACGCAGGGTTGCCTTGTTTCTCTTAACGCAGAGTAAGCGGAGCGCGCTAATGCTTTCGGTTCGCGCGTCGGCTCGTAAGTGAATACCGCGCGTTTCCGCCTGAACGTCCTTTCAGCCGTTTTCGGGTCGTTCTCTCTGTAAGCGTACTTTAAGGCGCGTCTGTCTTAGTCACAGCCTTTGATATGGATAATGTAATTATATCCGTAAAAATAATTAAAGTCAAACGTTTTTATTCGTAAATGTCGCCGCCTTGGCAATCGTAAGCGACAACCGCGGGGAAATCTTCCACTTTCAGCCTGTAAACCGCCTCGGATAAAAGGTCGGGGAAGGCGATACATTCGCTCGTCTTTATAGATTTCGCGTACAGCGCCCCGGCGCCGCCTATGGCGGCAAAATAAACCGAATTGTTTCGTTTGATCGCCTCGCGCACCTCTTTGCACATTTCGCCTTTGCCGATTATGCCGCCCAGCCCCATATCCAGAAGAGCGGGCGCGAACGCGTCCATTCTCGCCGAGGTGGTAGGACCGCAGCTTCCGCTCGCCGTATCGGGTTTGGCGGGGCAGGGACCCGCATAGTAAATATACGCGCCTTTAAGCTCGAAGGGGAGGGGTTTGTTTTCTTTTATAAGGTCGAAGATGCGCCTGTGCGCGCAATCTCTCGCCGTTAAAATAGTGCCCGTAAGAAGAACCGAATCGCCTGCGCGCAGATTTTTAACGCTCTCTTCCGTCAAAGGTAAAGTAAGCTTTATCATATCACAAAACCTCCTTCTGCACGCGTACGCAATGGCATTGTATATTTACGGCTACGGGCAATCCCGCTATATGAGTGGGCGCCCATTCGCAGCTTACGCCTATCGCGGTTACGTCTCCGTGGAAGCCCTGACAGCCTATATTCAGTTTATTTATTCTTTCAAGCGCTTTTCTCTCTATTTCCGCCACTTCGGCGCGGCCGTTGCGCGAACCTATTTCGCGCGTAAGCGCCTTTTTAGCAAGATACGCGCAGGAATCGAAGCTGCCGCCTATTCCTACGCCGACGTAAACGGGCGGGCAGGGGCGCGAGCCGGCCGCCTTTACCGTATCGACTATCGCGTCTATTATGCCCTCTACGCCCTGAGCGGGTTTAAGCATATAAAGCTTGCTCATATTCTCGCTGCCGAACCCTTTGGGCATAAAAGTGATTTTTATTTTATCTCCCTCGGTTATCTCGGTATGAACGGCGGCGGGGGTGTTGTCGGCGGTGTTTACCCTAGTTATGGGGTCGCAGACCGACTTGCGGAAATATCCGTCCGCGTACGCCGCGCGCACCGCGTCGTCAATGGCGGCGTGCAGGGGCTTGCCTTCAAGATATACTTCCTGACCTATTTCCATTATTACCACCGCCATACCCGTATCCTGGCAGACGGGCATCTCTTCGCGTTCGGCGGTTTCGCAGTTTTCTATAAGAGTGTTGAGCGCGAATTTAGCGGCTTGTCCGCTTTCTCTCTCTTCGGCGACGGCAAGGGCGCGTTTGCAGTCGTCTGTAAGGGTAATTCCCGCTTTTCTAGCCATCTTATAAACAGCTTTTTCTATTTCTTCGGTATTTATCTTTCTCATATATGAAATTTTAATACAAACCGCATAAAAAGTAAAACAAATAATTTACTAAAAAGATAATTTAATGTATAATAAAATTATGATCGGAAATTTTTTGGGCAGCGACTCTGACGGGGCGAAAAGCGGATTCGCCTATACTGCCGCCATAGTCTGCTTTTTTATAACCAGCTTCATCGCGTCCGTAATTATTACGGCATGCGGCTTAGACGGCACGGACGCGGCTAAATATATTAATTATTTATCCTCGCCGATAGCCATAGCGGCGGCTCTCGCCGTATATTTCAGATTAACCCGAACCACCCCCCGCGAGGATTTGCGCATAAAGTGCAAACCTAAGTATTATCTTATAGGACTGCTCCTGATATTCGGGCTGATGTTTTCGCTCAGCACGGTAAACGGCTACGTAATCCGATTGTTCGAACTTATGGGCTATAAACCCCGACAAAACACTCTGCCGAACCTGGATGGTTGGGGCATAGTAGGGGGGCTTTTCGTAATCTGCCTTCTCCCTGCGGCGTTTGAAGAGGCGCTTTTCCGCGGCGTTATTTTAAGCCGCGCCGAACGCGGAGTCGGCACTTGGCGCGCCGTCTTAATAGCAGGTTTTTTGTTCTCGCTCTATCACGGCTCGGTGGAGCAGACCGTCTATCAGTTTATCTGCGGCTGTCTGTTCGCTCTGCTCGCCGTGCGTTCGCGCTCGGTTATGCCGGCTATGGTAATCCATTTTATAAACAACGCCGTCATTATAATTCTCGCCGCGCTAGGCTGTTACGATTCGTCGGGCAATCTCGCAATTCCTACGGGCGCGTTTATCGCGCTTACAGCGCTTTCGGCGGCGGCTCTCGCGGCGGCGGTGCTGTTGCTTGCTTTCGATAAAACTAATACGCAGGAACGTAAGAAGGGCGAGGTTAAAAGAATCTTTCTCTTCGCTTCCGTCGGAATTGTCGCTATGGCAATCGTATGGATTTCGGGGTTGTTCGTCTGATGATTAAGGTAAACGTCGTCTGCGTAGGCAAAATAAAGGAAGAATTTTACAGGCAGGCGGTTGAAGAATACCGCAAACGCCTTTCACGATTCTGTAAAACCGAAGTCATCGAAATAGCCGAGGGAAAAAATACGGAAGAGGAGGGCAAGGCGATTCTGCGTTCCGCCAAGGGCTTTAAAATCGCGCTGTGTATCGAGGGCAAAAAATCAGACAGCCTCTCTCTCGCCTCAAAGGTAAAAACTTTGTGCGACAGGGGAGAGGAAATAACCTTTATAATAGGCTCTTCGTGCGGCCTGTCCGAGCAGGTCAAAGAGCAAGCGGATTTCAGGCTGTCCTTTTCGGATATGACCTTTCCGCACCAGCTTATGCGCGTAATACTGTTCGAGCAGATTTACCGCTCGTTTATGATAAATTCTGGTTCGGAATACCATAAATAATCAAATTGCTTAAAATACCGTATTAAAGCGTAAAACCAGGTTAAGAATATCGCAAACGGTCGTAAAATATAATATTTTTGTGATATACGACGAAATTAAAAGATTTTACGCATTCTATAAGCGCAGAAAATGCGTTATAGGCTATTCCTTTCTCGGCAGAGAGATTTTCGCCTTCCACGTAGGCGACGACGCGTGCAGACAGTTTATAGCCGTCTACGCTATCCACGGCAGAGAGTGGATAACCGCCCGCCTTGCGTTGAAACACATAAAACTCGGCGTAAGCGGAGGCGGATGGATAATTCCTCTCTCCAATCCCGACGGCGCGTTTATTTCGCAGAGCGGCAACCCTATGTGGAAAGCCAATGCGCGCGGAGTGGATTTAAACGTTAATTTTCCCGCGGATTGGGGTACGGGCAGGCTCAACGTGCGCACGAGGGGTTCGGAAAACTGTATAGGCGACTATCCGCTGTCAGAATGTGAAAGCTCGGCTCTCGTCCGCTTTACTTTAAAAGTAAAGCCGTACGCAACTTTCAGCTTCCACACCAAGGGCGGCGAAATCTATTACGAATATAACGGCGCGGGTGACGAGCGCGGAGCGAAACTGCTTTCCGCCGCGACCGGTTATCCCTGTAAAAAAATAGCGGGAAGCGTCGGCGGTTACAAGGACTGGTGCATACAGACCCTCGGTATTCCGTCGTTTACGATAGAGTGCGGAGACGATCGGCTGCGCCACCCGATAAATAAAATTAACAGGATAAAAGAGTGCTACGGCGCATTGAAATATTTTACGGAAAATTATGAAAAATAAGTTTATGAACAGCGCGTTGAAATGCGCTAAAAAGGCGCTTGAAGAGGGCGAAGTACCCATAGGCGCGGTGGTCGTTCTGGACGGCAAAGTGATTTCGCGCGGTCATAACCGCCGAACGGGCAGGCAGATAGCCACCGCCCACGCCGAAATAGAAGCTATCGAAAAGGCGTGCAAAAAACTTAAAAGCTGGCGCATACCCGATTGCGAGCTTTACGTTACGTTAGAACCCTGCCCTATGTGTATGGGAGCGGCGCTCAACGCAAGAATAAAAAAAATATATTTCGGCGCGTACGAGGATAAGGGCAGGTCTTTGACCGAACGGATAGCCAACGCAAATCTTCTGAACCATAAAATAGAGGTGCAGGGCGGCGTGATGGAGAACAAATGTAAAAAAATTTTAACCGATTTTTTCTCGCAGATGCGCCTGCGCGAAAAGGTTGAAAAAGCCGAAAAAGCTGAAAAAACCGTCGTAAAAGACGGAGAAAACAGCGATATAGAAACAAATAATTGCGATAAAGAAATTAAGTAACATTTTTCTGAAAAATTTTGTTTGTCAATTTATCGTTTGACTTTATTTTCAATAAATAATACAATAAAAATACAACTTAAAACAACCGACCGCGTAAAATTACGGTAAGGCGGCAAAGCCTTATCTGACATACAAAAGTAAATCGGAGGCAATAAAACCAAATGATTAATCACGGCAGTGAAATCAAAATCTTTTCGGGCAATTCCAACAGACCTTTGGCCGAAGCGATAGCGGCTAAACTCAACACGACGCTCGGCGCAATGGAAGTTACGCACTTTTCCGACGGGGAAATTTACGTTCGTTACGACGAATCCATCCGCGGCGCTGACGTGTTCTTGATTCAGTCCACGTCGTCGCCCGTCAATACGAACCTGATGGAACTTCTTATAATGATAGACGCGGCAAAACGCGCTTCGGCAGGCAGAATCACCGCCGTAATCCCCTATTTCGGTTACGCAAGGCAGGACAGAAAGGCGCGCTCGCGCGAGCCTATAACCGCAAAGCTCGTCGCAAACCTTCTCACCAGCGCAGGTGCGGACAGGGTTCTCACGATGGATTTGCATTGCCTTCAAATTCAGGGCTTTTTCGATATCCCCCTCGACAATCTCGTGGGCGGACCTACCCTGTATAATTACTTTAAACCCAAGGTCGACGACAATTTCGTGGTCGTTTCGCCCGATATAGGCTCGGTTGCGAGGGCGAGAAAGGTCGCCGCGCGTATGGACGCGAAGATGGCGATTATAGACAAACGCCGCCCCAAAGCCAACGTTATGGAGGTTATGAACATAATCGGAGACGTCGAAGGCAAAAACTGCCTTATGGTAGACGATATGATAGACACCGCCGGCACGATAGTTCAGGGCGCGAAAGCGCTTAAAGAGGCGGGCGCAAAGGAGATTTACGCTTGCTGTTCTCACGGCGTTCTTTCCGGTCCCGCAATCGAAAGGCTCGCCGCTTCTCCCATAACCGAGCTCGCTATGCTGGATACCATCAATATCCCTCAGGAAAAGATGCTTCCCATCTTCAAGATGATTTCCACCGCAAGCATATTCGCTTCCGCAATCGAAAACGTATATATGGACAAACCTATGTCCAAAATTTACGACTGATTGCCGCAGTTATCTTAACACAAAAGCCACAGCGCGTCTGTGGCTTTAATTTTAGATTACGCGTCCGGAAAATAAAAAAGGTAGAGTATTCTCCCGTCTGTCTCAGACAAAACCTGTACGCGCCTAAATTTTCAAGGATTTAAAAATTTACTCATATGAAAATAATAGTAGGACTGGGCAATCCCGAAGAAAAGTATTTTAAAACCTTCCATAATATGGGCTATCTGGCCGTGGGCGACGCCGCGGAAACGTTAGGAGTTAAATTCAAAAAAAAGGAATGCGAGGCGTACACTGCAGAAGCCAATATCAAGGGCGAAAAGGTTATTCTCGCCCGCCCCGTAACATATATGAACAATTCGGGAAGAGCTGTCAAACAGTTGCTTGCAAAATATAAAGCCTCGGCTGACGATTTGGTGGTTATGTACGACGATTACGACATTCCCAAAGGCAGAATTCGCATACGCCCCAACGGTTCCGCCGGAACGCATAACGGTATGCGTTCGGTAATAGCGGAAATAGGCACTTCGGCTTTCACCCGCATACGCATAGGAATACGCGACGAAGAGGTGAACGTGCCGATAATCGATTACGTTTTATCCAACGTCAAGGTTGAGGATTACGAGCTTTTCGTCTCCGCCTGCAACAGGGCGGCGCAGGCGGCTCTTGCGCTGGCGGCAGGCGAACAGACCGAAGCAGTAATGACCAGATTCAACGGCTGAACCCGTATGAGAGTGTGATTTGAAGAGAGATTTTTTCAGCTATGACAATTTAAAAGGAGAGTATCCCGCCCTCGCGCAGGACGTCCGCCTCGGCACGCCGACGGCGGTTTTCGGCGTGTCCGATACGCATAAATATCTCACCGCAAGCCTTACTTGCGGCAAGTTGCTATATCTTACCGCCGACCCCGTATCCGCGCAGAAAGCGTACGAGGCAATATCCGTGCTTTCGGGCAGAAGCTGCGCGCTTCTTACGGCTAAGGACGACGTTCTTTTGTATAAGGACGCGGTTTCCAAAGACGCGCTCTTCCGCAGACTTGCGGCCCTGGATAAAATTTTCAACGGCGCGGAATTTATCGTGTGCGACGTCGAAGCCGCGCTTCAACTCGTCCCGTCGGGTCTGGAAAAAATAACGCTTGAAAAGGGGGAGGATTACGATTATTCAACTCTTCCGCAAAAGCTTGTAAAAATGGGCTACGCCCGCGAATATGCCGCGGATAACCGCGGTTCTTTCGCCGTGCGCGGCGATATTCTGGATATATATCCCGTAGGCGCGGATAACCCCGTCCGCATAGACTTTTTCGGCGATACGGTTGAAAGAATCCGCCCTTACGACTACGTTTCGGGCGAAAGGCTGGAAGAGGTTGAATGCGTCTCTATAATAGCCGCTACCGATTGCCCGATAGCAGACGTCGATTTGCCCGCCGTAAGGTCGGCTCTCTCTTCCGGGTTAAAATCCTGCAAGGACGGCGACGCGTATAAGCGTTCCAAAGCCATTGCGGAAGAGATTGAAGAGAAGCTCTCCCTCGGCGTGCCCTTTGCGGGCGCGGAGTATCTTATGCCGCTGTTGAGCGGTTCGCGCTCGCTTTTCGATATAATTTCTTCCGACGCGCTCGTCGTGCTCGACGAATGTAAGGCAATAAACGATCGCCTTACCGCCGTTTATAAGGAACATTCCGAAAGGTTTAAAGAGCTTAAAGCGGGCGGCGAAGTTTTCTCCTTTTCTGCTCTGCAATTCATTTCAGACGAGCGGTTTGCCGAGGGCGTAAAATCGCGCAGAAACCTCGCCCTTCAAACCTTTACTTCGTCGACGGCTTTCTTTCAGCCGTTAAAAACTTATACCTTGCGCTCTACGCCCGTGCCTACCTATCTCAATTCGTCCGTCAACCTAATCGACGACGTTAAAAACTGGCGTTCCAACGGCTATCGGGTGCTTATATTTACGGGAAGCGTTCAAAGGTACGAAAAGCTTTCACAGGCGTTGGACGAGGCATATATAGGGGTCAATTCCCTTCCCGACAGCGCGGAAGCGCTTCACGGAGTTACCCTTTGCAGCGAAGAGCTATCAAAAGGGTTAATCCTGCACGAAGCTAAAATAGCGATAGTAGGAAGCGGCGACCTCTACGCCAAAGCCCCCGCAAAGCGCGTGCGCAGGCGCAGGGGCGACCTGTTCGTCGCGCCCGAGATAGGAGACTACGCCGTACACGAAAAGCACGGTATCGGCAAAATCACCGGCACTAAAAAGATTGAAACTACCGACGGCATAAAAGAGTACGTCGCCATAGAATACCGCGGCGGCGACGTTCTGTACGTGCCCGTAGAGCAGATGGACGTTCTGTCCAAATATATGGGCGACGGCAACCCCGCTCTCTCCAAAATAGGCGGAGCTGAATTCGACAGGGTAAAGGAACGGGTGCGTCAGTCCATTAAAAAGCTTGCGTTCGATTTAAAGGCTCTGTACGCGGAACGCGCCGAAAAGCGCGGCTTCCGCTTCCCCGAAAATTCCGCTATGATGGAGGAGTTCGAAAACGCATTCGCCTATGAGGAAACCCCCGACCAACTGTCGAGCATAGAAGAGATAAAGGCGGATATGTGTTCGGAAAAGGTCATGGACAGACTGCTCTGCGGCGACGTGGGTTACGGCAAAACCGAAGTGGCTTTGCGCGCAATTTACCTTTGCGTGCTCGGCGGCAAACAGGCGGCTCTTATGTGCCCCAGCACCATTCTTTCCGAACAGCATTTCCGCACCGCGGAAGAACGCTTCGCCGAATTCGGGGTAAGGGTGGAAAAGCTAAACCGCTTTAAGACGCCTAAGGAGCAGGAAAAGGTTTTGAAAGAACTTAAAAACGGCGATATCGATTTAATAATCGGCACCCACCGCCTCTTATCCGACGACGTTAAATTTTACGATTTAGGGCTTCTCGTCCTCGACGAGGAACAGCGTTTCGGCGTAGAACACAAGGAAAAGATAAAGCATATCAAAAATAACGTGGATTGTCTCACTATGACGGCGACGCCCATACCGCGAACGCTTCATATGTCGCTTGCGGGTATAAGGGATATAAGCACCATCAACACTCCACCGCAGAAGCGTCTGCCCGTCCAGACCTACGTGGTGGAGGAAACCGAAACTCTCGTCCGCGACGCGGTGATAAGGGAAATTTCCCGCGGGGGACAGGTATTTATACTATATAACCGAGTGGGAACCATATCCTCGTACGCGGGCAGAATCTGCGAGCTCGTGCCCGAGGCAAAGGTAACCTACGCCCACGGCAGAATGGATAAAAACCTGCTGGAAGGCAACGTAATGTCCTTCTACCGCGGAGAAAAAAACGTGCTGGTTACGACTACAATAATCGAAAACGGCATTGATTTGCCGAACGCCAACACCATTATCGTTATAGATTCCGACAGACTAGGCATTTCTCAGCTCTACCAGCTTAGGGGAAGAGTGGGCAGAGGCTCGCGCCTCGCTCAGGCGTATTTCACCTTCAAGCCCGAAAAGGTGATGACTTCGGAAGCTACCGAAAGGTTAAAAGCCATTATGCAGTTTACCGAGCTCGGCTCAGGCTTTAAAATCGCCGTGCGCGACCTCGAAATACGCGGCGCCGGCAACGTTCTCGGCGCGGAACAGCACGGACATATGGATAAGGTCGGTTACGAGCTGTATTCCAAACTGTTAAAGGAAGAGCTGACCGGCGAAAGCGCGGTAACCGCCGAACTCGACGTAAAGGCTACCGCGTATATTCCGGAAGCGTATATCGAAAGCGGAGCGGGCAGAATGGACGCTTACAAGCAGATTGCGGAAATACGCACCGTGGAAGATTACAAGCGCGTAATAGCGTCTTTGGAAGAGAATTTCGGTCCCGTCCCCGACGAAGTGCTTAATCTTCTGATTATAGCCGTGCTTAAATCCTACGCGGCGAAATTCAACGTAAAAAAGATTTCCGTGGACGGGCAGGAAGGCTGTCTTGAACTTTCTTCGGTAAATACGCTTAAAGACTTCCGACTTCACGCCGCGCTTGAAAAATTTGCGCCCTATATAACGCTTTCTATGGCGAAAGCGCCGATTATCGTGTTCAAACCCTCGTCCACGCAGTCGAAAACCATGTTGCAAATGACAAAATTTTTAAAATTTGCGGCAAGTTTCACTCAAAATGCGTAAAAAACGTTTGCTATAAAAAGTCAAATACTATATAATATTATCCGTATATTTATAATGCCGTAAATCGGCGGACGGGCGACTTCGCGCGCACTCGTCTATTTTGGAGAAAACCTTACGATGAATAGCAAAAAAATCATATGCGGCGCACTCGCGGCAACCTTAACTTTGGGCGTGGCGTTTTCCGGCTGTTCGCTCAAATCCGTGCTCAACGAAGCGGATATGAAACAGCTTATCGCCACCGTAGACATTTCGAAGAGCGGCAACCTCGGCAATGAGGGGCTGGAAGGGTATGCTACGGCAATTTCCGCCACCGAAATTACCAAGAGGGATCTGTACGCGTCGTTCGTTAACGTCGGTTACCAGTACGTTCAAAGCGATTATTCCTACGAAGATACTTTCAATCTGCTCGTCGATTCTTTGACGAGCAACGCGGTCGTCTCTCAGTACGCGACGCTCTACGTGCTCAAACAGAAGGACGAAGCCGAGCCTACGGTAAACGTGCTTGAAGAGTACAATGCAAAATCAACGCTTGCCGAAAAGTACGTATATCTCCTCGGCGGAGAGAAGTCGGAGGACGTAAAGTTAGCGAAATACAGCCTTTATTCCACGCTTAACAGCGCTCTCGACAACATAGAAAAGAGCATTATCGACGGCGAGGACGAAGCTACCGGAACAGACAGCAGAACCACCCCGGGCAACGTCGATACCGTAACCGAAGATTACTATCCCAAAAAACAGGACGACGAAAACGCTACCGAGCCCGATTATTACGTTTATACGGGTTACGAGGGATATTTGCTTGAAAATTCAGGAGCGTACAAGGACGACGAAGCGCTTGAAGGCACTACGGTAAATACGAGAATACAGGCGTATTCGACCTTTATCAGCCGTCTTAAAAAGAACTATCTCATCTCTTCTGATGACAAGACGACGACCGACGTCCTCTCCATATCCTATATTCAGGACGAATACGTAAGCTATCTCCAACAGGTAATCATAAATAAATACTACGATATGTTCGTGGAAGAGCAGGAAGCGGTCATAAAGGAAACGGATGACGGCGGTAAATATACCTTCCTCGAACGCGAATACGAAATTCTTCTCGAACAGCAGACGGCTACGTATTCCAACGTAAGCGACTTCGAGTCGGCTCTCGGCAGTATGTCGTCTACTTCGTTCATACTTTACAGCCCCGACACGACTTCCAGCACGGAGGGCGGCAACGGAACGTACGGTTACGTTTACAATATATTGTTGCCTTACGATGCAAAGCAGTCGGCAACCCTTTCGAGTTATTCAAAACAGCTTTCCGACGAAATAATCGACGACAACGAATACTATATTAAAAGAAACGGGCTTCTTAAAAATATCCGCACGACCGACCAGCGTTCGGCTTGGTTCAACGGAACTACCGATTACAGCTTCGACGCGACCGAAACTTCAATATCATATTACAACGGCGGCAACGAAGCAAGGAAGTATCTTTTCTTTGAAAACAATCTCGTAAAAACTGAAAAGTACGAAAAACTTGAAAAATACGCAGGGCTTTACACCTATAACGGCACCGTGACCGAAAACGACGACGGCACTTATAACCTTACGCCCGTTAAGCTCGGTATAGACGAAATGCTGGCGGAGTTCTCATCTTACGTAAACTTTGTGCTCAACGGAGGTACCGTTCAGACCGATTACGTTAACTATACTGTGAACGGCAATTATTACAGTACCGAACAGTACTACAAGACCGATGAAGAAACGGGCGAGCTGACTAAGGATATCGATTATTCTCTGTTCGTTTACGCAACAGGTAAGGTTAACTTCACGGCTGATAAGAAGAATATGTTCGTCAAAGACGGCGAGCAATATCTTGCAACGTCCGCCGTAAACGAATTGCAGCACGCATACACCACCGATACGTCGGTGCTTTCGCAGTATATCGGTTATTCGGTATCGGCATACGATACGAGTTATATCAAAGAATTCGAATACGCCGCTCACGAGGCGGTTAAACAGGGCGCGGGAGCTTTCAGCGTTTGCGCGGGCGACTACGGCTGGCACCTGATATACGTTACGGATACTTTCGCTCCGGCAGGCGGCGAAGCCTATACGGGAATTTCCTGGACTGCCGACAGGGTAGAGCAGGAAGGCACTTTTGAAAATATGTTCTACGAATGGCTTAAAGATTCCATGCTTTCCGACGTAACAACTTCCAAACGTTCGACTCTTATTGAAGCTTTCGGCGGTTCGACGACCGTTAAGGTTTATAAGGAAGCTTTTAAAGATCTTCTCGAACTCGGTTCTTAATTTAAAATAATCCGACGCTTGCGGCAGGATTGTCGCCGCAAGCGTTAATAATAGTAAAGGGGTCGTATAGTGCAAATCTGGCAGGCGATAGTATTAGGGTTAGCGCAGGGACTAACTGAATTTTTACCCGTTTCGTCAAGCGGACATCTGGTTTTTCTGCAAAGGGTTTTAAACGTTGACGTTGGCGGAGCGGAAATGTTTTTCAACATTATTCTTCATCTCGGAACGCTCGTTGCCGTTTGCGTAATATTTTATAAGGATATAATCAATCTCTTTAAAAAACCTCTTAAAACGCTCTTGTATCTAATTCTTGCAACCATTCCCGCGGGGATTGCGGGGCTGTTGCTCGACGACGTTATCGAGAGCGGTATAGTGCAAAGCGATTTTGCGGGCATATTTCTCGCGGTATTTTTCTTTATCACCGCTTCGGTGCTGTTCGCTACGGAAATTTACGCAAAAAGGAAGAGCAGTCCTCAGCCCGCAGGGATAAGCGAAAATCCTGCCGCCGCGGCTGAATTTAAAGCTCGCGCCGAGATGGCTTCGATAAGTCTTAAATCTTCGCTTTCGATGGGTTTGGCGCAGGCGGTGGCTCTGTTGCCCGGCATTTCTCGCAGCGGCTCTACGATATGCGCAGGCACGTTCGCGGGGGGAAGCAGGGAGGACGTTTCAAAGTTTTCTTTCCTGATGAGTATACCCGTCATTTTGGGAAGCTTCGCGGTATCTCTCGTCAAGGGCATATTTAACGGAGAGCTTGCAACCTCTTTTCAGGCGGCGGGTTCCAATATCGGGTGGTGCATAGCGTTAGGATTTATAATGTCGGTATTGGCGGGATTGTTCGCAATCAAGTTAATGCTTGCCGCGATTAAGAAGGCAAACTATAAGTGGTTCAGTTTATATCTCGTTTTGCTTTCGATTGCGTGCGTCGTGCTTTTCTGTTGCGGTTTGTTTTAATTAAATACATATATTTTTAACATTAATTTAATGAAAAGAGCGGCTTTACTTCAAGCCGCTCTTTTTACGCCTGAAACCGCATTAAATTTGCCGCCGTTGTTCAAAACGCAACCGGCGTTTGCGCATAGCAACTTAAAATACCTTTACAAACGGCTGATTGCAATATATAATTTATATTATGGAAGAAATATTAAAAGTTGAAAGCCTTACAAAGACTTTCCGACTTTCAAAAAAGCAGCAGAAAACGGAGGGCGGAAGGACAAAAATAAAAGTCGCGGTAGACAATTTGTCTTTTACAGCTTATAAGGGCGAAATTTTCGGCTTGCTCGGTCCTAACGGTGCGGGCAAAACCACTACGTTGAGAATGCTTGCAACACTCTTGAAACCCGATAGCGGCGACGCCTTCATCGACGGAAAAAGCGTAGTTTCGTCGCCTTACGAAGCGCGAAAAAAGATAGGATTTCTGACCAGCGAATTGAAGCTTGAAGAGTTTTTTACTCCCGACTACCTGTTCGACTTTTTCTCCAACCTGCACGGTGTACCGAAAGAGCTATCCGAACGGCGCAAAAAATTCTTTTTCGAAAGGTTCGGCATAGACAAATTCGCGCAGGTAAAGCTTGCAAATTTGTCCACGGGTATGAAACAGAAGGTCTCTCTCGTTATTTCGATAGTGCACGACCCCGATTTTATAATTTTCGACGAACCCACAAACGGACTTGACGTAATTACGGCAAAATCTGTAACCGACTTTTTAAAGGAATTGAAGGAACGGGGTAAAACGGTCATTCTGTCCACGCACATATTTTCGCTTGCGGAAAGACTGTGCGACCGAGTAGGCGTAATTATAAACGGCAGACTTGCCGCTTTGGATACGCTTGAAAATCTTACTTCTGAAAAAAATCTTGAAGATAAATTCTTCGATTTGTATTCCGAAGCTATGGGAGGGGAAGAGTTATGAACGGCATAATTACCCTTATCAGGAAAGAATTCGCTCGCTTTTTCAAAGACCCGCGCCTGTTTATAACCACGGTGTTTCTGCCGGGGATACTAATATTCGGCATATATTCGCTCATCGGCAGCATCACCGCTTCGCTCGCCGATACGAGTTATCTCCCCGTGGCTTACGTCTACAATATGCCGCAATCGCAACAGCTTAGCGCACCGTTAAACGCCGCGTTAAAGATAGAAGAGCGGCAAATCCCCGAGGAAGAGGCGATAGACCTCGTAAAAAAGGGCAAGGCGGACGTAGCCGTTATTTTTCCTCAGGACTTTGAGGAAAAGATTGCGTCTGCGGGAGAGAGCGTGCCTAACGTAAAGATTTATTACAATTCTTCGGAGGAAAGTTCGGTTGCTGGCTATTCGATAGTCAGCGGAATACTCTCGTCTTACGAGCAGAGCCTTTCCAACCTGTTCGACGTAAACGCTGGGGGAGAGAAATACGACCTCGCCGAGAGTACGGGCACGGCGATGAAAGTACTTTCGATGATAGTGCCTATGATTTTGCTTATGATGCTTTTCAGCGGCTGTATCGCGGTAGTGCTCGAATCGGTCGCGGGGGAGAAGGAGCGCGGCACGATAGCCACTCTTCTCGTAACGCCGGTCAAGCGCAGTCATATAGCCATAGGCAAAATAGCAGCGTTGTCGGTAATGGCGATGATGAGCGGGCTTTCAAGCTTTCTCGGTATAATTTTTTCGCTGCCGAAAATAATCAGCGGCGTTTCGGGCATTTCGTTTTCCCTGTACGGCGCTCTCGATTATTTCGCGGTTTTCGGCGTAATAATTTCAACCGTACTGATTCTGGTTTCGCTTCTTGCGATAGTTTCGGCTTACGCCAAGAGCGTCAAGGAAGCCAACGCTCTGATGGTTCCCGTTATGGTGCTGGTTATGGTGTGCGCAATGGTATCAATGTTTTTGCCTTCGCACGGCATAGGTTTATTCTTTATACCTCTGTTGAACAGCGCGCTGTGTATTACCTCCGTTATGTCGGGCGCGGTAACCGCGGCTACGTTTGTCGTTACCGTATGCGTCAACCTCGCATTCGCCGCCGCGCTCGTGTTCGTTCTTACGCTGATGTTCAAAAGCGAAAGGATAATGTTCAATAGATAACGGCGCAGGCAGAACGGCTTAAAAAATGGTTTCTGCACCGTAAAGAGATGAAGGTTCTTATAAAAGACCGCTTAAATTCAAATTTAAATCGGCGAAAGCCTTAAAAAAAGTCGGTTAGACGGCAAAAATACCTAATAAAGTCGGCGGAGCTTTGGTTAAAGCTCCGCCGACTAATAAATTATTTATCAATAGCAGAAATTTTATAATTTAATAGCAGAAAAAGAATAAAGAATACCCGTTCCGAAAACGGAACGGGCAAAATTTTTCAAAAAAGTACCGCGCAGCCCTTTTTGCCGCCGAAAGCCGAAGCGTAAACCGTACAGGTGGCTACTGCAAAGCAACCTCATGGCACACCGACTTGGCTGTTTAGTGCTGCTATATCCCTATCCTGACACGGTTCGCAGCGGTCGGTTGCATAAGACCTTGTTATCAACACTCCTTATACGGCGCAGCCTTCCACTTTCGTCGTCGGGAAGGGCAAATCAGTCCTGCTGTTGCGGATTGCAGGTACAGGGCACCGCAAACTCCCCACCTAGCGCAGTAAAAGCATTATATCAAATTATATCTTATTTTGCAAGTAAATTTTTGCGCCTTTACCAATTAACTTGACAATTCTGCGTCAATAACTTATTATATTAGCGAAATATAAAAAGGTCGGCGCAGCGTTATTTATTAATTTATAAACGCTTTTGCGCGGCTTTGAAAAAAAAGGAGAAATTTTTTTATAAAATGGCAGAAAATTGTTCCCACGATTGTTCTTCTTGCGGTTCCAACTGTTCTTCGCGCGACCCTAAAAGCCTTATAAAACAGCCGCATAAAATGAGCGATATAAAAAAAGTAATCGCCGTGGTCTCGGGCAAGGGCGGCGTAGGCAAATCTATGACGAGCGCTATGCTCGCCGCCGCTTCTCAGGATAAAGGCTACGTAACCGCTCTTATGGACGCAGATATTACGGGACCTTCCGTTCCTAAAATGTTCGGCATAAACAAGCGCGCTACCGGCTGCGAGGACGGCATACTTCCCGTCGTTTCTGACGGCGGCGTTCAGATTATGAGTATGAACGTGCTTCTCGAAAAGGAGGACGAGCCCGTTGTATGGCGCGGTTCTCTCATTTCAGGCACCGTTCTCCAATTCTGGACGGACGTCATCTGGCAGGGCGTAGATATTATGTTTATCGATATGCCTCCCGGAACGGGCGACGTGCCTTTGACGGTATTTCAGAGTATTCCCGTAGACGGAATAATAATAGTGACCACTCCGCAGGATCTGGTGGGAATGATAGTTAAAAAAGCCGTGAATATGGCTGCTATGATGAATATTCCCATTCTCGGCATTGTAGAAAATATGAGTTATATCTCCTGCCCCGATTGCGGAAGGAAGATTTCGGTTTTCGGCGAAAGCTGCGCGGACGCGATAGCTATGGAATACGGCATACCCAACGTTGCGAAAGTCCCCATAGACCGCGAACTTACCTTAGCCGCCGACGGGGGGAAGATAGAACGGCTTAAAAATAATTACCTTGCCGAATTTTTCGATGAGGTAGTAAAAAGTCTGCCCGATAAAAAGTGACGACGGAAAATTATTTTGCCGTTCGTCGCATAATATTCCCGCGTCAATCGCATTTTGGGCTTAGGTGCTTCAATAAAAAAATACGTTACGCCGCAGGCGCGCTAAAATTGCGCGCCTGCGGCGTAATTCATTGTCTTTTAACATGTTTCCGTTTTGACCGCAGTCGGATTTCTATCCGCCTCTGGCGTAATCGGATAATTTTAAAAAAATTGCGGCGGTCTGATTTGTCCTTTTGGTTCAGTCCCGCTTTTCGGGCAGAAATTTCCAGTATCTCACGGGCATATATCCCTTCATCTGCTTTTCGTGCGGCCGCTCTTTTATGTTCACCGATTTATAGTAAAGCTTCCATAAATTTTCAAAAGTCTTTTCGTATTCCGAAAGATACACGTCCGCGTCGTCCGCGGGGAACATAACCAGATTATGCCCGTCGTACATTGCGGCTATCTTGCGCTTTATGTCGTGTATTACGAATTTTTGATTTTTGAATCTTTCCGCAAAGTGCGGCGCAAGCAGGTCTGTAACGTCGTTTTCGGGCGAGTAGGGGGCGTACAGTACGCCCTTATCGTTTTCCATAAAACGCAAAAATCCCTTATACTGATGTATCTCTCCCGTGACCTTGCCGCGCAGGTCTGTCATTTCCATAACCGCAGGAATGTTGGTCATAGTCCTCACGGGTCGCTTTTTTTCCACTATCAGCTTAATATATTCAAAGGCGGTCTGTTCTTTTAATGGGTCGCAGCTTCTCAGCGCAAGGCATATTTCTTCGACCGCAAGATTGTCGTATTCGTCGAGTCTGTTTTTTACCCTTTCAGCCTTGTCTGGCTGGGCGACTATTTCTTCAACTCCGCTGTCAAATCCAAGCTGTAAATTGCGTTCGCTCGTAATCACGCAGTCCTTTTTGTTGTAGGCGAGAAACACCGCCGTAAAAAAACAGTCCTCGCTGCCGTCCACCAAAAAAAATTTCATAATTCTCCGGTAAGCGCGCTTACGGAAGAAGAGTAATCGGAAAACAGGCTAAGCTGTTCCGCCTGCTCCCCCTTAAAGTCCAGCATAAGCGAGGCTTTAACCGCTTCTCCGCTCTCCGCGCCGTAAAACTTACCCTTGCAGGTAATAAAGTGCTTAGCCCTTTTAAGTATTATGCGCATTTTTTTAAGATTATCAAAGTCCAGCTTAGCGAATTTTCTCGCCTCGGTAATTCTCCACGCCCCGCGCGCACCTATGCCGGGCACGCGCAGTAACGTCTCCAACGGCGCGGTGTTCACTTCCACTGGGAATAGGTGCATATTGTTCAAAGCCCAGGCGCATTTCGGGTCGTATTCGGGCGAAAGATTCGCCCCCTCGCCGCATAGCTCGTCCGCGTCGAATCCGTAATACCTTATCAGCCAGTCTGCCTGATACAGCCTGTGCTCGCGCAGCAGCCCCGCCGCCTTATCGGGCAGTTTCGCGCTCTTTACTACGGGAATATACGAAGAGTAATACACCCTTTTCAGCCCCATATTTCTATACAAAGCCTGACTCAGCCGCAGAATCTTTCCGTCGTTTTCGGGCGACGCGCCCACTATCATCTGCGTGGTCTGCCCTGCGGGTATCACCCTGTCCGCGCGCCTGATTTTATTCTCTTTGTCGTAAATAAGCGCGTTCTGCAACTTTTTCATCGGGGTTATCAGGCTCTCTTTGCTCTTTTGCGGAGCAAGCAGTTTAAGCGATTTCTCGCTGGGCAGTTCTATGTTGAAGCTCATTCGGTCAACGTATTTCGCCGCGCGCATAATCAACGCGTCGTCCGCGTTCGGTATGCCCTTCAAATGAATATAGCCGTTAAAGTTATATACCTTCCTCAGTCTTACCACCGTTTCGGTTAGCAGCTCCATAGTCCTGTCGGGGGCGGCGAAAACCGCCGAGGAGAGGAACAGCCCCTCTATGTAATTTCTCTTATAAAAATTTATCGTAAGTTCGCAAATCTCGTCCGGCGTAACTGAAGCCCGCCTTACGTCCGCGCTTCTGCGGTTTGGGCAGTATTCGCAATCGTACAGACAATCGTTGCTCATCAGCATTTTAAGCAGGGAAATACACCTTCCGTCGGGGGTAAAGGAGTGGCATATCCCTCCGGCGGAGGCGTTACCCAGCCCTCCGTTCGCGTTCACCCGTTTAGAACCCGAAGAAGAGCAGGATACGTCATATTTTGCGCTTTCCGTCAATATTTCAAGTCTTTCTGCGTCCAACATAACGTTTTTCCCGAAAAAAATCAAAGTTTATCACGCGCAAAACCCGAATAAGCGCTTAATAAACATTTGTTTATATTGCTATTATATCACCGAAGACCGCGCTTGTCAACGCATTTTAAAAAAATTAATAAATTTATTTCTGATATTGCAAAGATTCGCATACTGCATAGAGAAAGCGCTTCCGAAGGCAGAAAGACAAAAAAATCGCGCAACACTTGAAAACTTTCACAAATATTTCATAACATATTATTTACGTTTACAAAATTGTGTTTATAATTATTATATAGGCGTAAAACGCAAAAACCCGCAAAGGAGAAAAAGATGAAAGTTCTTATAGTAGACGACGAAGAAATGATAAGAAACGTATTGAAGGAATACGTAGAATTCGAAGGCAACACCGCCTACGAAGCCTCCGACGGAATGGAGGCGGTAAAGATGTGCAGAGACGAAGATTTCGACGTCGTTCTTATGGACGTTATGATGCCCCGATTGGACGGATTTTCGGCGGTCAAGGAAATCAAAAAATTTAAGGATATACCCGTAATTATGCTTTCCGCGCGCGGCGAAGAATACGACAAGCTTTTCGGCTTTGAAATCGGCGTGGACGATTACGTAACCAAACCCTTTTCGCCCAAGGAAGTCATGGCGAGGATTAACGCGGTAACCAAGCGCAAGAGCGCGTCCGAACAGACTAACCGCGACGTGGTTACATTTGAAGGACTTACGGTGGATATGGCGGGCAGAAACGTTTACGTGGACGGAGAAAAGGCGGAACTTACGCCCAAGGAGTATGAAATTCTTTTCTATTTCATCAAGAACAAGGGTATCGCGTTAACGCGCGAAAAGCTGTTGTACGACGTGTGGGGCTTCGATTTTTACGGAGACGACCGCACCGTGGACACGCATATAAAAATGTTGAGGGCAAATTTAAAGCAGTACCGCAAATTTATAGTAACGTTAAGGGGACTGGGTTACAAATTTGAAGTCTAAACCTCGTCTTAAAAAAATAAAGAGCATAAACACCATTCTTTGGCTGTCGTTCACGACTTTCGTGGTGGTGGTAATCGCTTTGATATCTTTCGTGTGCTATTCCATACTCGGCGGAGAATTCTTTTCGCAGGCTAAAAGACGGGTACAGTCCGTAGGCGACGACATCGTACGCGAAATAAGCGCCTTTCCGGGCACGGAAAGCAACGCCGAACTTTCGGGACTTATATGGCGGTACGTCAGGTCGGACGGCGTCAACGCCTATCTTTTCGATTCGGACGGCAACGTAGTCGTGCCCGATAATTTCACGGAAGAGGATTTTTCCGGAACTTACGCGGAAGTCGTAAACCGCCTCGGCAGCGTTTCGTCGGGAAAGCACGTCGTTTACAACTCTTCCGAGACCTTTTGCTATGCGGCAAAGGTGACGTATAACGGAGGGGAGCACTATCTGCTCGTGCGGTATCCCCTCAGCAACACTTTGAAAGCCGTGCATAATCTTAGGATTTACGTAGTGATAATCGCGGGCGTAGCTATTCTAGCGGCGTTCATAATATCGTATATAATAGCGCAAAAGCTATCTCGCCCCATCAAAAATCTGTCAGTTACGGCAAATCAGCTTGCCAAGGGCGATTACAGCGTTCAGTTCGCCTCGGCGGAATACGCCGAAATCGCTCAGCTTTCGGATACGCTCAATTACGCCAAGGAAGAGATTAAAAAGAGCGACGACTTCCAGAAAGAGCTGCTCGCCAACGTTTCGCACGACCTGAAAACTCCGCTCACTATGATTAAGGCGTACGCCTCTATGGTAAAGGAGATTTCAGGCAACGACCCCCGGAAGAGGGATAAGCATCTTCAAGTAATAATAGACGAATCAGACCGCCTTACGGGGCTTGTAAACGACGTTCTCAACGCGTCGAAAATAAGCGCGGGTCTTTCCGAACTCAACAAAAAAGTATTCAATTTAACCGAGTTTCTGTACGGTATAATGAATAAATTCGATTACTTGCAGGAAACGCAGGGCTATAAAATATTCATAGATATAGACCCCAACCTCTACACCGTCGCCGACGAGGAAAAGATAGGTCAGGTCATCTACAATCTGCTCTCCAACGCTGTGAATTATACGGGCTCGGATAAGACCGTCTACGTTACTCTCAAAGACTGTCCCGAGCAGAACAGAATAAAATTTTCCGTGCGCGATACGGGCAAGGGAATTTCGGAAGAGGAGAAGGAGCACATCTGGGACAGATACTACCGCTCTAAGGACGCTCACGCTCGCCCCGTCAAGGGCACGGGTTTAGGGCTGAACATAGTAAAAATAATATTGCAGGCTCACGCTTTCGATTTCGGGGTAACCTCCGAAACGGGCAAAGGCTCAACATTCTACGTGGATTTCCCCGCGGTTTCTTCCACCCCGCAGGAATAAATAAGTAAAAGAGGCTAATTTTTTTACGCCTCTTTTTTTATTGATTTAATCTTTCCGCCGTGTTATAATTTGCTTCAACGGCAATACTTTAATCGTTATCGGCGACCGAAAAATATGCTTAAAACAAAATTGGACGGCATATATGTCGCCGCGAACGGGCTTTTATAAAAATTTTAGCTAAACGTTTGCCTTTTTAAAACCGTCGTGGTATAATCAATAAAAACTTTTGTTTGCTTATGAAATTCGAACTCCATTCACAATTCAATCCCACGGGCGACCAGCCGCAGGCTATCGACCTGCTTACCCAAGGCGTGCTCGATGGCGTAAGAACGCAGGTATTAGTGGGCGTAACCGGTTCGGGCAAGACCTTTACTATGGCAAACGTCATAAAAAACGTTAACTGTCCCACTCTCGTCATAGCGCACAACAAGACGCTCGCGGCGCAGCTCTGCAACGAATTTAAGGAATTTTTCCCTAATAACAGGGTGGAATACTTCGTGTCTTACTACGACTATTATCAGCCCGAAAGTTATATCCCGTCCACCGACACTTATATAGAAAAGGATATGAGCTTAAACGACGAGATAGACAAGCTCCGCAACTCGGCAACCAGCTCTCTGGGCGAGAGGGAGGACGTGATAGTGGTTGCTTCCGTCTCCTGCATATACGGACTCGGCGCTCCCGAAGAATATTTCCGTCTGGCAATATCCCTGCGCCCTGGTATGGAGATAGAGCGCGACGCGCTTTTAAGGCGGCTCGTGGAGATACAGTATCAAAGGCGCGATATAGATTTTCAGCGTTCTTCATTCCGCGTGCGCGGCGATATAGTGGAAATTTTCCCCGCAAGCAATTCCGAAGTCGCCGTCCGCGTAGAATTTTTCGGCGACGAAATAGAAAGGATATGCGAAGAGGACGCGCTCACGGGCAATATCCTTTCCGAACTCAAACACGTTCTCATCTTCCCTGCCAGCCAATACGCCGTAGGCGGCGATAAAATGCAGGCGGCGCTTTCTATGATAGAGCGCGATATGCAGGACGAAGTAAAAGCCTTCCGCGACAGCGGAAAACTTTTAGAGGCTCAGCGCCTCGAACAGCGCACGACCTACGACCTCGAAATGATGAGGGAAATAGGCTATTGTTCGGGCGTGGAAAACTATTCGCGCTACTTTGACGGGCGGTCTCCCGGCGAGCCGTCTTTCACCCTTTTAGACTATTTCCCGTCGGGCAAATTCCTCGTGTTCATAGACGAAAGCCATATGACTATACCGCAGATACGCGCAATGTATCACGGAGACCGTTCCAGAAAGGACAATCTTGTGGAATACGGCTTCCGCCTTAAATCGGCATACGACAACCGCCCGCTTACGTTTGAAGAGTTCGACGCGCGCGTGCCACAGCTAATCTGCGTTTCTGCAACGCCCGCCCCGTACGAGTTGGAGCAGGCAGGGCAGGTAGTTGAACAGCTTATCCGCCCTACGGGGCTTTTAGACCCCGAAATAGAAGTCCGTCCCACCAAGGGACAGATAGACGACCTCTTGGGCGAGCTTAAAACGGTAATATCCAAGCAGGGCAGGGCGCTCGTTACCACTATGACCAAAAAAATGGCGGAAAGCCTCACCGACTACCTTAAAGAGCACGGCTTAAAGGTCAAATATATGCACTCGGACGTAGACGCTTTGGAGAGGATAGAGATAATAAACGGACTGCGTTCGGGCGATTTCGACGTGCTTTGCGGCATAAACCTACTGCGCGAAGGTCTCGACTTGCCCGAAGTAAGGTTGGTGGCTATTCTCGACGCCGACAAGGAGGGCTTTCTGCGCAGCGAAACTTCCCTCGTCCAGACTATCGGCAGAGCCGCGCGCAACGCCGAAGGCAGAGTAATAATGTACGCGGATACGGTTACGGGCAGTATGCGCAGGGCGATAGATGAAACCAACCGTCGCCGCTCGGTTCAGGATAAATACAACAAAGAGCACGGCATAATACCCAAAACCATAGTAAAACAGGCAAAGATAGAACTCGGCGTGACCTCCAAAAAGAAATCGACCGACGATATAAAGATAAAGGATATTCCCGCGGAAATCGAAAAATTGAAAGCTTTAATGAAGGTCGCTTCCTCTCAGCTCGATTTCGAAAAGGCGATAGAAATAAGAGATACCATTTCCCAATTAAAAAAGAAGCTGTACCAGGCTAAAAAATCGTAGGTGCGCGTTGCGGCGTGCGTCCGCGACAAGAGGGCGAAAAGATTATGAAAGAAGAAATTTACGTAAAAGGCGCAAAGGAAAACAACTTAAAAAATATCGACGTGCGTATACCCCGAAATACTCTTACCGTATTCACGGGGCTGTCGGGATCGGGCAAATCAACGCTCGCTTTCGATACCATTTTCGCCGAAGGTCAAAGGCGGTATATCGAAAGTCTGTCGTCGTACGCCCGTCAATTCCTCGGTCAGATGGAAAAGCCCGACGTAGAGCTTATCGACGGGCTCTCCCCCGCGATTTCGATAGACCAGAAAACCACCTCGCACAATCCCCGTTCCACTGTTGGCACGGTAACCGAAATTTACGACTATTTCCGTCTGCTTTTCGCGCGCGTAGGCGTGCCCCATTGCCCCGTGTGCGGCAGGGAAATAAGAAAACAGTCGGTGGACGAAATAGCCGATAAAGTTATGCTGATGCCGCAGGGCAGTAAAATTATGGTGGAAGCCCCCGTTTTCCGCGGCAAAAAGGGCGAGTTCGTAAAGGAGCTCGCTTCCTATAAAAAGAGCGGCTACGGCAGGGTTAAGATAGACGGTTCGGTTTACGACTTGCAGGAAGAAATTCACCTCGAAAAGAATATTCGGCACAACATTTCGGTGATAATAGACCGCCTCGTCATAAAAGACGGCATTTTAAAGCGGCTTACCGACAGCCTTGAAAGCGCGTTGAAGCTCGCGGGCGGCTTGGTAGTAATCGACAGCGACGGCAAGGAAGAGCTGTTCTCTTCCAACTACGCCTGCCCCGATTGCGGCGTGTCGATAGAGGAGATAGAGCCCCGCCTGTTCTCGTTCAATACCCCATGGGGCGCGTGCCCCGAATGTTCGGGCCTGGGCTTTAAGCAGGTAATCGACCCCGACTTAATTTGTCCCGACAAAACCAAAACTCTGCGCGAGGGCGCGATTAAGATAAGCGGCTGGAACCTTGATTCCTCCGCAATGACTCAGATGTATCTCAATTCCCTCTCAAAGGTATATAACTTCTCTCTGGACGTGCCCGTAAAGGACCTGCCCGAAGGGATTTACGATATGCTTATGTGGGGCAACGGCGGAGAAAAGATTGACCTCGCCTACAACGCCTACCGCTTTACGGGCAGTTACAAAACCGCGTGGGAGGGCTTCGCCGCCAATCTTCAACGCCGCTATAACCAGACCTCGTCCGACAGCGTAAAGTGGGATATAGAGCGCTATATGCGCACCTCCGAATGTCCCTGTTGCCACGGCAAAAGGCTTAAAAAGGAGGCTTTGGCGGTAACCGTAGGCGGCAAAAACATAATGGAAGTCTGCGACATGCCGATAGACGATTTAAAGGCGTTTTCCGACTTCTCGTTCTTCAATAAAACCGAGCATATGATTGCCGATTCCATAGTAAAGGAAATAGACAGCCGCCTCACCTTTTTGCAGAACGTGGGGCTTGGCTATCTCACCCTTTCGCGCAGCGCGGCGACCCTTTCGGGCGGAGAGAGCCAGCGCATACGCCTCGCCACGCAGATAGGCAGCGCGCTTACGGGCGTATTATATATATTGGACGAGCCGTCCATAGGTCTGCACCAGCGCGACAACGAAAAGCTTCTGCGCTCTCTCGAAGGACTTAGGGATTTAGGAAATACTCTGATAGTCGTCGAACACGACGAGGACACCATTCGCGCCGCCGACTATATAGTTGATATAGGTCCTAAGGCGGGCGTTCACGGCGGAGAGGTCGTTGCTTGCGGCACTCAGCAAGATATTATGAACCAGCCGCGCTCGATAACTGGCGATTTCCTCGCAGGCAGAAGAAAAATAGAAGTGCCTGAATTCCGCGTAAAGCCAGACGGCAGGTATTTAAAGGTATTAGGTTGCAGACAGAACAACCTTAAAAACATAAACGTAGAAATTCCCGTGGGACTCATAACCGCGGTAACAGGCGTTTCGGGCTCTGGCAAATCCAGCTTAGTTAACGAAATAATTTATCCCTACCTCGCAAATCAGCTCAATCGCGCCCGTCAGCAGTTGGGCGCAGCCGACTCTTTCGAGGGGCTTGAATACTTCGATAAAATAATAGCTATCGACCAGCAGCCCATAGGCAGAACTCCCCGTTCCAACCCTGCGACCTATACGGGCGTGTTTACGCAGATACGCGAGCTTTTCGCCGCCACCCCCGATGCAAAGGAGAGGGGATATAAGAGCGGAAGATTCTCGTTCAACGTAGCGGGCGGCAGGTGCGAGCATTGTCAGGGCGACGGCATTTTGCAGATAGCAATGCACTTCTTGCCCGACATTTTCGTCCCCTGCGAAGTGTGCGGCGGCAAACGTTATAACCGCGAAACGCTCGAAGTAAAGTACAAGGGTAAATCCATATCCGACGTGCTCGAAATGACGGTGGAGGAAGCGGCTGAATTTTTCAAGCCCGTTTCTTCAATATATAATAAGCTTAAAACCCTTTGCGACGTGGGTCTGGGCTATATAAAGCTCGGTCAAAGCGCAACCACCCTTTCGGGCGGCGAAGCGCAGAGGGTAAAGCTCGCAACCGAGCTTTCAAAACGCTCCACGGGCAAAACCTTCTACATTCTTGACGAACCCACGACCGGTCTGCACAGCTACGACGTGGATAAGCTGGTAAAAATAATCACGCGCCTGCGCGAGGGAGGCAATACCGTGCTGGTGATAGAGCACAACCTCGACGTAATAAAATGCGCCGACTATATAATCGACCTCGGACCGGAGGGCGGCGATAAGGGCGGCACGGTGGTAGCCTGCGGCTCGCCCGAAGAGGTAGCAGACTGCGCAAACAGTTATACGGGTCAGTTCCTCAAAAAAATACTTGCAAATTCTTAAATCGCGTTGTTAAATTGTCTTTTATTAATCAGGGGCGCGGCTTTTTAAAAAAGCCGTCCGTAATTATATTTTGAAATTTTAGTATAAATAGAATTGATTTAGAATATTTTTAATGATAAAATAATTACAGGAGGTTTAATATGAAAAGAAAATTTTTAATCGTTTCATTGACGGCTATTACTTCTTTAACGCTCGCTATCGGCTTATCTGCCTGCGGCGGCAAAAGTCAAGGCGGTAAACCACAGATAGAAAAAATTTCAGGTTCCCAAGGCTTGGAATATACCCTTTCGGAAGACGGTACATATTATATGTGCACGGGTATAGGTACTTGTACCGAAACAAACATAACCGTTGCCTCTTGGTATAACGAAAAATATGTAACCGAAATAATGGATGATGCGTTCTCTGGTTGCACCTCACTTGAAAGCGTAACAATCCCCGACGGTGTAACCGGAATAGGTTATTGGGCGTTTGAAGATTGCACGTCGCTTACAAGTATAACAATCCCCGACAGCGTAACCTATATAGGTAGATATGCGTTCTATAATTGTTCAAGCTTAAATTATAACGAGTACGAAAATGCAAAATACTTAGGTAATGATAATAACCTTTACCTTGCCCTGATTGAAGCCCAAGATACAAGCATTACTTCTTGTACCATCAACGATAAAACCAAAGTTATTGCAGACTGTGCGTTCGCTGATTGTACGTCGCTTACAAGTATAGCAATCCCCGACAGCGTAACCGAAATGGGTTATGGTATGTTCCGAGGTTGCACCTCGCTTACAGACGTAACGATAGGCAACGGCATTACCGCAATAGGCAGTTGTGCGTTCGAAGAATGTGCCTCTCTTACAGGCATAGAAATCCCCGACGGCGTAACGGCAATAGGTCATTGGGCGTTCTCTGGTTGCACATCGCTTGAAAGCATAACAATTCCAAATAGCGTAACCGAAATAGACTATAATGTGTTCTATGGCTGCGCCTCGCTTGAAAGCATAACAATTCCCAACGGTGTTACACAAATTGCTTATGGTTTATTCGAAGATTGCACCTCGCTTGCAAGCGTAACAATCCCCGACAGCGTAACAACAATAGGTGAAGGTGCGTTCGCCGGTTGTACCTCGCTTACAAGCATAGCAATCCCCGACAGTGTAACCCGAATAGATGGTTGTGCGTTCTATGAATGCACTAGTTTATCATATAACGAGTACGAAAATGCAAGATATTTAGGTAATGATAATAACCTTTACCTTGCTCTGATTGAAACTATAGACAAAAGCATTACTTCTTTTGCCTTCAACGATAAAACCAAAGTTATTGCAGGCGGTGCGTTTGCAGGCTGTGCCTCTCTTGCGAGCATAACAATTCCCGACAGCGTAACCGCAATATCAGATTATACGTTCAGTGGTTGCACCTCGCTTGCAAGCATAACGATTCCCAGCGGTGTAACCGCAATAAGTTATTTCGCTTTTTATGAATGTACCTCACTTACAAGCATAACAATCCCCAACGGTGTAACAACAATAGGCAGTAGTGCGTTCTACGGTTGTACCTCGCTTGCAAGCATAACTATTCCCGACGGCGTAACATATATGGGGCAACGAGTATTCTATGGTTGTACCTCACTTGCAAGCATAACGATAGGAAAAGGTATTACCGAAATAGAGGATAGCACGTTCTATGGTTGCACTTCGCTTACGAGCATAGCAATCCCCGACGGCGTTACATATATAGGCGAATACGCATTCGAAGGTTGCACCGAACTTACAAGCGTAACAATTCCAAATAGCGTAACCGAAATAGACTACAAAGCGTTCAGAGGTTGTACTTCACTTACAAGTATAACAATCCCCGACGGCGTAACGGCAATAGGTAGTTCTGCTTTCGCTGATTGTACGTCGCTTACAAGTATAACAATCCCCGACGGCGTAACCGAAATAGGTTATAATACGTTCGGAGGTTGCACCTCGCTTACAGAAGTAACGATAGGCAACGGCGTAATAACAATAGATGATAGTGCGTTCGCTGATTGTACGTCGCTTACAAGCATAGCAATTCCCGACAGTATCACCTATATGGGTCTAGATGCGTTCTATGGCTGTAAAAATTTAATTTATAACGAGTACGAAAACGCAAAATACTTAGGTAATGATAATAACCTTTACCTTGTCTTGATTGAAGCAACAGACACAAGTATTACCTCTTGTACCATCAACGATAAAACCAAAGTTATTGCAAGCAGTGCGTTCTATGGTTGCGCTTCACTTGAAAGCATAACAATTCCCGACAG